>CAYUWR010000012.1:0-2925 GCA_964448685.1 uncultured Nitrososphaeria archaeon
GCAGGGCCGATCAAGCGTTTTGTCAAAGTAACCCTTCCCCACTTGAAATATGCCGTCTTGATCAGTCTTATATTGGCTTCAATGGAAGCTGCTAGAGCAACAGATGTCATAATTCTTCTGACCGGTGGTGGGCCAGGAATAGCAACAGAAAGTCTGACTTGGCACATCTACAAGACTTCATTCAGAAACCTAGATCTAGGATTGGGTGCAGCTTACTCGTACGTGCTACTCGTCATAATGATGATAATCGGAACGTCCTACTTCTATGCGCTATTTGGGAGGAAGAAGTAGATATGGGTAAACTGAGGCAAGTTGCAGTATATGTTCTGGCAGTGCTCTTAGCTGTCTGGAGTCTCATTCCGATATACTGGTTTCTAAACATGTCACTTATGACAGAGAATGAAGTGGCGTCGGTTCCCGTGCATTTTTGGCCTAATCAACCGACGCTTGCGAATTATCTTAGGATGCTTGGATTTAGCGCCTCAGCAGTGGTTGGAACTCAGACTGTGTACTTCCTACCGAGCGGATATGCACCGATGATCAGGTCGGGCATGATCAACAGTACCATATTGGCTCTCTGTGTGACTGCCTTAACCTTAGCCGTGGCTATCCCAACAGGGTACTCTTTTGGAAGGTACAAGTTCAGACACAAGAATAAGTTCCTGTTTACCTTGCTTATGACGAGAGCTTTACCGCCAATTTCGATAGTGGTTCCATTCTTTATGTTGTATCAGATGCTTAATTTGCAGGGAACGCTGATAGGGCTTGTCATAATCTACTTGAGCATCACAATTCCTCTTATGACTTGGATTCTGATGGGTTACTTTGCGACCTTACCCTTAGAGGTTGAGAGGGCTGCAAGGGTTGATGGATGTACTCGCGTCAACGCGCTTATCAAGGTCGTTATCCCGATGGCTTCAGCTGGCGTAGGTACAGTCGCCATACTGACTTTTCTAATCTCCTGGAACGAATTTCTATTCGCTTGGCTGCTTACAGCAGGAAGCCCTGCCCAGACACTTCCACCAGTATTCCCAGCAATGCTTTTCCACATTATCGACAATACGGGTCTGGCCGCCGCAACAATGTTGAGTCTGATCCCAGTAATCGTCATCGCACTTGTATTCGGGAGATTTATAACAAGACTGAAAATCGTAGACCCGGTGACTACTATAGGTGGATAGGGGTTTGATGGCCTTGGAAAAGTTTATAAGAAGAACATTGAAATTGCGAGGTGAACAGCATTGGTAAAGGTAGTTCTTGAGAATGTCACCAAGAAGTTTGGAAACCAGACAGTTGTAGATAATTTGAACCTTGAAATTCAAGACAAGGAATTCATGGTCCTGCTTGGCCCATCAGGATGTGGCAAGACTACAACGTTGAATATGATCGCAGGACTGGAGCCTATGACATCTGGAAACATCTACTTTGATGGGACGTTAATGAACAACGTCCCACCTGAGAAGAGAGATGTAGCTATGGTCTTCCAAAGCTACGCGCTCTACCCGAACATGAAAGTGTTCGACAACATCGCTTTCCCTCTAGAAATCAGGAAGCTTCCGAGAAGCGAGATAGTAAGTCAAGTGAACGCGGCCGCTGAAATGCTACGAATAAAGGGTCTCCTGGACAAGAGACCCTACGAACTGAGTGGTGGAGAAAGACAGAGGGTTGCCTTGGCAAGGGCCGTCGTCAGAAAGCCGAAAGCCTTTCTCTTAGACGAGCCTCTATCTAACATCGACGCCAAACTGAGAGTCTACATGAGGGCTGAGCTGATCAGACTACAGAAGGAGCTGAAGACCACAATGATCTATGTAACACATGATCAAGTTGAGGCAATGAGTATGGCTGACAGGATAGCGATAATGTCCGAAGGCAAACTTGTGCAAGTAGCTGACCCATTAACGATATTCGATCATCCCGCAAACCAATTTGTAGGAGGTTTCATTGGCACGCCTCCAATGAACTTTTTTGACTGCGCCTACAGAAAAATAGGCGAAGAATCCTATCTGGAGTTGCCTACGGTAAAGCTCAAGATAGACAGAGAGCTGGGCAAGAGGATCGAAGAAGAGGCCAAGGGGAACGAGCTTGTTATAGGAGCAAGGCCTCAAGATGTAGACGTTTCCAACAAGAAGACCTCAGACGAAGACTTTGAAGTGGAAGTGTACGCAGTGGAACCTCTTGGGACAGAAACGATCTTGGACCTATGTTATGTAGCATGCGGCCAAGTATTCAAGGCAGCAACAACCCGAAGGTTCATGGCAAGGATCGGAGATATGTTATGGGCGTCACTAGATAAACAGAGAATTCATGTCTTCGACAAAGTCACTCAGAAAGCCATAATCTAGACTAAGCTAGAAATCTCGTATGAATCGTCCAACACGAAATGTTAGTCTATCTACTATATAGGCGAGTCATTGGAAAAAAGAATCTTGAACGACTACGTTTCAAAGCTCATGGAGATCTTCAAATCTAACCATCCTTCGCTCTAAACGCGTCAGCGACTACGTCGAAACATATGTCAGGGCTCCTGCATGCTATGAAGCCTAAAAATGAGTTCATATTTTACCCAATCGGTTGGGGAACAGGGGATGGCCACAATGGCTGAGACTACTTATTATAAGGACAAGCTGTATCTTCCCCATGAGGTTCGGGATAGGCTGGGGCTCGCCAATGGCGACGTATTACATATAGAGGTGGTTGGAGAGGGTGTAGCAAAGCTAAATGTTATGCGAGGGCGCCGTGCAACTGGGATGATCCTTGTGAAGTTGGATGATCCGCCTGACCTTGGGGCAGTGAAGGGAAAACTTTCCAGGGAAGAGGTTTATGAAGATATTACTTGACACAAATATTCTTGTGCACCCATATAACAAGTCATCTCCTTATCAAGACAAGGCCAGCAATCTCATAAGAGAGGCGTTGAGAGGCGAA
>CAYUWR010000013.1:0-26858 GCA_964448685.1 uncultured Nitrososphaeria archaeon
TCTAAGGAGGGTGAAGTGAAAGAGTTGTTCAATCTGGTTAAAGACAAGATGGTTCTGGTGAACAAGGTGACAGTGTCGGATTCGATTAAAGAATTCATAGAAGAAACCTTAAGTGAGAGAGATGGCGATTGCGAAGTTAATATCTATGGGCTAGACGGCGCTCATTAAGCTTATGGTTGATGGTTCTAATGTGGGCATATATTTTCGGGAATTATATACCTCAGGTGGAAGAGGCTGTAAGAATCTACACCGCTATAGTTCGTTAACAGAAATGCATCAAAATCAAGTTTCCTGTGGGCTTCTATCGCCGCATCTAAACTCCTTAAAGCAGCATGCCAGGTGTCATCCCCCCATATAGTAGGGGACTGCTGACCTCCTCCACTCACTCTTACTCCCCGTAATCTTTTCCACTAGCGACCCATCTATGTCAAGGTCGGTTATTGGCACCATGTCAGGTATTCTATGCTCAAGTACTGTGAGAAATCGTTCCTTATGTGGCGAAGTCAACTTTATCGCTCCTCAAGCTCATTTAAGCCTCTTTACCTGAAATGTATCTACAGTAGCTGAAGTCGATTGGGCCCTGCTTGGTGGTCTCTCAGGGAAACTCCGGGCATTCAAAGCAGACACTTACACCTTTATTGAGAGCACATGTTGAGATCTTACAGAATCTGTTTTCCTTTGGTAGGCATCCGCTTCTTCCATTCGGACATGTGTCTGCAACCATTCTCGGGCATTTTTCACAGGCTATCCCACATACACCTATTTTAATTCACATCTATGGTTCTAGCACACAGTTGATGATACTTAAACTTGGAGGCAAATCAGACCTGTTAGAAGAGACTTGAGCGGGCTGTTCTGATCTCTTTCCGATGTGATATCTCTCTGGCCTTCTACACGCTATGTGAGAGGTAGTCGAACCTTCCCCCGTCCGCGACTATCACCTGGCCTGTGACAAAACTCGATTCGTCTGAAGCAAGAAACAGAGCCACATTTGCGATCTCGAAAGGATCGCCGACTCTCCTTAAGCTCGTAAACGTAGCATAGTCTTTGATGATCTCCTCTATTTCCTGTTCGCTCTTTCCTGCAAAGGGCATGTCAGTCTTTATGAGGCCAGGCGCTATGGCATTGACATGGATGTTGTAGGAGCCCAGTTTGAAGGCCAGCCTCTTTGTCAGATTATAGATTCCAGCTTTAGATGGCCCGTAGGCAACTTGCTCGGTGTGGGCAGTTGACATGCCAGCTATAGACGAGATGTTGATTATCTTGCCATATTTCTGCTTGATCATATATGGTGCGACAGCCTTTATGCAGTTGTAGGTGCCTATCAGATTGACACCAAGTACTCTGTCCCACTCTTCCTTTGTGCCTTCTAGGATTGAACCAGATTTCCATCCGACTCCTGCGCTATTGACGAGAATGTCGATCTTTCCAAATTGCTCTATCGACTGTTTAACCATCTCATCCACTGCCTTTTCGTCTGCGACATCTGCTTGTATAGCCTTAGCCTCCCTTCCGAGACGCCTAATCTCGCTGACAACTTCATCTGCCTTATCCTTTCTTGCCGCATAGTTGACGATGACATCTGATCCCTCCCTGGCGAAGGTTAAGGCGGTAGCCCTCCCTATGCCTCTTGAGGAGCCAGTGATAAGAGAAACTTTATCCTTCAATCTCATATCTTTTGGTTGCTTGAAGCAAAGATATAAACCTGACGTTCAAAAGCAGCTATCACCTAACCTAATTTGCTACTTCCAAGTCTGATCGGATCCCAGAATCCGATTGGACGAGGCTGTCAACCTCCTCCGACTAAAGATATCTTAAACGTATACGATGAACATGCGCCTTCACAGCTGTATCTAAGGTAGACCTTTGCCAAATCATTCGAAGACATCATACAAGAACGGAGACAACAATCATGGAAAACATTAATCAAATCAAAGCCGCCATCAGACTGTTTCAGTTATCTGAAATGACCTGCCAAGTTGAATTCAGAGACCTCTCTACAACAGCATTATCTCAACTCGCCCAACCACATAACATGGTTTTGTCAAATTTGTTTCCTCACACCTCGTAAGAGAAAAAGCTAAAAACTAGAACTTAGAACTCATCGATAAAGGGGTCGCATTTGAGAATCACCGATATCAAGACGATTCCTCTCACCTGTCCTCTGAAAGAGCCTATAGGTGACGCTACCGCACAGTGGGACGCTTGGAATGCACTACTAGTTCAGGTCTTCACGGACGAAGGAATAGTGGGCTTAGGAGAAGTCAGCCCGCTCCATGGAAGAGAAATGGCTGTTTTTGAGGCAATCATTCAGAAAAGACTGAGACAACTCGTTGTCGGAGAAGACCCTTTTGACCGAGAAAGACTCTGGGATAAGATGCTGGGAAAAGGCTCAGGCTCTTTCACACTAGGGTCGGAGGGCGCAGTAGTCAGTGCAATCGCCGGCGTTGACATCGCCTTATGGGACATAGCCGGAAAGGCCTTGAACAGCCCAATTTGCAGACTGCTAGGGGGATGTTACCGAAGAAAGATTAGAGTCTACGCAAGTGGCCTCTTCAATAGGGCTGCTGATCCACCGCTGACGCCCAAAGAACTTGCTGAGGAAGCAAAAGGATACGTCAAGGAAGGCTTCACAGCCATAAAGATGAAAATTGGCTTTGACATGAAAAGAGACCTGGAAAAAGTCGCGGCGGTCAGGGAAGCAATAGGCCCAGACGTCAACTTAATGGTTGACGCCAATCAAGGCTACTCATTTCCTGTCGCTCTGAAGATGGCCCGCGAACTGGAAAAGTATGAAGTCTCTTGGTTCGAGGAGCCTATTCCCAGTCACGACCTAGATTCGTTAGCGGCGCTTGCCGCGGCTGTGGACATACCGATCGCTTTAGGAGAAAACGAATACAGCCGATACAGATTTAGGGATATCCTCGTCAAAAGGGCAGCAGATATTGTCCAACCTGACATAGTCCACGCTGGTGGAATAACAGAGTGTAAACGAATCATCTCTATGGCCAGCGCCTGGGAAGTGCCTTATGTGCCTCACATCTACTCAACGATCGGGTTGGTAGGGACTCTCCATCTCATTGCCTCCACCTCCAATGCGTTCATAGCTGAATACATAAAGGGAGTGGGTGAGTGGGCTCTTAGAAACGAGCTGTTCACTGAACCTCTGAAAGTCGAGGGAGGATACATAAAGGTTCCAGATGGCCCAGGGTTAGGGATCAAGATCAAGGAGGATGCTATAGACAGATACTCCTATAGAGGATAAAAGGATTGGAAACCACTTTGATCAACTGTTTGCTTATCAGATTCAAAGGATTATCCATTAAAGAGAAATGGTTATCGCGCATTTGGTCCAGGAAACCGTAAGAATAGGCGATTATACGAGAACACGGCCTACCTGAAAGTTGGTGCTGCTAGCGTTTCACAGCACCTCTTAGCAGTCCGCTTATGATATACTTTTGAGCTACTATGAAGAAGATTATGGCAGGAATGCTTGTGAAGACTGCTACCGCACTTAATGAATTCCATTCTATAACTTCATCGCCTACGAACTGGAAGATGCCTACTGTAACAGGCTGCACGTCCGGAGTGCTCAAGAATATCATTGCATAGATGAATTCGTTCCATGTCCATAAGAAGGTTATTATCGCTGCTGCAGCTAATGCAACCGCTGAGACAGGCAGTACAACTCTTAGAAAGGCGTTCGTCCTAGAGCAGCCATCAACCAAGGCGGAGTCTATCAAGTCCTGTGGAAAGTCGTCGAAGAAGCCCTTCAGCGTCCATACCATTAATGGGTAGTTCATATAGGTTTCAAGTAGTATGATACAGAGGAATGTGTCGGTTATCCCTAGCCAACCCATCAAGATGTAGAATGGAACTATTAAGGAAAGTGGTGGAATGATACGTGTTGTTAGGATCGCAAATGAGAGCTGCCTACTCCCTCTAAACTTGTATTTACTTATGCCATAGGCAGTAAAGATGCTAAACGCCAAGACTACAACCATCGTCCCGACTGAGATGATGATAGAATTCCTAAGTGTTAATGGAACATAACTGTTAACGACATCATAGTATGCTTCTAGAGAGAACTCTTTCGGAACTATGGTAGGCGGCCAACCGAATGTTTCTGAGGTGTTCTTGAATGAATTGAAAGTTATCAATATTATGGGCGATAAAAGAATTGATACAAAGATTACTAACACTATGTATGGTGAGATATCGGTTTTCATTCATCCATCACTTCTCTTTTTAATCCCATCTTAGCTCACTCCTTGGTAACATAGTACATGAGAGGCAAGGCATAGATCATGATCAACAGCAACATTATGATAGCGACTGCTGATGCCAAACCGATGTTCTGATAGTCTATCAAGTATTCAAGTAGATTAAATCCCATGACATAAGTGGCTCTTGCGGGTCCACCTCTGGTCATGCTCCATATGGTATCGATCGTCCTAAATGAGAACATGCTTGTTATAAGTACGCCTACAAGTATACTTTTCCTTGCCAGTGGCAAAGTTATATGCCTAAAAGAATGTATCAGGCGCGCTCCATCAACCTTGGCTGCCTCATATAATTCCCTAGGAATAGCTTCGATGCCTGCAAGTACAAGAATAAACATGAATGGATACGCCGTCCAGACATAGCCCCATATTGTTGATATCATAGCTAAACTTGGGTCTCCAAAAATGTTGATTGGTTCCCGTAGAAGTCCAACCTGCATGAGTGTGTAATTGATAAGACCTACTCCTGGATCCAACATCCATCTGAACACTAGTCCAGAAACGACAGCGGGGACAGCCCATGGCAGGATCAATAATGTTCTGAAGAGTCCAGAGAGCGTCCTAATTCTTGAATTGGCCAAAGCTAGGATCAAGCCTATAGCGAGGGTCAGTACTGTAACGCCGATTGTGTAGGCTATTGTGTTTTGGAGAGCTAACCAAAAAAGTCTTGATGATACTGCATCATAGAAATTCTGAAGCCCGATGAACTCTATTGGGTGGAGGAAATCATATCTTAGAACGCTCGTGACAACCAACATTCCTAAAGGGACAATCACTATCAAGAATAGAAAGATTATGCCTGGAAGTGAGATTAGCAATCCAAATTTAGAGTCGGAAAGCTTCATTTTTGTGTCACGCTTCATCTAAGAGTTCGGTGGAAATAAAAAAAGGGGGGTTTATTGTAATTCATCAATGCTCTTTTGAGCTGACGACAACGCCTCATCGACACTGATTTCGCCTAAACATGCTTTGTGATAATACTCCAGAAGGTATTTCAGCATTGTATCAGCATTAGGTGGAAGTATTTCAGATCCCATGACTTTAAGGGTTTCCGCCCTCACGTCGGGGTAGTTTAAGTACGCTCTATTCTCTGGAATTTGGTAAAGGCTGGAAACATAACACTCGTTCCCCTCGAAGAAGGCTTCGTTCCATTGGGCTTCGTAACTTCTATAGTAATCCATCCATAATAGTGCAGCCGCTTTTTGGTTGTCTGGAATGAACGGGTTTACAGAAAAGTTGGCCGCAGAGTTGTAAGAAGCTCGGGGTAAGCCTTTATCAAAAGGCCAAGGTGGCATAGGTGCCCAATCTCCCTGTATCGGCCCGTACCTCGCCGGATCCTCGTAGAATGTAACGTCCGAACTTCCGACCATGGCCATAGCAGCCTTTCCTTTACCGAACATCTCCGGCGAATCGGTCCACGACCATCCGAGGGCATCTTTTGTCATACCTCCTGTAAGCACATAGTCCACGAAGACCTTGAACATCTTACGCCATTCTGAGGTCGTCACATCCACTTTTCCTGTACTTGGGTTCACCATCGAACCTCCCAGTGAACGTAGCGCACTGAACCAGTAGCACCACATATATCTGTGGTCTTTCCCTGCAAGCGACATGCCTGTATATCCTGCGCCTAGATTACTGTTGGCCCATTCAGCACATTTTTTGGCAACTTCCACCGATTCTAGCCACGTCTTAGGCGGCTCCGATGAACCTGTGGCACTCTTTAGCCATGACGGCCTGTAGACGATCATGTAAGGCTTCATACACATGCTCGTGCCATAGGCTGTGCCCTTATAGAAATGGAGGTCTTTCACTATAGGATCGTAGAGGTGGAGGATTTCTTTAGGCCACAAAAAGTCGCATGGCATCAAGAAGTTGGAGCCAACAAGTTGCGCCATAAGCTCGTTAGGGCTGTAATCGACTATGTCGATGGCCGCAGAGTGTGCTGTAAGTATTGACAGTGTCTTCATCCATAGAGACAGTTCTTCCATGGGGATGGCGTCAACACGTATCCCAAATAGGTCCTCGAATCTGCACATCGCTATCTCGATCGCCGGGTCGCCTGGTAAGCCCCCATAGTTCAAGAAGGTTATCTTTTCGACGCCTTTAACTGCCTCTTTCCATCCCTCAGGTGGAACGTATCCGTCTATCGCACACATTCCCTTCTTTGTTGGAAAGTTCTTTATCAGCTCCGGGAAGCGCTGTGTCCAGTGGTCAGGCATCTTTCCAACCTTATATTTGGTCAGCCTTGTCTCCCAATCTGGTTTGTCCCATTTGATCAATTCATACGCCTTCGGAGTAGTTGTTGTCGTTGCACTGGTAGTCGTTGTTGTAGTAGTTGTAGCTGTGGTTGTAGTTATAGTTGTTGTAGGAACCGTTGTTGTTGCAGTTGTTGTTGCTGTTGTGGTCGTTGGAACCGTGGTGGTTACCGTTGTCACCTCAGGCGGTTTTGTAGCGAAGTATGCTGCTGCACCTATTGCGACAAGCGCTATAACGCCAACGCCAGCATAAATGAAATTCCTCCTATCCATCTTCTTAGGTTCTTGACCCATATCTGTCGATGTCATGTTGACAATGGCCTTATATAAAGCTATAGGTCACGATTGCACGGAGCAACCATCCTCTTGAACATGCTGGCCTTTGTAACAAGATGATTCTTAGTTCAGGGCATAACCAAGAGAATGGGGCAGTTGTCTGCTGTGAGCGTGTAGGTGTGGCCAGACGGCACTCCAGTAAGAGTGAAGACAATCATCCCATTCGAAGCAGCCAGCTAGAATGATCCGCCAAATCTATAACGTTCACGAACACCCTCGCAGCGGACACAGGCTCAAACCTCAAATCAACCACCTTAACGTCTGCTCGCCTTCTCCTCTAACTTATTCAGCGACGCATCCTCTTTGCTACGAGACTACCATTCTTACAAGGTATAAATTTGGTTAACCCCTATTTTAGGCCAGGCGCTCGACCTAGAACAGGTCATCGTCAGGCTAATTTTTAGATTTGGGGATAAACCAGATAACATTTAAATAGAAACTTGCGCTTTCTGTTGAGAAATATGTCAGCCGCTAGAGAAATTCACGAGCGTATTGATGAAAAATTCGAGGAACATTTGAGGCGCATTCAGACCTATCTTAGGCAGCCTAGTATTTCATCCACGGGCCAAGGGATGAGGGAGACGGCTGAAATGACTTGTGGATACATAAGAGAGATGCTCGGAGGAGAGGCGACACTCGTCCCGACGAGTGGTTACCCTGTTGTGTTTGGAAAACTTAAGTCTAACACAAGCAAAAGGACCATCTTCGTCTACGGCATGTATGACACTCAACCTGTTGAGCCGCTGGATAAGTGGGTTTCTCCACCCTTTGAAGCTAGAATTGTAGGAGACCGTATTATTGCAAGAGGCGCTATAAACACTAAAGGTCCTCTCATGGGCTTTCTTAATGCTTTAGAGTCGATCTTGGAAGTTACAGGAGATTTGCCTTTTAACTTCGTCATCGGTGTTGAAGGAGAAGAGGAGCAGGGAAGTATACATCTGCAGGAATTTGTTAACAAATGCGCTGACGACCTTAAGATGTGTGAAACTCTCTACATGCCTGTGCCGAATCAGCCTTCTGAAAGCGCTCCGCCTGTCTTGAACCTAGGCTTCAAAGGTATCGTCTACTTGGAGCTTGAATGCGTCACAAACCCATTAGATGTGCACTCGAGCCAGGCAGCAATACTTCCTAATCCAGCATGGAGGATGATCTGGGCTTTGAATAGTATGAGGGGAGAGGATGGGGTGCTTGTAGAGGGATTCTATGAAAACGTTGAGCCACCATCGCCAGAGGACCTCCATTATGTTGACTCACAGGCGGATACAGTTGTCAAGATGATGACCACCCCTTACGATGTGAAGAGGTTCAGGGGTAAGAACGTGAAAGCTATGGCGAGGGAGCTTGTGTTTGCCCCAAGCCCGATAAACATTGACGGCTTCAGCAGTGGCTGGACAGGGCCTGCCACAAAGACGATTGTCCCATCGAGGGCTCTCGCGAAGATCGATGTCAGATTAGTTCCCAACATGACCGGGGAAGAAATAATCGAAAAGATTAAGGCTCATCTGACGAAGCATGGGTTCGACGATATTGAGATAAGGGTCCTCAGCAACTATGGTTGGGTTAAGACTTCTGTTAGAGAAAAGGCTGTGCAAGCTGCCATAAAGA
Source organism: uncultured Nitrososphaeria archaeon (assembly GCA_964448685.1). GTDB lineage: Archaea > Thermoproteota > Nitrososphaeria > JACIWG01 > JACIWG01 > CAYUWR01. The sequence goes on from CAYUWR010000013.1 coordinate 8,483, forward strand.
CATTCAGAGAATTCGGCTACGAGCCTGTAATTCACCCGATGAGGCCTGGGTCTGCTCCGATGTATCTGTTCTGCAGAGAACCTTTCAACATGAAGATGTTGTTCGGTGGTCTAGGGCATGGCGGCCTGGCTCACGCTCCAAACGAGTACATAATGGTCAACGGCTTGAGAGACTTCGAGAAGTCCATAGTGTCATTCCTCTACAACTACTCACAAATGTAATTGCATTTGTCAGTGGTCATTGTGATCATTTGACAGAAATAGAATGACTGGCTTAAGGTTTAAACAAAAAATGGTTAAATAGCGGAGATTTCATTTTAATAGTATGAATAAGAATATCCAACTTCTAGCCTTCATGATAGTTTGGATCGTGGTGACAGTTGTTGCCCTCACATGGGGAGCCTATGTTATTTGGCCAGACAACGTACACACAGACTACGGTTTTCCATTCGATTGGGGCATACATACCACAAACACGATTGCGGGACCGGTAGACAAATGGAGCGTCGACATCACAGCTCTAGTCTTCGACCTCGTCTTCTGGCTCGGGATAATGACGATCATAACTGCTCTAATTTTGTATACGTCAAAGAGTTGACTTGAAAACATTCGGATAAGAAATGGATACTTCGGCACCTTCTAAAATCTAGGCTCAACTGAAATATCCGAGCCTTCACGTATTATCTTTCTACTTATTATTATATCAAGAGGAATGTTATTTTTAATGCTTTGAGTTGCATGGGCAACAGATTCAGAAGACACATTTTTTCTAATTCATGCGAGAAAGTGCCAAAATAAAAGGCATGTTTGACTGTATGAAAAGTCGACATCAATGGGATGTAGATGAGACTATCTGGATCTAACATGCCATTTTTCTCCTATCTGTAGGCCATGGAACTGGCTTGTCTGAATACTCTATGGAAAAATTTAATTATGAAATAGCATTTTGGTACGTCAATGCCTGATCCAATGGTCTTGAATTTGATAAGAAACAGAGGAAGCATAAGAAGCTACAAGGATAAGCCGATACCTAGGCAAGAGCTGTTAAATATCGTTGAGTCTGCAAGGCTCGCCCAGTCCGCAGCCAACCGGCAACCTTGGGAGTTCATCTTGGTGACAGATACTTCAACGAAGAAGGGGCTTGTTTCCGCAGCACGGAACCAGGCTTTTGTAGGGGAAGCCGCAGCGGTTATAGTATGTCTAGCCGATCCAAAAAGGAGCGCCAAGGTTGGTGTCTTCGATGCTTTCCTGATCGACTTGGCTATAGCAATTGAGAATATGGCTCTTACAGCATGGGAACTAGGGATAGGCAGTTGCTGGATAGGCGCCTTTGATGAGGAAAAAGTGAAGAAAATGTTCAACATACCAGCCAACCTTAGAGTAGTTTCACTGCTGACCCTTGGGTATCCTAATGAGCAGCCTAGAGGAAAGAACAGAAGACCTCTTGACGAGATACTGCATTACGAAAAGTATGGAAACAGAGAATCTTAAGGACAACTTGGAAGAGCAGCCCATGCTCTCGGTTTTACTAGTCCATGTAGCTGGTGATCATATGCTGGAAGGTCGATGATCTAGATGACGGAAGAGGATTTTGTCACGTCAGACTACATGGCCCACCTTGGATGTTCAAGAGCTGTCGAAGATCATTGTCGAACTTGACAGAAAAATACATATAATGCGATTTGCGTTTATATTAGATTTAGTATATTGGGTTACGAGCTGGCTTAAGCCATGATCATAGTGGAGTATGTCCAATTTCAGACGATCTCTGCTGGCTCAGCTTTCGCAAAGCTTTTAGCCATGGATCTGGAATAGAGGATAGAATGCCTGCCAAGGGCTCATTTGCTTCTATTCTGCGTCCTTCCATTGTGATTTCGCTGGTTATGTTCGTGATAGAGTGGATGGTGATCGCATATCTAGGGAATCCGTCTTTGGTCGATGGCATTGCTTTATACAACATTCCAGTGGCCATCGGGTTATTCTTCTTTGGTAGATGGCTGAAGGAGATTGGCACAAGCAAGAGGCTTGTTCGACTAATATTCATTCTGACGGTTGTGTGGGTTGCCTTCACAGAAAGAGATTTGGTGATCATCATCTCCACGTCGATTCTCCTCACATTTATGGCCTCTGGTTACTTTATGACCAAGTGAGCCAATTCGGTTAACGCACCGCTAGGCCTCCATTTAGTGGAGCCCAGGCAGTAAGATAAATACAACGCTTTTATAGAAGAAAAAAAGACAATTTTGACAGATGCCTAAATGCAATTTCTGTCAGGAGGAAGTGGAACTGCCCTTCCACTGCAACTATTGTGGACTATACTTCTGCTCAGACCATAGGCTACCTCCTTCGCACAGTTGTGCTGGCGTCGCTCATTGGAAATCCCGAGAGCCTCCTTCAAAAGCAAGCCACCTTTACAGATCCAAGCCCGAAAGAAGTTACCTTGGAAAGATCATGAGATCGAGTTGGTTCACGCCCACCATCATTGTTATATCGATTGTTCTATTCATGCTCGCGATCGCCTTCCTATTGTAAAAACATGCACGTCATCGGTTGTTCTTAGGATGTTGTGGCCCTCAATGATGGCCCCTTTTAGCCATCGTGTTATGAGCACATTCTGCTCATAAATGTAATGTATAAACTCCAACATAAAATTTTCCCATGAAGGAGCTACTATTGCTGGCTGCTTTTCTTTAACCTAGTCCGCCAAATAAAGGCAGGCCGTAAATTAAAGCAATAATAAGGTGTAATCTTATTTTCTGCCGTCGACATGTGATGCTAAACCTTACAAGGCGACGGTTGATTTATGCTTCGATTGCCTCTCTATTGGGTGTCGGTCTTGGAATGGGGTTTATTGAAACAAGAAGAGTGGAAGTAACTAGAGTTGACATGGGAATAGGAGCCAAGGTCGCCTTCTTGACTGATCTACATATAAACATGTTAGGCGGCATTCTAGAAGAGATTATCAAGTTTCTCGATAAAGAGGATCCTGACGTGATCATGTTGGGAGGGGATACAGTGGACGAGCTCACATTAGACTTTGAAACAGTTTCAAGATACATTGGGGCTTTGAATGCGAGGGAGAAGTTCGCTGTAATGGGCAATCACGAGTACTGGAGCGGTAAAGCGGAAGAGTTGGCCAGAATTCTAAAAGCCAAGGGATTCATCACACTCTACGATTCAAGTCATGCAAGCATGGTTGGGGAAGTATTTGGGATTGATTGGAGGGAAGACCGGAATTACCCAGACATTCGATCCGATGGAGTTGTGCTTGTTCATGATCCAAATGCGGCTTTGGCTGTATCGGGCAGGTGTCTGATTCTTTCTGGTCACACTCACGGCGGGATAGTTATAGCTGGAATGGAATTGTCTAATTCACTCTTTACTCGTGGCCTGTACATGCAGAACGGACATAGAACACTTTACGTGTCAAGGGGACTTGGGCAGATGTATCCATGGAGGCTGACCGCTCCTCTGGAACTGGTTATAGTAGAATAGAATCTTAAATCGGCGAAATCCTCCCTTTTCCGGCTGAACGGGCATGTTCACATAGGCTTGACATCATATATGTCTTGCTATTCAGCTGATGGAATTATATGATGCCTTAAGTCACAAATGTTTCTTTCGTCGGATCTCGTTCATCCGGGGAATGGGCAGGTTTGAGTTGGACAGCCGCCTGAATACTCTGATTGTACAGAAAGAAATCTTCCTTCTTTGGCCCTGATCTCTCCCACATATAAGACTTGCTCAGGCTTGCTTCCATATCTGAAGACAGTGATTCCCTTACATTTGAGCTTCCACGCTAGGTCATATACTTTTCTCACATCTTCGACGGTTGAGTCTGTTGGCAGGTTGACTGTTTTGGAAACCGCGTTATCTGTATGCTTCTGGAAGACTGCCTGCATCTTGACATGCCATTCTGGTCGAATGTCTAGGGCGGTGACAAAGAGCTTTCTGATGTCTTCTGGTATCTCTTCTATTCCTTGAACTGAGCCAGTCTTCGCTATCTCCTCAAGTAGTCTGGCGCTGTAGAAACCTCTCTCTTTAGCTGCCATTTCGAACAGAGGGTTGGTTTCAAAGAGCCTTGTTCCACCGAGCACATTCCTTATGAACGATATTGCGAAAATTGGCTCGATCCCTGACGAGCATCCTGCTATTATGCTTATGCTTCCTGTAGGTGCTATGGTCGTGACAGTAGCGTTTCTTATGGCATGATATCTGTCCTTCCAGATACTTCTATCAAAGTTTGGAAAGGAGCCTCTTGCTTCAGCAAGCTCCACTGACGCCCTACGGCCTTCTTCCTCGATGAACTTCATGACGTCTTCTCCGACTCTTAAGGCTTCTTCGGTATCGTATGGGATTCCAAGCTTTATCAGCATGTCCGCAAATCCCATGACGCCTAAACCTATCTTCCTGTTAGCTAAGGTCATCAACTCTATCTCTTTGATGGGGTAACTGTTTACGTCGATTACATTGTCTAGGAAGTGAACCGCGTTCCTCACCGTCTCCCTAAGTTTTTCAAAATCGAGTTGACCCCCTTCCACCATCCTCGAGAGATTTATTGAACCAAGATTGCAAGACTCGTAAGGAAGTAGGGGGACTTCGCCGCAGGGGTTTGTAGACTCTATTCTGCCAACCAGAGGTGTCGGATTATGCCTGTTGATTTCATCTATGAAGATCACGCCAGGGTCTCCAGTCTCCCACGCGGACTTCATTATTGTATCCCAGACTTCCCTCGCCTTGAGTTTTCTCACCTTTTCCTTATTTCTTGGGTTAACCAACCAATATTCTCCATCCTCCTCTAATGTCTCCATGAAGTGATCAGTTGCTGCAACTGAAATGTTGAAGTTGGAGAGAAATCCTGGGTTTCGCTTGCATGTTATGAATTCGACTACATCAGGATGGTCGACTCTGAGAATGGCCATCATCGCCCCCCTTCGTCTGCCACCTGCCTTTATGACTTCAGTTGTCGTGTCGAAGACTCGCATGAAACTTATCGGGCCAGATGCAACCCCTTTTGTTGATCTGACGATGTCGCCTTTTGGCCTCAGCTTTGAAAAGTCGAAGCCTACTCCCCCTCCTGTCTGCTCGATCAGCGCTGTATTCTTGACCGCGGAAAAGATGCTTTCCAGCGAGTCTTCGATTGGAAGCACAAAGCATGCGGAAAGTTGGCCGAGCTCTGTTCCAGCATTGAATAAGGTTGGTGAATTTGGAATGAATTCAAGCCTTGCCATCATGCCATAGAAGATGTTTTCGCTGTCTTCAGGGTTTCCTCCATATTTCTTGTCAGCTTTCGAAATAGCTCTTGCGACTCTTTTAAACATCTCGGCTGGTGTTTCCACAAACCTCCCATCGAGATCGCTCAGAAGATATCTCCTGCTTAAGACTTCTAGGGCGTTGACTGTCAGTTTTGGTTCAGCTATACCAAGCTCCTTCTTGAGCATTCTTAGCTCTTCTTTCTTCTTTCTATAATTTTGGTATTCTTCAGCTACGTTCCAATAGCCTTTTTGCCTCAAGACATACACAACAAGGTCTTGGACTTCTTCGACGGAGGGGATTTCTGTCGGATGTCTTCCCTCTAGAATTCTAACCACTTCTGCTGTTACATCCTCAGCCTTTTCTCCGTCACCGAGTTCGACGGCGATGAAAGCTTTGTGGACAGCATCCTTTATTCTATTCGAGTCAAAGTCTACAATTCTTCCATCTCTTTTTGCTATCTTGCCTATAGGCATGGTATGTGCTCCTAGAGTCATGTTATGATATATAAACGTAGACTTAAAGTTGCCTTTACGATCCGATGTTTCTGCCAGCTTTAACCGTGCAGCTGAGTCACATGAGATAAGGATTAAATAGATAAAAGGGGGCATGCAAGTAATGTTCATGGTCGATTTGCCAGACTATCTCGTTGGCAAAGCAAAAGTTCGTATACTTCAAGGAGACCTAACTGATCAGGACACCGATGCTATTGTGAACGCTGCAAACTCTAGCCTTATGGGGGGTGGGGGCGTCGATGGCGCTATCCACCGGAGGGGTGGACCGAAAATACTGGAAGAATGCAAACGCATCCGGGCTAAAGAATGGCCTGCTGGCCTTCCCACGGGAAAGGCGGCCATCACTTCAGGAGGAACTCTGAAAGCAAAATATGTTATTCACACCGTTGGACCGATATGGCGTGGGGGAGGTGAAGGTGAGCCTGAACTCTTGGCCGACGCGTATCGTAACTCTCTGGAATTGGCTGTGTCAAAGGGATTGAGGACAATCTCATTTCCTTCGATAAGCACTGGGGCATTTGGGTACCCTATTGAGATGGCAAGCCAAATAGCCTTATCGACGACGAAGGATTTTCTGAAGAAGGTGGACGACATCGACATGGTGATATTTGTCCTGTTCAGTAAGACCGATTTTGAGGTCTATCAAAGGGTGGCTAGAGAGATTCTGAAAGAGGACTGATGAGATCTCTTTATTCACCCTAGCTAAAGAAGAACAGAGTTGAACGTATAAGAATTTTGTTCTGATGGATTATAATTGACAAGTGCCGATTGCATGACAATGCGTAGAAGTGAGTTGGAGGAAGTTAGGAGGCTAAAGAGGGCCAGACAGCTAGGTCTCACATTAGAGGAGATGCTGGAGGAACGACTGTACATGACAAGAGCCAGACTGCAAGAGCTTAAGCGGCAGAGAAGAAAGATGGAGAATAGAATAAGGAGACTTGAAACCAGGTCTGACCACTAGAAATGAAACCAATCTGCGGCACCTGCAACTGGAATCTAGTATGGCCTTTGGTCTTCTTAGATCAAATATGATTGAAACCTTTCTCGGTTTTGGCAGATACGACATGAACATATCTACAATCCCTAAAGCCTCTTAAAGATCAAGACTAGCAGACGACCTAACATCATTCAAAATGATAGCGGCTCACCATTAAAATATAGATTGCATAAAACCGACCCGTACCTTCCTCTTGCTGAACGCCATTATCCATTAAGGTTAGAAAATTGTATTTATATTCACGTCTATTTTACATTTGTGTATGGAAATTGGAGCGATCAGATGTTTTATCCCTATCGGTGGTCAAGCCAAAAGGCTCAGGCCATTGACTCAAGATATCTCTAAGGCTTGCGTTAGGTTTCTAAATAGGCCCCTTATCGAATTTTCAATGGCCACTCTGGCTGAACAGGGTATAAGACACTTCATATTTGGAGAGTATGGTTACACAAACTACTCGAACCTCTTTGATCATTACGGTGAAGGATTGGGGTTTTCGACCACTTATAGAATTGAGCCTCGAGTCCATATTAAGCATCAGCCTAATTTAGATGATCTTGGCAGCGCTGATTCTTATAGACTCAATGTTGAATATTATGACATAAAAGACCCTGTTCTAGTCGTCCAAGGTGATAGTTTATTTGATATCAACCTAAAAAGCCTTGTCGAGCATCACGAGAGAAAAAAAGCTGTAATGACAATTGCTCTCGCTAAAGTCGAGAACACAGAAGAATTTGGCATAGCGGATGTTGATGAAGAAGGTAGAATTAGACAATTTGTTGAAAAACCTCAAACTGGAAATGCTCCGAGTAACTTGGCCAACGCTGGGGTCTATCTGCTTTCTCCAGAAGTCAGACAAATAGCGTCAAATGAGGAAGTAAACCAGATTTTAACCGAGAGACATCGATTGGACTTTGGCTACGACCTGATTCCATATATCATCGAAAAGGGTTACCCTGTTTACTCGTATGAGCTAAAGGTTTGGTATGATATTGGAACTCCTGAAAGATACCTCAAAGCTATGCATGACGTTCTTTATGGCGTACTCAACATAAGAGTTACAGAAGAAAGGATAATTCCCGGGAAGAACATTTGGATTCAAGGATACAGTGAAGAATCTGTTAGAAGGAGACTGGAGACTGTGAAAAAGTATCGGGAAAAGAGGTTGTTTCTTGAAGGAGCTGCTTTGATTGGAAGACATACCAGAATAGGCGACTTTACAAGAATCTTGGACTCAAATGTCGACAACTTCTGTATAATAGGGGAAAATGTTGAGATAGTTAGATCTGCCGTCCTAGACGCAGTTAGGATAGGTGATCACGCCAAAATCTCTGATAGTATTATAGGAAGAAAGGTAGTCATCGAATCGAATCAGAAGAATCCGACTTCGATAGAGTCCTTGTCTGTAATAGGCAACGCTGTCCGCATCGGTGCAGGATGTAAGCTTTCCAACACAAAGGTGAACCCGTCTCTGGTGATTCCTCCTAACATGACATATGTTGGTAGATACCTACAGACCTATGAAGACATCGTACGTCTTGTCTCTTAGATGACCCGGTTACGTTCAATCTTATCGTTTGTTATTTTGGCAGAACAGCTTCTTACCTAATGCATTTGACTTTATTTTGCAATTGCAAGAAGATCGTGGAACAGAGGTTGGGGCTAGGAGATCTTCAAGTCATTTTCGACAAGATCTCGTTTCACTTGAACAACTTAAGGAATCTCTTGAAGACAACCACGTCTGTTGTCAGGAGTACATGCGCAAGATCCAGAAACTTTTCCGCTGTTGGAAGTTATTCATCTGGCTTGTCTTCAGATGGGCCACCTAGGTCCAGAAGACTTAAATTAGATGGGGTTTTTCTCTTGGACGGTCTGAAGCCTTTATGGCTGGTCTTCTTGATCCTCTGACAATCAAAGGGATTACTCTACGCAATCGTATTGTTATGCCTCCAATACTCACCAATCTGGCCGCCCCTGACGGCTCTGTTACAGATAGGCTTATTGAACATTACCTTAGGCGTTGCAGTATGTTAGGCCTTCTGATAGTGGAAGCCTCTTACGTGTCAACAGGAGGCAGCCTGAGCGAACGACAGCTGGGAATTTATAGCGACACCCTTATTCCTGGCTTGAAGAGACTCGCCCAAGCCATTCATGGGAAAGGTACACCGGTGGCTGTTCAGATCTTCCACGCCGGTGCGAAGGCTTATGTTGGCTCAGGAAGCTTTCAGCCAGTCGCCCCTTCGGCAACAGAGTCTGCACGCGAACTCACACTGAGCGAGATAGATCGGTTACTGGACGAGTTTGCACAAGCAGCTCAGAGAGCTTTGAATGCCGGCTTCGATGGGGTTGAAGTTCATGGCGCACATGGGTTCTTAGTTAATCAGTTTTTCTCGCCTTTGACCAACAGACGTGGAGACAGATACGGTGGTTCATTAGAGAACAGGATAAGATTTCCATTAGAGGTTGTTGAAAGGGTTAAGGCTAAGATTGGTGGACGGCTTCTCCTCTATCGTATTGGTGCTGACGACCTTACCCCAGGTGGGACAAAGATTGAGGATTCTATCCGACTGGCTATGGCACTAGAGGAAGCAGGTGTCGACATAATCGATGTATCCGGAGGTCTATGTGGCAGTCGTCCAATGGAGCTGCAAGATATTCCAGGCTATTTTATACCTCAGGCCAAGAAGATCAAAAGTGCAGTGAATATTCCGGTCATTGGAGTCGGAAACATCAAAGATTTCAAGTATGCAAATAGACTAATAGAAGACGGAGATGTTGATCTCGTAGCTGTAGGAAGGCAGCTTATGAGTGATCCAGACTGGGCTCTAAAAGCGATCAAGGAGTTAGAGACGATCTAGCATCTTATAACCATCTGGTACAGATATCGACTGACATGCTTATGATCGACACCGTTCGTGGCATTAGGTTCTAATACACCCTTTACATGTTTAAATGTTCGTCGCAAGCTATGATCCTCGCGTGATATTTGAATTGAAAATTATCAAAAATTCTTCATCCTCTCTCATCAACTACTAGCTTGAAGCCCCGTTTGCACCAACTTGCCCATTTTTCTATAGCGTCACAAACAACACCATAAACTTTGACTTTCAACATTTAGTCTCGAGAAGACATAATTTCTTTTGATTACAACCTACACCTCTTGCTGTAATACTTCAAAGGAGGCATGATCAAAAGCTTCCATTTTCTCGATGGTTTCATGGCTCTTATAGTCAGCCCGTTCTGTGGGCTAAAGCATTCCCTTAAGGGCCTGTGCTATGACTGGTGCGACACTAACGAAGCTTACTGGACTCGGGACTGTATCAGATCCTATTAGAGCTTCAGCACCCGCGTCCAGAATCCTAGCAAGCGAGTCTCCGACAAGAAGAGGATGTGAACATACTGCAATAATCTTGTTTGCACCATAATGTTTCAAGATCTTTACGGTTTCGACCATTGTGCCCCCTGTGCTTATTATGTCGTCTACAATGACGACATCCCGGTCTCGAACACTCAGTAGTCTTGTCTTGATTTCGACCTTGTCTGGTCCCAGCCTTATCTTTTCAAGCACGTCGTATTCTGAGCCTAAGATGTCTGACGCTATCTTCGCCCATTGTTCGGCTTCTTCATCTGGTGCTATGACAATTGGATGATCCAACTTGAAGTTCTGTTTAACGTAGCTGGTCAAAGGCGGAACTGCCGACAGGTTTTGGGCTGGAATCTTGAAGACCTCAGAGATGTCGTCAACTCTGTGGAGATGTGTGTCTATTGTGAGGAGCTCATCTGTTCCAACATTCTCGATCAGCCTAGTTACGGTCTGAAAACTTATTGCTTCACCAGGATTGAACCGTCTATCTTGTCGCGCGTACGCAAAATAGGGAATAACGCCGATGACTTTTCTTGCTCCCAAGTCTTTTAGGGCTTTGACGAGAAGGAAGTATTCGAATAAGTGTTCATCAGGGGTACGATACATAGACTGTATCACTACAACATCTTTTCCTTTAACATCATCTAATATTCTCACATATTTTTCTCCGTCTGGAAACTTCTTAGCCTGCAGTTTTGTAACCCCTATGCCAAGTTCTCGGGCTACCTTCAATGCAAGTACGTCTGATGCAGATCCTCCGATTAAGAGCAATTGAACCACAATCGTGGCTCTTCACTTCTATTAAAGTTTTAGCGTATCTTGCCAAAGTTCAACCACATTCGAGCTGTTTGCGGCTGTATGTTTCCATGCGAAATCTTACTTGAAATATCGGTTTTCACGATCAAAGAAGAATATTGGACCAATGACAGGCCTACTTTGAGACAACGACTGTTCCAGCGTACTTGTCGCTTAACTTCTGCCTGTAATCGGCTTGAATTGCGAGACCGAAGACGACATCTAAGAGGAGCAGAAGCCAATATATCTTGCTTACGTTACGGAGAAATGCCTGTCCAAGGTTCGGTCTTTCACCGTTTATTGTCGTCACCTTCAAACCCATAATGAACTTGCCAAGGGTTGCACCCCATGTTATTTCAGAGAGCGGATAGTACAATATCAATCCGATTCCCACGACAAATGGAAACGACCAGAATTGTACCAAGGCTGAAGGGGTATTGAAGAACCCGCCGGATATCACCTGAGATATGACATATGGTATGTATATGATTGCCGCGATTACACCTATGATTATAGAGACCACAATAGAGTCGATTACTAAGGCCACCACTCTTCTTATCCAATAATCTCTGGCCTGCTGGCTTTTTCTTATAGCATCGATACCACTCAAAGGTGTTCCAGAAGGAACTTCGGTTAAGGTCGAAGTTGCTTGGGCCTTTTCTTGCAATTGAGCGCCGCAACTTGGGCAGAAGGCGGCATCATCCGGTATAGGCTTCCCGCATCTTATGCAATATGGCATGACCTATCGCGCCTTTGTCTCCAGTTCTACCTGTTTATAATATGTTTTGTTGGAGCCATTATGTAGTGCATCCTCTGTTGGCCAGCCTCCTTGAACGCATATCTTCAAGTTCGTAAGATAACTTTGAAGCCGTCTTCTTTCTCAACAAGAGCGGCTCTCACATCATATGCCAGATTCTTGGCAAGCTTTCTTGTGAAGTTTTATCTTGATGCCATTTCCAATAGAATTCTTTCCGTCAATTTATGAATATGATCTTGAATATTTCCAATCCAAGTTCATGTGTGGTCATCGAAACCGACGTTGGCTGAGGCGCGTGCCAGCCACATTATCCTTTTTTCAAACTTATTGGCTGAAGGCAAGAGAGGCTTCTTTCAGTGCACTAGCACTGCATATTGTTGGCTCGTCAATTCAGGTCCGATGCAGGCTTTCCTTCCTTTCCCCAATTCTTTTTGTCAATGTCGTAGACTATTATCGTCACATCTCCTGGCTTGCAGCCTATGGACTCGCATATCGCCTTTGTCACTCCTGCCATCATCTTTCTTTTCTGCTCTTCTGTTCTTCCAGCCCACATACTTATTTGTACCACTGGCATTTTGATCTCCATAAGGGGTATCCATATCCCAACGTATAACCCTTATCTCCATGAAGCACTATCTTTGTCTTTCTTGACACATCCTAGAGCAAGGGCGTTTACCTACCGTTACAAATAGAGCGCTTCTTCAAGTTGCAACTTGAAGAAGTCGCCTTTTCCCATCACAGTCTCGTAAAGAAAGAAGATATGACATTGTGATAGGAGAAATCTATTAGGCTTCAGAGAGAAACTTTTTTCCTATGGTTGAAGGCCACATGCAGGAAGGTAGATATCCGATCAAAACATCACTCACTAGGCTTCTTATATCTTGTATTCTTCCACCATTTTGCTAATCTTCCTTACTCTTTCGATGTCTCCGTCCGGAGGCATCATATCTGATATCCCTAAGATGATGTTTGGTGAGAAGAGGTCAAGTATTTTCTGCACAAAGTTCGTCAACTCCTTTTCGCTGGTGTATGGCATGAAATGTGTTGCCGGGATTCCGTCTACCAGGATCATGTCTCCAAGTTCCATCTTGAGTTCTTCTAATGTGACATTGCCTTGTGGTTCTGGAGGAACACACTCTAGTCCGTCAAGGCCGGTGTCCCTTGCGAATCTTAAGGCAAGCTTGATCTTTCCATCCCAGTGGGAGGTACAGATTCTTCCTGCTTGATGGAGCTCATCTGTCCTCAGGCGATAGTATGGGAGCATGTACTTCTTGAATATCTGTGGTGGCACTAGGGCGTCGTCGATGTTATCTCCGAAATTGATTATCTTAAAGGGTGTCTTCTTGATTAGATCAAACTTCCTGTCGTCGTTTCTTTTGAAGGCGTCTAAGAGTTTCTCAACTCTTTCTCTGTGCTTCCATAGAGCTATCACCCCCCTTTCTAAACCCATGTATTCGATGAAGAACCTCTGTATGGAGCCATGGCTGACGTTTACCATCGGCTCGCATCTATCACCTAAAAGTTGGTCCATTATATTGTATGTTTCCTCGTCGAATTCGAAGCTCTGGCTTTCGAGGATGTACTCTAAGACGTCGAAGTCTTCGATGCTCTTTAGAAAATATTCGACACGAAACCTGTTCGTTCCCCAGAGATTCTTTTTTTCCACTTGGGTTAGACTTCCTCTTGGGGTAACATATTTTGTGAATACAAATCTATCATCTTCTGTTATTTTGACGTTTATTTTGTCGCCTTCGATCGTCCTTATTGTTCTGTCAAAGTAATGATATGATCTTGGTGACGCGTGAACGTCATCATATATCTGGATGAGGCTCCATGTCTCATATCTCTTGGGTAGTCGGCCTCTGGCCTTATTCACTTCATACCAGTGGTGAAGTCTAGGCTGCCACATTAGGCGATCAGCCTTCATGTGGCCAAAGGTCGCCATTGTTCTCTCCCTGTTATTCATGGAGTTCACCTCGCCAATCTAAGACGAAGATTATAACCATTGCCATCTAAATCCTGTGACGAACCAGGGCCCATGATCGGACCACATCCCATGAGCTCATTACTAAGGCAAGCTTAGTTGAGCTCATACGTTCTTGAGAGAAACTAGTATAAGCCAAATGGAAGCCATTATTGCCGTCGCCGATTCCTGTATGGCCACATTACTCCAAGGCCATTCTACGAACCACATGAATATACATAAGAGCCCGAAGAAAAGAGCTAATGCTCCTATGTGCGGAGAGTTAAGAGGCCACGAAAGATAACTGTAGACTAACATTAGTATAATTGTGGTCACAAAAAACATTACCGATGTGATTCCGTGAATTCTTCCCGCGTCTTCATTGAAGATACCTATGAGTGACAGGCTGACTGAGTTTATTAGAAGAAGGGATGTCCAAGCTAGGAACTTCCAAGAACGTTTCAGATTAGACAGAATCAAGGCGAACAGGGAAACCAGCACGCTTGAGATCACAAGTCCAGAATTGAAGACGTAAGCAACATATCCATTTCGCGATATGCTACCAAGGTCGCTCAAGGCATTATCGTAAATATCAAACCACGGTGAAAGTGCAATAGATGTCACGATGAACATGTATGGAACTATGGCGCCAGAAATACCACATATCTTGGCTAGTTTGATCATAGGACAAGTAAAGAGAAAATACCACTAATTAACTGTTCTACCAGATGCAACGTCAAATATTGTACAGAGAAGATTCACAGAATCTAGGTTTTCTTTACGATAATCTCCTGTACGCGTCGTAACCCTTCTTACAATTTCCAAGATAGAATCTGTGCCTGTTCCAGAACAGAGACCGTAAGCCAATCTGGACATTTTGCAGTTGAGTGTAGCGAGTGCTCCTTCGCACTTCTTAAACGAAGACTAATTAATTGATTTCGATTCGAAGATTAATGTCTGCTTCCTTATAAGGTTCTCGGCGGAGAATTGGCTGATTCGCATCAACCTTTAATTTGAGGCCTTGCTTCATCTTGTAGAATGCTAATCGTCACGTGCTTTACGGGCAAGCTCTTCAGCCCATTCTCTGATAGCGTTCATGTCTCGCATGTCATATATGCCGTCCTCTTGTTTGAATCCTAACGCGTCCAGCTTCTGCTTGAGCCCACCCAAAGTCTTTCGTGCAAGCAATCCCATTTTGGTAAAGTTCCAGATGCCTCCGAACAAACCCATTGATAGCGGGTTTAGAGAATACTTTGACGCCTTTTCCAAGAGTTGCTTTTGATATATATTATCGCATTCTTCTCTCTTTCCCTCTTTCACAAATATAGGCCATGAGCCAGAGGAGATAAAGAGGGCGACCTTCTTATTAACCAGCTCCATCTTGTGCATCTCAAGAAAACGTTCGGTTTCCTTGGTCCACCTTGATATGCTGATGCCACTTCCTACGAGAATCAACTCATATCCTGATATATCTCGGATTCTGGTTTCTTTTGCGTCGGCCACGGTTACATCGAAGCCTTGCTCACGCAATACCTTCGATATTTCTTCAGACGTGCTGGCGGTTGCCCCATAGCGGGTGCCATATACAATCAACGCTTTCATGCCGTCTTTTCCCTTCTTCAGCACATCATACAAGACTTATAGAATAAGTAGTTATCGTTCTCCATTGGAATGTAGTCGGCTCAAAAAGGTTAGTACTTGATCTTGTTGTCTAAAGTCTCTTGACCAACTCATAGAGGTTATCTCCTCTCATTCTGTCAAATAGTATGGTTCTGATGTTGAGTCTGCCACAGACGTCGACGTTCTCTTGCATATCATCTACCAGAACTATGTGTCTGTGATCCTTTTCCTTGTTCATTATATACTGTATCTGCCTTGGCTTGGTTCCGAAATCGTCTCTGCCGAGGATTTCCTTTAGATGTTGCCTGAGGCCATTCGTGACGAAGAACTCTTCGAGGGCTTTCTGGGATTGCATCGACGCAACATATATTGTGCCTTCGAAGAATTCGAAGGCAGGTTTGACGTCTTCGAATGGCCTGCACCTCGAAATTGCCTTTAGTTCGTAGTCTTCTATGATCTTGTTACATAATCTAAAAAGCTCTGTTCCGAAGTACTTTTCCCAGAAGGGTATCAGGCCTCTGACTTGGTAGCCTGCTAGGTCGGAAACCTTATTGTACACTAGATTCCAGTCTACGTCAAGATTGGTTATGACACCATCAAAGTCAAGTACAAGTATTGGCTTAGGCATCAAGCTCCTCCTGTATCACGTTGCAGTCCATAAGTAGCATGTGAGCCGGTCATAAAGTTATCCTAACCTGCTTGTTATTTTTTAGGCGAATGCTTTGCTCAACCAATTAAGAAATGTATGCTTCGCTAATGCATAACATAAAAGGATGTTACAAGAAAAGTTGTGATTTCTTGAGCTACTCTTAGAAGACTAAAGAAACGGCTAAAGGCTTACTATCAAAGTGTATTCTACGATATTTCAAGGTCGTAGTTGGACGCTCACAAGAATGCAGAGAAGACGATCCAAAAAGAGAAGAAGGCCAAAGATCTACGAAAATGGTAGAAGCCTTAATAGGATCAAGATTGAACCTTTCCGCAGCCTAGTCTATATAGTCTAAAGCTTCATTCAAAGTCTTTATATAATTTCTTCCCGTCGTAGTTCCGGCTTGGGCCACTATGGGCTTGGAGCATGGAACTTCATATCCAGAAAGAGTGCTCGCTAAAATATTGGGAGAGAACAGGCTACCTATGCCTAGGACTACGCATAGGATAGTGTTCGGCGACAGCAGGCGCATGCATGAGGTGCCAGATGAAAGCGTACATCTAGTTGTCACGTCTCCCCCTTATCCAATGATTAAAATATGGGATGATATATTCAACAGCTACGGTTGCAAGACGTATGATCAAATGCACCAATATTTGGCTGAAGTCTGGAAGGAATGCTATAGGGTCCTAGTAGACGGTGGCATCGCATGCATAAACATAGGTGATGCTACAAGAGATTCTGAAGGAACCTTCAAGCTGTTTCCCAATCACGCAAAGGTAATCGAGATATGCCAGAGAATAGGCTTCATTTCTCTACCCTACATCTTGTGGAAAAAGCCGACAACTAAGCCAAACTCCTTTCTGGGTTCAGGCTTCATCCCGACAAATGCCTACGTGACATTAGACTGTGAATACATCTTAATCTTTAGAAGGGGGAAACCTCGAAAGTTTAGACCAAAGGACCTTTATCGGTATGCAAGCCACTATACCAGAGAGCAGAGGGACAAATGGTTCTCCCAGATTTGGGACGTCAAGGGTGCAAGACAGGAAAACAATGAGGTTAAAAGAAGGACAGCAGCATGTCCAGAAGAAGTCGCTTGCAGGCTGATAAGGATGTTCTCGATAATTGGTGACACAGTCCTTGACCCTTTCTTGGGAACTGGAACTACAACAAAGGCGGCGATGCAGTTGTACAGGAATAGTGTGGGATATGAAATAGACGAAAACTTGCTTGAGTTGATAAAGAAGAAGGTTGGCTACTATCAAGAACAACTACCTGGACCCAAAGACGTCGAAATAGTTTTTAGGGAAGATAGAATAAAGAGGCTCATGTGAAAAGGTTGATATGTAACATTCTCCATTCTGTTTTTATAATGGAAAGTTGAGTTTGGTTTGGAGAAGACTAGAGCGATAAAACTATGTACGAGAGGGTTATTTTCATCATTATTTCAAGGCTGGCTTAGCGCTCTTTATTACTTGTAAAGCCTTCTGGTTCATAACTGTACTTTTCATCCTTGGACTGGAAAAGATCGAAGACTTTGGATTAGCAGTCGTTAATTGTGGAAATGATGGTGTATCCAATGTTGTAACAGTTGACTTGAGACTGACTGTTTTTCTCGCCAGCATGATAGTGCTCCTTAGAGTAGCTAATTCGATATTAGAATCTAGAGGACAAACATCAGCCTCAAAGCAAGTTCTACCAGCATCATAAGCCTCCTTAAGATGTATCTAAGACCTACCCTATAATATTTGATATAGAAGGTGCAAGGAAGTCTCCTTAAGAAAGGCAAAGATTTCAGTAAATCAAGAGGTTATTCTTCTATGTGAAGTAGGGACCTCTTCTTGGAGATATTTGATCGATTCTTTCCAAGTCAGATTCAGACAGCTTAAGCTCTGTAGCCGCAACATTTTCTTCAAGTTGCTCTATGCTTGTGGGAGCTATTATCGGTGCCGTTATCGCAGGGTTTGCCATCATCCACGCAAGTGCTATCTGTATCATCGGCTTGCCCAGTTCCCTAGAAAAGGCTTCCAGACCTTGTATTATCTTAAGATTGTATGGGTCATCCCATTCAAAGTTATGCCTCTTGAAGAAGTCAGGCTTGATAGCGCCTCTGCTACCTTCAGGAGGTGGAACACCTGGCTTGTATTTTCCAGTCAGAACACCACCGGCAAGAGGACTGTATGGGACGATTCCGATACCTTGGTCAACACAGAGTGGGATGATCTCCCTTTCTATCTCCCTCTGAAGGAGGTTGTAGCGAGGCTGACTTACAACGAATCTTTCATAACCATGTACATCGCTTACCCAGAGGGCTTTGCAATGGAGCCAAGCTGGAAAGTTCGAGCATCCAATATAGTGGACCTTACCATCTCTGACGAGATCGTTGAGCGCGGCTAACGTCTCCTCCAATGGTACAGGCTCACCGACAATCCCTTTCACAACATCCACGTTGCTTGGTCTATGA
>CAYUWR010000014.1:0-70175 GCA_964448685.1 uncultured Nitrososphaeria archaeon
AATATAAGAAAAACTTGATGATTGCGATGAATCATAGATTTGCTAGTGAAACACAGACCTTGAAGAAGCTTATAGAACAGGGGGAGCTTGGAGAAATCTACTTAGCTAAGGCAGACTGGCTCAAGAACCAAAGAAGATGGACAGGAGAAACTTCATCTATGTCGGTCTTGGTGCTGCGATTCTTATAATAGGTGGTGCCGCAGCCTACCTTGCAACGAGGCCTCCTGAAGTCACAACCGTAACCACTACAGTTCCAACTACCACAACCGCTACAACCACAGTTCCAACTACTACCACGGCTACAACGACTGCAACGACAACCGCGACAACAACTGCTACTACTACCACTGTTACCACAACCACACCGACTACAACCACGATCGGAGGAAAGCTATGGATTATCTTTGAAAAAGGATGGTATCCTCAAGAAGACGATGCGAAAAAATGGCTTGCGCTCGCGTTTAAGCAACAGTTTGGTGTAGAAGTACAGATTGACATGTTCGCGGAAGATGATGCACATGCAAAGGTGGTAGCAGGCTGCCAATCAGGTAATCCTCCCGACTTAGGATTCGTCAGAAAGTGGGACTGGATAGGCCAGGAATTGGCTTGGAATGGCTGGCTCGAAGACCAAACTGATATCATCGAAAAAATCAAGGCACAGAAGTTAATCGAGGACTGGACATTCAACGCCGCCTACATGTATAACTTCAAAGACAAGAAGAAGGCCTACTACTATGTGCCCTTCGCGATCGACTCAACACACTTGAGTTATTGGCGAACATACCTTCAGACAGCGGGGGTACCAGACAAGCCTGAAGACATTCCACTCAAGCTGGACGAATTCTATGGGTTCTGGAAGAATGCACAAGACAAATTGTGGGAGAAAGACCCAACCACCAAAGAGAAAGTGTATGGTGTCGGATTCCCAAGTCTGGGAGGAATAGGTGTGAACCCTGGCGATGGCTGGGCACAGATGGCACACATCATGGCATGGTATGGATGGAACCCAATCACACCATCAGGTGTCCAATTCGATACAGCCGAAAACGTCTCAGCGTTCAAGCAGGCAGTCAAGATCGTCGTCGACACGTACAAGGCAGGGTACTCGCCTTTAGGTATGCTGGATTGGGGTAGCCCTGACAACAATACAGCTTTCAACTCTAAGCCTCCAGGTGTTATTTCTGTTTTCAACGCTAGCATGTCGATTCCGAACTATCAGTGGAATGTAGCTGGACCAGACTTCTACTTTGACAAGTCCGCAAGCCTTCCAAACATGCCGTCTCCCGATGGAAAACCTGGAGTGAATCTATGGCACGTATTCGGCTGGTACATGTTCAAAGATGGAAAGAACAAGGCAGCAGCAAAGAAGTTCGTCGAATGGTTCCTACAGCCAGAAATCCTCAATGCATATATGAAAGCGGCAGGAGGACGAATGTTTCCAGCAAGCATGAGCATAATCGAAAGCGACCCATTCTGGATCAATGGAAGGACTGATACCGGTAGAAAAGACCCCCACCTGCCAACAGTCTACACGAGACTCAAATATGGTGTCAACAGACCTCAACCTCACCAGATGGTAGGAAACCCTGGCTTCAGAATCATAGACGCATACGCCTTGGCCGCATGCCATAGGGTCATAACAGACGGACTATCCGTGGACGACGCTGTAAAAGAAGCAAATGAAAAGTGGAAAGCAGCCTATAACGAGTATGCAAGCAAAATGACATAGGTGGGTGTTAAAGCTGAAAACTGGAGCCTCCTATGCGATAGGCTTTTCCATCCCCTTTCTTTTTGTTTTTCTAACGTTCATAATATACCCGCTCCTAATCAGTCTAGAACTTCTTGCGACCAATACCGAATACTATAGCATGTTGTTCAGCGACAAGCTATATAATCAAGCACTCATTAATACCGCAATCTTTATCGGAGTGGGCGTGCCCATAAAGTTAACTTTAGCGCTCTTATTATCCGGTTTTCTAACATATTACAGCAAGATTAAGATTGTCAAAGTCCTCAATGTCTTGTACCTGTTACCTTGGGCAATACCGGCTATCTCAGCCGCCTTATCCTTCAGATGGACTCTGAACTACGATTATGGAATTCTTAACATGTTCCTTGCCGACATGGGCTTCAACAGGGTGAGATGGCTTCTCGACTACCCAACCGCTATGATGTCAGTGATAGTATTCCACATCTGGAAGTGGCTTCCTATGTGGACAATGCTGCTTCTAGCAGGAAGAAAAGGAATTCCAGAAGAACTATATGAATCAGCCTCGATAGATGGCGCATCCGTCTTTCAGCGTTTCACGGGAATAACTGCGCCTCTCCTTTCAAAACTCTTCTTCATATGCCTCCTCCTATCTTCTATCTGGAGCATGGGCGAATTTGAAGCAGTGTGGCTGGTGACCATGGCTGGGCCAAATCAGTCAACACACATTATAACTACACTAGGCTATAAGTTCACTTTTTTTGATGTAAACATAGTCAAGGGTTTGGCAGCATATATGTCGCTTTTGCCAGCTGTACTTATTTTGGTATTCGTACTCATTCGACTAACGAGGGAAACAAAATGAAAACAAGTAAGGTCGAATATGTCGCTGTCTACGTGCTGTCGATCATCACACTGATTTGGATATTTCTACCGATATACACTATGATAGTGACCTCATTCAAACCATTCGATGAAGTTTGGACAACATCCTACTTGCCGCTCAAGCCGACACTTGAGGCATATTATCGAGTGTTTACACAGTCATATTATAGGGTGGAGCTCTTTTGGACATGGCTATGGAACAGCGTAAGGATAGCAGTCGGCGTCATGATCGTGGCTTTTTCAATATCCATCTGTACGGGATATGTCATAAGCAAAAGAGTGTTCTCCCGCCTCAAGAGCGAATATAGGATGATAACCCTCTTGGCCTACATCTTTCCATCCTCTTTTCTGTCCATACCACTCTTCAGACTTATGGGCATGTATGGACTCCTTGACACAGACTATTCAGTCATACTCGCATTGAGCACCCTTGTCTCACCCTACTGTTCGTGGATGATGGCAGAATACTTCGACAACATACCAAAGGAAATCGATGAAGCAGCAGCCATAGACGGCGCATCACAGGTCAAAATTCTAACACGGATTATCTTGCCTATCGCGTTGCCCGCGATAATCGCACTTATGACATATTCTTTCATGTATTCCTGGAACAGTTACCTCTACCCATTGATCATGCTCTCATCCGAGAAGAACTTGACACTTCCTGTGAGCATGGGCTTCTTTTTGTCAACCGACGACGCACCTTGGAACATCTTCATGGCCGTAGGATTGATCTATAGCATCCCAGCAGTCATAGTTTATTACTCATTCAAGAGGTACCTTGTGTCAGGCCTTTTCAGAGGAGCTGTAAAGGCATAACAACTGGACAACACGTTATCGCCTTCCGAATATTCGAAACAATAGATCCATTTGAGCCATTGAAGCAGGCTTTTCTCATCTAATCTAAGAACGTCTGACTGAGATTCGATCCGGCGCTTCCAAGATAGTACGAAAATGTTAAATTTCGTCACATGAGACCTGAGGTGAGGAAATTGGCAAGATTAAGTGTAGGTCTAGTTGGTACTGGAAGCATTGGGAAGATCCATGCTAGAAACATTATGCTGATGGAAGACCTTGAACTTTCTGCGATATGGACCGATAACAGAAGCATAGAAGAAGCAAGAAAGCTGTGCGACGAATGCAAAGTGGATCGGCTCTACACAAGCTACAAGGAAATGGTTGACAGAGAATCGTTGGACATCGTAATCGTAGCATGCCCAAACTACTTGCACAGTGAAGTTGCAATCTATTCATTGTCTAAAGGGGCGAACGTCATTTGCGAAAAACCCATGGCGATGAACGCTATTGAAGCCGAAAAAATGGTTGAGGCGTCTAAGAAATATAAGAAAAACTTGATGATTGCGATGAATCATAGATTTGCTAGTGAAACACAGACCTTGAAGAAGCTTATAGAACAGGGGGAGCTTGGAGAAATCTACTTAGCTAAGGCAGACTGGCTCAAGAGACTGGGAATACCTGGGATGGGCAGTTGGTTCACCACGCGAAGATACTCAGGAGGGGGGGCGCTAATGGACCTAGGACCTCACATAATAGACCTTGCACTTTGGTTCATGGACTTCCCTCAGCCGAAAACAGCTGTTGGATACACCTTCTCCGAATTGGGAATTCAGAATAGGGGCTCAGGCAGTTGGGGAACGCCTGTTGAAGGTGGACCTTTTGATGTGGAAGATATGGCGCTGGGAATCATCGGCCTAGATGGAAGCAGGGTCCTGTCTGTTCAAGTAAGCTGGGCAAGCTATATAGATGAAATGTTCAACGTGAACATTTTAGGCAACAAGGCGGGGGTATCATATCGTCCCCCAAAGATAATCACGGAAACAGAAGACGGCGCAGCAGTCGAAAAGAACATATTCTGCCAGAAAGCTGATCCCTACAAGAGAGAACTCGAACACTTCATAAAAGCCATAAAAGGAGAAGAGCAGTTGCTCACGACCCCTGAACAAGGTCTAATCGTTATGAAAATCATCGACGCAATATACTTGTCCGCAACCAAAGGCGAAAAGGTTGAAATAAGAGCATGATCAGGAAAAAATAGATCCAGTCGAGAGACGCCCCGAAGGACATAAGTTTATTTCACATCAACTCGAGATCTGTCTGTGGAAAGTGCTCTGCCACAGTCCCACGCAACATGCCAATTTACGTGGACAACACCAATTTAAGATCGAAAATCTGGATAGTGTAGTATATGAGCCATCGAACGTCAACCTTTATATAGTCGATTTTTCTGGACTTCAGTCAAGAGAATTATGAAAGTTCGAGAAGTACGCGAATATTTTCAAAAAGGTGTCTGTCAGGTTGTTATACTGACTCCATTCAAGGCAAACGAAGACGTTGATTACGAAGCGCTAAAGGAAAACGTTTCATGGCTTGTCGAGAAAAGGAAGTACGGCCCCATGGTGTTCACGCCAGTCGGAAGCACAGGCGAGAAATATGCCATGACCGACGAGGAATGGGAGAAGTGCGTCAAAGTGGTTGTCGACGCGGCAAATGGCAAGGTTCCTGTCGTACCAGGCGCATCCCATTCTGGAACAAGATGTGCCATCAACCGTGCGAAGGCAGCTGAAAACATAGGTGCTGATGCTGTTATGGTCGTACTACCATACTACCATGTGCCAGAGGAAGAAGGCCTCTACCTGCACTACAAGAAGATCGCTGATTCAATAAACATAGGCTACGAGCCATATAACAACCCAGACGTGTCTAAAATATACATGAAACCCCACATTCTCAAGAAACTCGTAGATACGACAGACAATATGGTCGCTGTAAAGGAAAACACACCATATTCGTGGACGCTCTATCAGCAGGTGAGAACCATTGGCGACAAGATACCGATTCTACAAGGGAGGGGAGAGTGGCCTTTCTTCTCAACAGCCCAACTTGGTGTCAGAGGCTACATCTCTGGCTACGCCAACTTCATGCCGGAATTCTGCTTGGACATACTTAAGGCTGGACTGGAGTTGAACTTTGCAAAGCTCAAGACATTGATGCAGAAGTTAGACTACTACGAAGATTTCGTGGCAAAGATTCAACAAAAGTATGGGCCGACAACTACAATACTGCCATATCCTTACGTCACCTCCTACATGGTATTCGGCATCTCAAAGGCTGCTATGGACATCCTGGGACTTCGAGGAGGCCACATGAGACTACCAATGCTTGACCTTAAACAGGAAGACAAGAAAGAGCTGGAGAAAATACTCTTCGAGAAACTTGAACTGAAGAAGATAAAGTAGCGTCAAAACCCTCTTTTCCCTTTTTTTGGTGAATTTTTTTGGATAAGAAATTCAAGGTCGTAATCATAAATTCCGCCCACCCCTCCTCTGACGTAGAGAAAGAAGTCTTGCAAGACATAGCAGACTTGAGATCGGTTCGATGCAATACACAAGAGGAAATCATTGAAACTTCATCAGGCGCAGATGCTCTAATGTGCGCAGACATCTCTCACATACCATTGACCAGAGAAGTCCTGAGTAGACTAAGAAACATCAAGGTCATTTCTGTTTACGGTGTTAGCACCGACTCAGTTGATGTTAGAGCTGCAAAAGAATACAACATCATGGTCGCTAATGTGCCAGACTACGGTATTTCAGAAGTCGCGGATCACACAATGGCGTTGGCACTTTCACTGTTGAGAAGGATACCGATGCTTGACAGAGCCTTAAGAGAACAGGGGTGGGAGAAGACAAGAAGCAAAATAGATTATGTAAGGCAGAGGTTTGGAAAGATCAACAGGCTGGGAACGATGACATTTGGTCTTCTCGGCTTCGGAAGGATAGCTAGAGCCGTCGGCGAAAGAGCGAAAGCTTTCGAATTTAGAGTCATAGCATACGACCCATACATTCCGGATGACGTATTCTCCAGTATGAATGTCCAGAAGACCGATCTGGAAGGGCTCTTGAAGCAGTCAGACATCATCTCCTCACATGTCATGCTCACGGATGAGACAAGGCACATGATTGGAGAGAAAGAATTTGGCAAGATGAAGAAGGGAGTGTTTATCGTAAACACTTCCAGAGGAGCCGTATTCGATCAAAGGGAGCTGATAAGAGGGTTAAGAGATGGCTCGATAGGGGGCGCAGCATTGGACGTCTTCGAAAGAGAGCCGATCGAAAGCGACAACCCCCTGTTGAAGATGGAAAATGTTATCGTGACACCACATATAGCCTGGTACTCTGAGGAGGCGATGATTGATCAACAGCGCAAGACAGCCTTGAATGTGAGAAAGGTGTTGTCTGGAGAGCAGCCATTATATCCGGTAAACATTTGAAAGGTTTAATAAAGACAGGCTGAGGATATGAGACACATTGACCAGACTGAGTGAGAAACCTGACGAAGTCATCGTATCCATAGACCTGGGCACAACCGCCGCAAAAGTAGGCCTTGTAGACGCCAACGGGCCTAGGCCGACTTCAGTACTCAGCCGCGAATATCCCGGAGGAGTCCTTCATCCGAAGACGACATGGGCTGAAGGCGACCTTGAACTATGGTGGAGGACAGCAGCTACAGCAGTCAAGGAAATCTTTCCATCCACAGGTATCGCACCATCTAAAGCGATAGCGATTGGAATATGTAACACATGCCCGAGTCTCACACCAATAGACCGACATGGGAGAGCGTTGCGTCCATCTATACTATACATGGATCAGCGGAGCTTAAAGCAAGCTGAGAAGATAAAGAGGAAGGCTGGATCAGACCTCTTATCTTCAATTGCTGGTAACAGGATCGCTCCAGGAGCCTTCAGCGCTACATCCATGCTCTGGATCAAGGAGCAGGAGCCAGAAATCTACAGAAGAACGTTCAAGTTCGTCCACGCCAATGGCTTCATAGGAGCCAAGCTCACCGGACAGGTGGCAATGGACCCCACCAACGCTTCATTCACAGGAATCTTTGATCTAAGAGAGGCCAACTGGTCAGATGAACTCCTAGAGAGGACTGGTATAGACAAGGACAAGCTGCCAGACATCCTCTGGCCTTACCAGAAAGTTGGAGAGCTATCTCAAAACGCTGCAAACGAGTTAGGCCTTGAGGAGGGAATACCTGTAGCGATCGGCTGTGCAGACAGCGTTTCATCGGCTCTGGGGTGTGGAATAACACGGCCAGGTAGAGTCTTCGAAACAACAGGGACATCGACAGTTGTCGCGGTCGTCTCGAAGACACCGAAGTTTGACACGAGGATTCTGAACAGATGTTACATCGACAGAGGCTTATGGCTTCACATGGGCGCGATGTCTACGTCCGGAGGATCCCTCAAATGGTTCAAAGACAACTTCTGCGAAAGAGAAGTAGCAGACGCTACGAGAGCTGGAAAAAGTCCTTATGAGATATTGGACGAAGAGGCAGCTACCGTACCCCAGGGCTCTGATGGGCTGATATTTTTGCCTTACCTATCAGGTGAAAGGTCGCCAATCTGGGATGCTTACGCAAGAGGTGTCTTCTTCGGCCTTTCGTTATCGCATACGAGACGTCACCTGGCCAGAGCAATTCTTGAAAGCGTAGCGTACGGTCTCAGAAACAACCTCGAGATAATACAGTCACTCGGTGTCGAAATCGAGGAGATAAGGGCTGCGGGTGCTGCTTCAAAGAGTCGGCTATGGAGGCAGATAAAGGCTGACGTCCTCGGCAAGAAGGTGGCAGTATCCAGCGTCAAAGATTCAACGATGATCGGCAACGCGATATTAGCAGGATACGCTGCCAGAGTATACGATGACATCTTCGCCATCTCAGACAGGTTCTATGAAGATGTCGAAGACGTCAGCATACCGGACATGATGGCACACGAGAAATACGACAGATACTATAATATTTACTCAGACACCTACAAAAGACTTAAATCAACGTATAGACAGCTGGCACTAGCGAATTGACATGAACAGTCCCGGAAAAGAAGTGAGACTTTCAAGGCTTTTCGATAAGAAATCAGGCAAAGTCGTCATAATTACGATGGATCACGCGATCGCACACGGCGTCCTACCTGGGATAAGAGACACGAACGACGTCATAGAGAAGATCGTGGCCGGAAGGCCTAATGCGATGACGATCCACAAGGGTCTAGCATCAAAGTACTACAGAAAGCTGATCGAAGGCAACACATGCCTAATATGTAAGCTGAGCGGGTTCTCACCCTATAACCCTTCACTTGACACCCAATTCACAGAAGTCAAAGAAGCCATCAAGCTAGGCGCCGACGCAGTCGCCTATGGAGCATCAACTGGAGACACTAGACAGGATGACATGCTCAAGACAATAGGCCACCTTGCGAGAGAATGTGACGAATACGGCATGCCACTGACAGTACACATATATCCGAAAGGCAACCTAATCAAGAAAGAGGATTACTACAAAGTTGAGAACATAATGTATGCTGCGAGAGCCGCGGCTGAGCTTGGAGCAGACATCGTCAAGACCTGGTACACAGGATCACCTGACACATTCAGGCAGGTAGTGGAAGCCTGCCCCGTGCCCGTCGTCATAGCTGGAGGACCCCATTCAGAAAACCCGATACAGTTCTTCACCATGGTCAGAGGAGCCCTAGATGGTGGGGCTTCAGGTGTCGCGATCGGAAGAAATGTTTGGGGATCAAAGAATCCGACCCTGATGGTGAAAGCTTTAAAGATGATAGTTCACGAGAACAAGAATGTGCAAGAAACAATGTCCGAAATCAAGCTTGAATGAGACAAGGTGTCTGCTTATGATGGCAGTCGTCTTCCAAGGTCAAGGAAAGATATCGGTCGAACAGGCACCAATCCCGCAGGTCAGGGAGGGAACTGTCTTGATGAAGGTCAAGGCAGCAGCCATATGCGCAACTGACCTAAGAATATTTAGAGGAGAAAAGAACGCGAAACAAAACGTTGTGCTCGGACATGAGTTCGCAGGCGTAGTAGCCGAGATAGGAGAGGGCGTGAAGGAAATAGGCTTAGGAGAAAGATTGGGCTTCTATCCTGTAATAGCTGACGGCAGATGCGACTACTGCGTTAGAGGGTTCAGAAACAGGTGCGTCAACAGAAAGACCGCCGGAATAGATCTTGACGGAGGCTTCGCAGAATACTTCCTCATCCCCGAAGACGCCATAAGACTTGGAAACTGCACAAGGCTTCCAGACAACGTCTCTTACGAGGAAGCAGCACTTCTTGAACCAATCTCCACAGTCATAAACTCCGTCGAGAAGCTGGAGATAGGGTATGGAGACAACGTCTTGATCGTAGGCGCAGGCCCCATGGGACTCCTTCACGTGATGCTTTCAAGACTCAGGGGGGCGGCTAATATCATAGTCTCAGATCCAGTTGACGAGAGACTGGTCAAAGCCAAAGAACTTGGGGCTACAGAAACCATCAACCCCAGGACACAAAAACTGTCTGAAGCAATAGACGCACAGGTAGGCGAAGCTGGTGTCAACAAGGCAGTTCTAACGGTTGGCGTGCCAGACGTCGTCGAACAGCTTCTGGAAATAGTGCAACCTCAAGGAAAGATCAGCCTTTTTGCTGGAGGAGGCCAGACCTACAGATCAAGTGTCGACCTGAACAGGATCCACTACAAGGAGCTGACGCTGACCGCCACACAGAACGCAACCCTTGAGCATTTCAAGAAAGGCCTTAGAATGGTTGCGGGCGGAAGCTTGGACGTGAACAAGCTTATCACACACAGATTCCCCTTGGAGAACGCTATTGAAGCATTCAGCTTAAGAGATGAACTAAAGGCGCTGAAGGTGCTTCTGATTCCACAGACGCCCTGATCTGAAATGGGCAGCTATGTGCTGGCGGCAGACTTCGGAACAAGCTCACTGAAACTGGGTTTATTCGATGAAAGGTGTAGACTAGCATATACTGCACCAGGAGAATACTCATATCCGACGTTCGCCAGGAGACCAGGCTGGGTTGAACAGAACCCAGACGATTGGTGGAACGCCTTCTGTAAGGCAATACGCGACATTATGGGAAGATATAGGATAAGAAACGATGAGATTGCATGCGTCAACATAGGAGCACACATGGGAATCGTGTGCGTCGACGAAAACGGAGACCCCCTACGTGATTCGATACTGTTCTTCGACCAGAGGACGGCCAAAGAATGTGATGAGATCAAGAAGACCGTGGACCAGAAGAAGGTTGAAGACGTCTGCGGAAACAGAGTTTCAACGGTGCAGACGGCGACGCAGATATTGTGGCTGAAGCAGAATGAGCCAAACGTGTACAAGAGTACAGAAAAGTTTCTTGTAACACCAGGATATATATCATTTCTTCTGACAGGCGAATACTCCTACGATTTCACACACGCCTCATGGAGTCTCCTCTTCGACATAAGAAAGAGAAGATGGTCTGAAGAAATGTTTGAGATGCTGGAGATAGATCGATGCAAGTTTCCTGATGCAATGCCGTCCTGGATGGTGCTTGGACATATCAGAGGAAAGGCGGCGAAAGAGAGCGGCCTCAAGGCTGAGACACCCGTCATGGTCGGAGGCTCAGACACCCCTCTGGCAGCCCTCGCCGAAAAGGTCACGGAAAGAGGGTGTGCGATGATGACAGCAGGCTCAGTATCAAGCATCATAACATGCACCGACAAACCAGAATTCTCTACAATATTGCTCAATAGATGCCATGTGATACCAGAGAGATGGCTGATCCAAGGCGCCATGAACGCTCACAGCAACGTCTTCGAATGGCTCATCAGAGAACTCTATGGAAATCTAGAAGGCAAAACCATGCCGAAGACAGGCATCTTCGAAGTAGTTGAAAAGGAGATCGGAAGCTCTCCGCCAGGCTCAAATGGTCTAGTCTTCCTACCATACCTGGCTGGAGAAAGAAGCCCAATATGGGACCCTCATGCGAGAGGAGTCATATTTGGGCTTGCCTTCAATCATAAGAGAGGGGACATCATGAGGTCAGCGTATGAGGGCATGACATATGCTGCAAGACAGAATATGGAAGCAATCGAAGACGGAGGCATTGAAATAGGTGAACTGAAGATAGTTGGAGGAGGAGCCAAGAGCGCCATATGGAATCAGATAAAGGCTGACATACTCGAGAGGACAATAGTCGTCGAGAAGGCTGCTGACGCATCATTGATCGGCAGCGGCATACTCGCATGCGTCGGAGCCGGATGGATAAGCAACCCGTCCAAGTTCAACTACCCAGGATATCGAAAGGAGAAATACAGGCCGCGTCCACAGTACAGGGAGAAATACAGGAGAATGTATGAATTATATAAGAGACTTTATCAGAGCTTAAAATGCTCTTTCATAACCTTAAGCGAGATAGACTAGCGAGCCTCACTCCGAAAAGCATTCTGAAGCTTGACCAAGTTAAAGACTTATAAGAAGATTCTCAGGGCTCTCATACATCAGCGACCATGGCTACCAAAGCGTCAGATCAGCTGCGTCAATGGAAACTGAGAATGTGGATGATCAACATCATAACGCTCATCTTCTCCGTAGGATTCAATGGAATATCGACCGTACTCAGCCAATACGCCGTCCTCCAGTTTAAGGCTGACCCCTTACAAGTCGGCGTCCTCTGGGCATCCTTCTTCATAGTATCCTCATTCGTCCGACCGGTTGCTGGAGCCCTAGGCGATCTCGGATACAGATTCAGACTACTAATAATCGGAAGCCTGCTGTTTACTATCTCGTCGGCGACCTTCCTCTTCGCAGTCGACTTCGGCCATCTCATAGTCGCCCGCCTATTCCAAGGACTTAGTCAAGGAATATTCACAACAGCAGCCTTTTCCCTCGTAGCATATGAGGCATCCACTCACATCGAATACTTTGAGGAGAGCATAGCATGGCGAAGCGCGATGCTCGGGCTGGGTGTAGTAATAGGCCCAGCGCTCTTCGGCTACATCCTCTCATTCTATGGATTCGTACAGGCCTTCTCTCTAATAATCCTAATGGGGTTGTGCACAATAGCTGGGGTCATAGCAACGATCAAGGTCTCCAAGGTGACAGAGGATCTTGGACTAATAAGGCATAAGACGACTCAAGCCAGATCGAGTCGAAAGATAAGTTTCACAAACATCTTTTCAGGCTTCGAGGAACTTCTAGGAAACCGAAACTTTAGGAAAGCAATAACTTCCCTATTCCTATACAGTCTAGGATACATAGCTGTCACATCATTTCTGCCAGCCTTCTACGCAACAAAGTTCGGAAAAGAATCAGGAATCATAATAGGAAACTGTCTATCCCTCATCGGCATTTCAAGCCTTTTTCCGAGAATACTGTCAGGCAGGTTATCTAGAAGATGGAAATGCAACAATATCGCCAAGCTTGGAATGCTCCTCCTCTGGATCGGTCTACTTCTCCTTGGACTACAGCCACTGCCTCCTCACGTGTATGCCATAGCGGTCTTGATAGGTGTCGGAATCGGCTTTGTCATACCAGCCCTTCAGATCATGGCCCTACTCAACATCCAAGACTCAAGAAAGGGGATGGCGACTGGCATGTACATAACTGGGTGGGACATATCGAACCTGATCGCACCATTGGTCTTTGGAACTGTAGGTGACGTCTTCGGCTACGAGTCTGTAATGGAGATCGCCTTCTTTCCAGTTTTAATCGGATTCTTCTTCTTGATGCTATCAAAGCCCTAACCGATCTCGTTCTCTTCGATTCGAATCCAGTCGTCGCAACTTAAACGTGAAATCTGATGCAAATGTGATAGAATATGTAGGATGCGGAAGACCTAGCATGAAGCATCATGTTCACTGGAAGATTTTTATATTGAAGCAGAGATAAGTGCCTGTCATGGATTCGGAAATGAGGATCAAGAATATGGAGACGCTCGTTTCCCACGGCAACATCCCTGGGAGAAAGATCGTTGCAGACATTCTTGAAGCAGGCCTTGAAGCAGCTGACTCATATAATAATGTCCGAAGACTGGTCAGACGTGAAGACAACAAGCTCATCATTGGATGTAAAGAGTTTGAGCCGACTGGAGACCCTCAAAGTGGAGAAATAGTCTTCGACTTAGACAAGATAGGTCACATATATGTCGTGGGCGCGGCCAAAGGCGTTCAAAGGCCAGCAAAAGCGATCGAGGACGTATTAGGTGACCGACTTACAGGAGGACATGTTATACCAAAGAAAGGAGACGAGAAGATTCTCACGAAAATTGGAGTGACCTTCGGCGCTCACCCAGTACCCGACTCCGACTGTGTGAGAGGATGTGAGGAAATCTACAAGATAACTCAGAAGGTGAAACCAGGAGACCTAGTCTTCACGATCAGCGGCAACGGAGGCTCTTCTCTTCTCACCTATCCCGCTCCAGGAATCAGTATAGAGGATGCGAGAGAAGTAACGTACCAGATGCAGATCAAAAGGGGTGTCCCCACCGGCGACCTCAATGCTGTCAGAAACCACATCGATCTACTCAAGGTTGGCAGACTTTCCATGCTGATGAAGTCAGCCTTCCAAGTTCACATTCTCATGTGGGATGCAGGAGACCCCCTTCCCACTGAAAGTGGAGCACACGGATATGAGAAGCTCATGAACCAGAACCTATGGTTGCACGCCTTGCCCGACTGCACGGCCTTCGCGGACGCCGTAAACATAATCAAGAAATGGGATGCATGGGACGACATGCCTGAGTCGGTACGCAGACATCTAGAGAGAGCAGACCCTCAATATGAGTCACCTAAGAGAAGGGACTTCGAGAAGCTTTCTTTCCGAATATTCGGTGTCCTGCCTAGAAGGGGGCCTATAACAGCAGCAAGAAAAAAGGCTGAAGCCTTAGGCGTCAAACCGGTCATCTTAACAGAATGGATGCAGGCTGAAGCAAAGGATGCTGGCAGAGTCATCGCCCAGATAGCGAAGAACATTGAAGCAAAGGGGAGCCCCTTTGAGCCGCCCTGCGTCCTATTTTCAACAGGAGAGCTGCTGGTAACCGTGGGAGAAAGCAACGGCGTAGGAGGACGAAATCAGGAATACCTGTTATCTGCAGCGCTTGAAATAAAAGGAAGCAAGAAGATCGTGATGGGTGCGGTTGATACAGATGGCACAGATGGGCCTGGAACCCAGTTCACGAAAGGACTTGAGGGAATACCGTGCTTGGCTGGTGGGATAGTAGACGGCTACACCCTTGAAGACGCCACCAAATATGGGGTAGACATAGTCCGAGAACTGAAAGATCACAATTCAACAATAGCGCTCCTGAAGTTGAACGATGGCATAATTGCAACCCAGAGCACGAGCCTTGGAGACCTCGCAGTAACTCTTATATTAGATAATCAGTCACTCTCGCAGAGGGAAGATACTTGACTTCAAAGATCAAGAAAGTCTACGCAAGAGAAGTTATCTCTATGAGAGGACATCCTGGTATAGAAACCACTGTCACAACCGAAGATGGATCAAGCGGTACAGCGATCGTACAAGCAGGCGTTTCAGTTGGAGAACACGAGGTATTCTTCGTCCACGACGGCGGCCAAAGATACGGTGGATTAGGGCTGAAGAAAGCGGTTGAGATAGTCAACGACGTGATCGCATCCAAGGTGATAGGTCTCGATGTGACAGACCAGAATAAGATAGATGACTTAATGATCAAGCTAGACGGCACCCCGATGAAGACGAAGCTGGGAGGAAACTCGATCGCAAGCGTCTCAGCAGCATGTCTTAAGGCGGCAGCAAACCATTTGAAGATACCTCTTTATCAGCATATCGGGGGAGTCTACGCTAGAGTACTGCCAGTTCCCGCTGTCATATCTTATGTTGGCGGAACCAGATACGGTGGTGGGGAGAGGGCAGGAGACAAACCTAGTGTGTCGTTCCTAGCCTACGGATTCAAGACATTTTCGGAGGCATCATATGCCTGCTGGGAGATCAAGAGAGAGTTCTCGAGGATAGTCTACGAAAGGCTGGGGCAGAGGACCCACGGCAACGTCTGGTCGCTTCTGCTGATAGACAAGTCCGAGAAGATTACCGACGACCGGCAGCTCTGGGCGATGATGGCGGACGCCATCAACAACCTCGGCTACAAGAACAGGATGGGGATACAGATGGATGTAGCAGCAGGAACATATTGGGACAAGAACAAGAAGAAGTTCGTGGGGCTGTTCTCGAGAGAGGACAAGACTGTCGAGGACCTCATCGAACTATACAAGGAGGCGGTAAGAGACTACCCATTTCTTGTCCTTGAAGACCCATTGGACGAAAACGATGTGGAAGGACACGCGATCTTGACTCGGGAACTGGGAATTCAGATAGTTGGAGACGACTTCTTCACGACAAACATTGAACGAGTAAAAAGAGGAATAGAGGCAAAGGCATGCAATGCCGTACTATTAAAGGTCAACCAGATAGGAACGATAACAGAAGCATTTGAAATGGTACAGTACGCTTACAGACATGGATATGCGGTCATGCCATGCAGCAGCAGAGGAGAAGGAGCGGACATAGCAGACTATGCGGTCGGCCTCAATACGGGACAGATGAGAGAAGGAGGATTGGATGAGACCGCGAACAGAGTGCTCAAGATAGAAGAGGAGCTGGGAAGCAGAGGACAGTTCCTTGGAAAGGCAGCCTTCAAGACACGATAAAGCAGACCAAGGCAACGTAACCTTCAAGAGTTTTCTCTATCTCTAATCCTACAATCGTTTGCTATAAGTTCTGGACCATATGCCAGAAATGTCAAGCAAAGGATCTGGAGGACCATTTGGAAAAGCCGCCTGCGATAGTAACGGTCCTCTATGGCTGTCAGAAGAGGAAAATGGCTGACTAAAATGATGCAGAGGCCTTGCCGAGCATGTTGATGTACTTATTTTAGCATTAACCTTAACAAAAATGTTAAGGTTAAAACACTTAAATATAGAAAAAAAGAGTGGTTTACTTTGTGAACTTAGAAAGGCTCCTGTCAAAACTGAGAGAAAGCCAATTGGCAGTCTTCAGCACTACCGATCTTCAAAAGATTGCTGGCATACATAAGGATGTAGCATATGTTTACCAATGTAGGATGTTAAAGAAGGGACTGATAAACAAAATAGAACGGGGAAAGTTTGCAATTTACGAGGATCCGTTTATGGTTTCAACACAGCTGATC
Source organism: uncultured Nitrososphaeria archaeon (assembly GCA_964448685.1). Lineage (GTDB taxonomy): Archaea > Thermoproteota > Nitrososphaeria > JACIWG01 > JACIWG01 > CAYUWR01. The sequence goes on from CAYUWR010000014.1 coordinate 16,636, forward strand.
TATCCCTCTTATATTTCTTTTCTTACTGCCTTTTTCTTACATGGAAGAACAACGCAAACGATCAATGAGATTCTAGTTGCAACCTCGAAGAGAAAAAGGGTAACAGAGAGCTTTGGCATGAAAATAAGATTTGTTAAGCTTGATCCAAAGTTCATGTTTGGTTTCAAGAAAGTCAGGAAGGGAGACAGTTACCTTTTCTTAGCTGAACTGGAAAAAGCCATAATCGATTCCCTTTATCTACCGAGATATTGTCCACTAAGTGAGGTATTCGGAGCTTTAAAGGACGCAAATGTGGAAAAGCTGCTGGAGTTTTCCTCCAAACTTGGAATAGAGGCCGTCAATAGAAGACTTGGATACATGCTTGAACTTTCCGGCATAAAAACACTCTTGAGGATCAAAGGCAAGACGCCTTACAAACTGAATCCAGCAATCAGGATTCTTGGCAAATTCAACTCAAAGTGGAGGCTTTACGTCAACGAGGTCCTAGAATGATAGACAGGGAAACATTAACGAGGATCTCAAAGATCATGGGACTGAAGCTGTTTCAGCAAGAGAAGAATTATGTGCAAATAGTACTCTTAAGAAGCATCTATTCAAAGGTTTCAAGAGAACTCACCTTTAAGGGTGGAACAGCGCTCGCGTTATTCTACGGTTTAAACCGATTCAGTGAGGACCTAGACTTCACCCTAGAAGAAGATTTCGACCTACAGGATTTGATGAAAGAAATAAAAAGGGACTTTGAAGCTTTAGACATGGGAGCCAGCTTTAAAGTATTAGAAGACAGCTCCAGATCATTCTCTTTAAGGATAGGAGCTGAGGGCCCCCTTTTTACTAGAGAGATAGAAAGATGCTATGTCAGAGTTGATGTAAGCAAGAGAGAGAAAGTTTTGAGAGCGGTGCAGGTGAAAGAATTAAGACCGATGTATCCAGATATCCTCCCATTTTTCGTCGTAGTAATGGATCCAGACGAGATTCTAGCAGAGAAGGTTAGAGCGATGGTCTCTCGGGCGAAGGCAAGGGACCTATATGACCTTTGGTTCCTTCTGAACATGAATGCGAAGATCGACCTTGAACTCATAGGCGAAAAGCTTCAATATTATGAGAAAGACTTTAGGGTGAGAGAATTCATGGATAATGTGAGAAAGTTGAGAAGAGTCTGGGAGCGAGAACTGAGACCAGTAGTTGTCGGAAGCTTACCCAAGTTTGAAGAAGTGGAAAAAGGCCTTAGCTGTAGATTTCTCTCTTAATCCCTGATCAATCAACTTATGTGATATTTTATTTTGAAGTAGTACTCGAATAAATGGCATATTCGTACCGAAGAAGTCTAATTCACAACATCACTACTTCACAAATTCACAACTTTACCTGCAATTTCCTCGCCTACTTGATACCGCAAGGTTTAGTGACTACTGCCTGGAACGGTTTCCTCAGCCTCCTTTGGAATAGTAAATTTGTGCCGGAACAGTCGTATTTAGCTCTGCAGACCTAATGGTTAATCAAAAGGATCAGGCCCTCAGCGCAAATATACCATTTAGAGCGAGGTTTGTCGTCTGCCTTGCTGCGATGTAAGCTGGAAGTCGGACATTTTAGTGAACTAGGAGGTCAAGTCAGGTCTCCGCAGACACATGACGCCTCATCCACGATTTCATACAACTCCTTTAAACCCGTCTTAGCCAACGCGGACACTGGAATATACCTCTGTTGCCATGGTATCTGCGAGAGCGCCCTGCAAAGGAGGAGTGCGGAGTCCCTCTGGCCACCTTTACCCTCTTTAGCGACCGTTTCTTCAAGATAGCTCATATCAGACAGCAGCTTCTCGATATCCTGCCTGACGCCTAGATCAGCCTTGCTGATAACCAGTATAAGGGGAAGACCAAGCCTAACCTTCGTGATAGTAGCCTGCATCAACAAAACAGACAAGGATAGGGGATCATTTGCCAGTTTCGATTCAACGAGATATACGCCTGCAGCTCTGCTTCCTCCACAAATCTTCTCCAATAGCTTCGGTCCTGAGTCACGGTAGAGTAGGACTTCAAGCTGCCCGGGGGTATCGAATACCCGGATCTGGCCACCTAAGCAGTCGACGTGGCTTATCCAAGAGTTCACTTGTTCGCTCATAAGATCCACAGCCCTCAAGATGGCGCCATTCGGGCCCAATCCTTCCCCGACCATGACATCTCTCACGTCTATGAAGTCTTTGATGTCAAAGTCAGGAATGTAGGGCATATATTCTGAGGCAGGATCCAGATTAGACACTATCGAAGAAATTTGGTTGTCGTTAAGCCACCTGTTAAAGGCATAGGCTAGAGATGTCTTTCCGCAGCCCGCGTTGCCAACAAAGAATATGTTATAATGCACGTCTAAAAGTCTGAGGGAGACCATAGATAAGAGTTTAGATCTGGACATGTGTTGTAAGTTGAATACCTCACAAAACCTCATCGGCTGGCTTTGGCCCACCTACAATTTTGTCTTTGATTCAGTGTGGACAAGGACCGCTTGTTTGCGACGATCTTCGACCTTAGCTCATCGACTATGGTCGACTCAAGTATTCTGCAGGACACTGAACTTCAGCATTGGGTATTACAGCAACCTTTGGCGCGTGATCGAAGCTGGACTTCAGTTCTTCGATCACCTCCCTCCAGCTCCTAAGCCAAAGGGTTTCACACCTCGAAAATGGTAGAAAAGGATCCGGCGTCGGATATTCCGAGTACACTATTACCTTGCGGAACTGTACATCGCATGGAAAGCTGTTACCTGGGGCGAACTGCAGCTTGCCGAATTTGCCGTAGAGATAGTGTGTTGTCTGCCCTTCTGGGGCTTGCGCAATGATCACCATTACACCATCCTTCTTTCTTATCCGATGCTTCCACGTGCCTAAGGCTATGGTCGCCTCATTTGCCTTCGCGTAAGTGTTTGCGACTATGACGTCGACGTCTTCAGGCACTTCTGGCGTGAGATAATGGGTCTTCGCCAACTTGACCCCCTCCAAGAATTCCTGCTGCAGGTCTCCAGCAAAGACGTCTGTGCTTTCGCCTATGCCATTCACCAGGACGTCGATCTTCAAGTCCATGCCAGCAATCTTTCCAGCCTCATCTATGTCAGCCCTTGTCACGTTGTCTCTGAAGTATCCCATGTATGTGTCCATTGGAGGATTCTGTCTATGCACAACAACATGATTATGGTAGATCATCTGATATGATGCTATCCCAGGCAGGATTATCTTGGCACCCCCACCATATCCGACCATCGGATGGGGCACGATCAGTCCGATGCCTATCTTCAAGTCACATGAGTTGTATTCTGCGTTTATCTCAACAGGAGTACCCATCTTGGTCTCACCTACCTTCACACAGTTGTTAAAGGGGCTATGATTGTATACAGGATATTTTGCCACAAAGTCTTCTCCTATCTTCTTTGCAAAGTCGTATCTGTACCATGCACCGTGTGTACCTCCTCCCATTATGAATCTTATACCATCATCAGGGACACCGGCCTTCTTCAATTCTTCCATCACATGTGGAACAATCTGGTAAGCTCTTGTAGGCCTCGTCATATCGTCGACGACGACCACCACATCCCTCTTTCCTTCAGCAAGCCTAGAAAGAGGCTTGCAGCCTATCGGCACCCTTATCACCTTCTTGATTTCATCATCTGAGATTCTCGGTTTCATGTAGCCTTTCATAGGATAGAATTCTATAAGCCAGTCTTCGGGGAACTCAAGCCCGAGCATCTTCTGCCCGAACCAAGCCAAAGTCGGAACTTCAAACCTATTATACTTCAATAGAGTCCTCCTCTAACAAAGCCATCCAAAGAACATATTTATGGCTTTTCAGATCAAGCTCAAAGGCTTGCTCGAGAGACACGTCTCCAATTACAGCCATGAAAGCCATTGAAAAATGCTAAATATCTCGGCCGTGACTCGTAAGATGTGAGAGTTTTTGAAGGCAGCTGAATATATCGCTCGAATTCTCAAAAGCGAAGGTGTCAGATTCGTTACATGCTTTCCCCCTAATAGGCTCATCAACCCTTCCGCCGAAGCCGGAATAAGAACCATACTGACGAGACAGGAGAGGGTCGCAGTCAATATCGCAGATGGATACAGTAGAGTCAGTGGGCAACCGGGGGTCGCATTAGTAGCAGCAGGTGTAGGCGTCGAAAACGCCTTCTCAGGCCTGTCACAAGCGTACTCGGACTTTGTTCCCATCTTGCTTATCGCCGACCAGTTGGAGACAAGTGTACTTGGTTCAAGGGCAGAACAGGATTTCGACGCCCTGTTCACGTTACATAAGGTGACAAAATGGGCTGAGAGGATCAACCGCCCAGATAGAGTCTCAGAGTTCATGAGGCGAGCCTATACATACTTGAGGAGTGGACGTCCATCTCCAGTATTCCTTGAGCTGCCAGAAGACGTCGCTGGCTCAGAAGTCGACGAGGCCAAGATGGATTATAGACCGGTCAAGGGGTGGAGAAGTGGAGGAGACCCAAGAGATGTTGAGGTGGCTGTTAGAGCTCTCGCCAACTCCAAAAATTCCCTTCTCTATGTTGGCGAAGGAGCATACTATGCAGGCGCATGTGATGAACTGCTTGAGCTTGCGGAGCTTCTCAATATTCCCGTGATGACCACGTTGAAGGCGAAGGGCGTCTTCCCCGAAGATCACCCCCTCTCTGTAGGTGTAGGAGGTAGGACTGGAAGCAAGGTGGCAGCGTACTTCATGAAGAAAGCAGACCTCATACTTTCGATCGGCGCAAGCCTCACTAGGGGCTCGCCAAACCTTTTGATCGGCGCCCCAATACCAAGGGGCAAGATCATCATTCAATCGACGATCGACGAATATGACATCAATAAGGATTACACCGCAGACTACGTGATAATTGGAGACGCGAAGTTGGTGCTGAGACAGCTTATCGAGGAAGCCAAGAGGCAAAAAGTTGGCTCAAGGTTGGCGCAGAAGATAAGGGACGAGATCAGAGCAGCTAAAGATGAATGGCTCAAAGAATGGATGCCGAAGCTGACCTCAAATGAAGTCCCAATCAACCCCTACCGTGTCGTCTGGGACCTAATTCACACAATAGACAGCAGAAACGCGATCGTCACCCATGATGCAGGATGCCCAAGAGACCAGCTCGCTAGCTTCTATCAGGCACCAATACCCAGAGGCTACCTCGGCTGGGGCCACCATAGCACACTAGGATACTCGCTTGGGGGAGCGATGGGAGCCAAGTTGGCCAAGCCTGAAAGAACGGTAGTTAACCTCATGGGAGACGCGGCCTTCGGCATGGTTGGAATCGACTTCGAGACAGCTGTAAGAGAGAAGATACCGATCTTGACGATACTACTAAACAACTCGGGCATGGGCACCTACTTCAAGGCAACTCCCTCAACTTCAACACTGTCAGGTGATTATTCAAAGATCGCGGAAGCCCTCGGAGGATACACCGAAAAGATTGAAAGACCGGACGAGATAGCGCCGGCGATAAAGAGGGCTGAAAAGAGCACCAAGTCGGGGAAGGCAGCCCTGCTCGAGATAGTGTCAGCGGTCGATGTTAACTTCCAAACAAAATACTGGACTGAGCTGAAGACGTCGCTAGCATGAGCACTGAAAGCAGTCGAGTCAGCCCACTACCAAGATACTGAGAAATATGAAGGTGTCAAGTCTGGAGGCAATACCTATCCTACAGTAGCTTGACACCCCTAACATTAGAAAACATAAATATCCCTGTTAAGAGGCGCACACCTGTGTTTTCTTCTTGGGCTTGAAGTATAGTAAAGTGGAAGAGGCGGTTCCTACGGCTGAGTGAATGCTTCTGCCTGTTCAAAGTTTTAAACAACATGTTCGAATTATAGAATTATATCAGAAGAACACCATAAGTTGTGCGATAGAAAGATGGAGAAAAGAAGATGGAACGAGAGAGAAGCTGCCGGACTTGCAATGGCGGCGACAATACTCCTTTCTACGCTCACCGCCGCTATCTCCATCGTCTACGCAAATCCTATACCAGTACCAACACTTATGCTGCAGAGGGAAGACATCAGCATCTCTTTAGAGCGAATCAACAATTCGGCTGCAAAAGCTTCTGTCAGAGGCTTGTACCCGTTTTCAAATGTTGGCTACAAGAAGGTCGACATGTTCTTTCCCGTGCCAAGAGAAGCAGCCTACGCCGAGAGCATAAAAGTTTCGATCAACGGTAGACTTCTTGCATGGAAGATAGTTGAAAGCGGATACGTTATCCACGGCGGCCAAAAGACTGAGTTTACATACGAGACCATAGATGGCATATATCCTCTCTTGAAGTGGAGCATAGAGGACGTGCCGGAAAATTTTGAGATCGTAGTCGAATACTCTTACACAATGTCGGCCGAAGAAGACGAATTCAGGACCCTCTATGCGATGGCGACAGGTAGATTCGCAGACACATATGCGAAACAATGCACAGCCTATGTAAACATAGAGCTCGTAGACTTCCAGGACTACAACGCCTTAATCAGCCTGGTTCCACCACCAAGCTCAGGGATCGGAAGCAGCAGGTTTCAGTTCACGGTTGACAGTGATAGAGAAAGATTCAATGTCATCGAAGAAAGCAGCATGTTCAACGGCCTAGCACGAGATCTCTACATCACCTTGAAGTCAAAGTCTGAGCAGGCATGGGAATGGCGACCTTACCTGCCCAGCAACCTAAAACTGTGGGCTGAGGCCGACGAAGACGGCATCATAAACTTGACTGCGAACATCCTATTCAACCATGGTGGATACAAAGTCGACTGGGGAGAAGCCTACAATCAGCCAGATTCGAAGCTGATCATCGTCGACGCCAATATCATGGAATGGACAGGACCATCGCCGCAAGTCATAATGAACATGACACACAATTATGCAGTTGGCCCCCTTAAGCCTGGAGACTACGTCATCAACTATCAAGTGAACAACGTAACCTTAAAGACCCTCACGTTAACGGTAGCGGAGAAGCCAGAAGCCAAACAGGAGGACCTTACCGAGCCAACACTTTACATACTGCTGGGACTTCCCGTGGCGATAGCAATAATCTTGGCGGCCAAGAAGATATCGCCTCCAACTTGAATCACAATCAAAGCTTCAAAGAGAATACCATAACTCAGAGGTAGCTGAGGACCTCACGCAGATCTCTAACCTTCCTCAACCCTTCTCCTTTAAACTTGTTCCCCCTATCCACCAACACAGCATTCATTCCAACATCACATGCACCAAAGTAATCATTTTCGATTGAATCTCCAACAAACAGTATCTCCGAGGGGGGAATCTTCAGCCTTTCCACGCACCCCTCAAAGACTAACCTATCAGGCTTAACCTTCCCAAAGGTGTCTATCCCAACCCTAAGTTCGAAGAAGGTCTCTAAGCCAACCTTCTTCAGAATCACATCTATGTCACTTTCTACACCGTTTGTGACAACACCCAATTTCAGCCTCCTAAGCTTGAGCTCATCAAGAAGAGGTAAAACGTCAGGATAGAGGGATACTTCGACATGATTCCACCACTCTTCATCCAGGAGCCTCGCCAGATCGTGGACATTTCGTCTCACCCCAAGTTTTCTCAGAAACAGGAGATTGAACTCAACCCAGAAGCTCCGGCCATGTGACAGTATCTTTTCTATGATCGGCTTCCTGTACACGTCCAAGAAGGACCTTTCTATGTCCGAGAGACTCCTGCTGACACCATACGCTTTAAGAAACTTACCATATGCCTCATAGAGATCAAGTGGATCACTTCCCCGAATTAGAGTCCCACCTAAGTCAAACAGCACAGCCTTTATCATCTAGTTCACATTTCCATCTTCGCAGCCCAATAGAAATGTTTTACTGTCTCCAATAGAAGATCATCGCAGGCAGCGATCATAGCATCGACTTCTAGAATGGCCATTTTTGGGAACGTTTATATAGAGTCAATATCGACGTCGATATCGATGTCGATATGATATTCAGACATTGGCAAAGACACACCGCTTGTGTGCCCAAAGGATTACTAAGGAACACGATATTGAGAATGCTGAGCCAACAGGATATGTCAGGTTCAGAAATCATCAAAGCGATAGAGAAGGAAACAGAGGGACGATGGCGGCCGAGCCCAGGCTCCGTGTATCCGCTGCTTGCCTGGTTCGTTGACAACGGCTTCATACAGGAGAGTGCGAAGTCGGAAGATAACATCAAAAGATATGCGTTGACAGAGAAGGGAAAGAACTTTCTGAGGGAGGCTAGAGAGAAACACGTCGATTTCGAGACGCCTAGGTTCATGATTCCGCCGATGATAGGCTGGGGAATAGGATACCCTCCTTCAAGAGAGGACATAGAGTTGAGGACGGTGTTGGGCAGGCTATTTGGAGACATAGTGGACATAAGGATGGAGTGTGAACTGAAACATTCAAAGGAGAAGCTTGAAGAAGTCAGTCGCATTATAGCAGAAGCCTGTGAAAAGGTTGAGAAGATCATGGGAGAGAAAACAGGTGATATGCAACATGACAAGAGCGGGGATTGAGGAAGGAGATCAAAAAAGATATCAACAGATTCTTGGCCGATACGGGCGGGGTGGAACAGTTTGCCGATCGTAGAGGTCATGAACCTAACCAAATCGTTCAACGGAAAGGTCAAAGCAGTCGACGACGTAAGCTTAAATGTATACGAGGGGGAGATATTTGGGTTTCTTGGCCCAAATGGTGCGGGAAAGAGCACGACAATCAACATGTTGACAACCATACTTAGACCCACATCAGGAACGGCTCTCGTCTGCGGCTATGATATCGTGAAGCAGCCAAGTGATGTTAGACGAACCGTCGGCGTAGTCCCCCAAGAGTACACAGCAGACGAAGATTTGACAGGCTACGAGAATGTAATACTTTGTGCAGACCTCTATGGTATTCCAAGGTCGGTTTCTAGGCCACGCGCCCTAGAACTTCTCCGACTCGTAGAGCTGGAGGACGCCGCAAGAAGAAAGGTTGACACATATTCGGGTGGCATGAGGAGGAGACTGGAGCTTGCCTGCGGCCTCGTCAGTAGGCCAAAGCTCCTCTTCCTGGATGAGCCGACACTCGGATTGGACGTTCAGACGAGGACGGCCGTCTGGAACTATATAAGAAAACTGAAGGCTGAATATGACATGACACTCTTTATGACAACACACTACCTTGAGGAAGCCGATTCCGTATGCAACAGGATCGGCATCATCGACCACGGCAAGATCCTGAAGATCGGAACACCTGGCGAGCTGAAAGGCAGCATAGGGGGAGACATAATCGAAATCGAAGTAAAGGAGCAGGGAGAGGACCTTTCAGGCATCCTGTTGGCGCTCAAGCATGTGAAGGACGTGAAGAAGAGGGATTCCGTGTACTATGTCAGAACGGAGATGGGAGAGGAGGCAGCCCCCGAAATCATAGAGGCGATAAGGATAAGAGGCTTCCACATGTCCAAGATTTCCCTCACAAAACCCACCCTAGACGAAGTCTACCTCGAGTACACAGGCCGCAAGCTTAGAGAAGAGCAGTCCAGCTGGGAGGAGACGATGTCAATCCAGAGAACCCTGAAAAGAGCGAGGGCGTGAGTTGACCATGGCGCAAGACCGCGGTTCTCCAGCTGACCCACCGGTTGAAATGAACAGGAGCCCACTTCATGGACTGTGGGCGTTGACGAACAGGGAGCTCAAGAAGTGGTACAAGGCACCCTTCATCCTGCTCATGTCACTAGTTCAGCCGCTCATATGGCTCGCCCTCTTCGGTAAAGCCATGAACATCACCGCCATATTCTCAGGAGGCTCCTTCAACATCCCAGGGCTCAATATACCAAAGGAGGTCTTGAACAACCTAGCAAAAGAGATCATGAAATCAACCTTCGGCACATCGGACTACTTCTCGTTCCTGGCCGTCGGAATGCTTTCCTTCATAACCCTATTCACAGCCATGTTCAGCGGCATGTCGATAGTCTGGGACCGCAGACTAGGCTTCCTAAACAAGGTCCTAGGCACGCCAGTAGCGAGGGGAGTCATACCCATGAGCAAGGTCCTGAACGCAGTAGTACGATCTCTCATTCAGGCATCAATCGTATTGATGATAGCAGTCTTCCTCGGCATGGATGTCTCCAACATAACGTTAGTTGGAATTATAGGAACCTTCTTCGCACTATTCCTTATGGTACTAGGCTTCTCCTCACTCTTCGTAATGCTCGCCCTACGTTCAACAAGCTGGGAGACACAGTCGGCAATAATGAACCTCCTAAACCTGCCATTGCTATTCGCAAGCAACGCCATGTTTCCAGCAGGCTTCATGCCTGACTGGCTGCAGCCGATAGTCAAGGTCAACCCGGTAAGCTATGCGACAGACATCTCAAGGCAGCTGCTGCTCGGCTCAACAGGCATGGCAGACCTAACATTTGACTTCCTATACCTCGGATCATTTGCCATAATATTGGCCAGCGTGGGGATCTTAATGTCCTGGAGGTTCCTTAGCAGATAGGGTAACAGCCACGGCAACAGTTCTCAAAAAGATCATCAGTTGCAACCTTATGATTGGCTTTCCAAGTCTTTCATAACTTTCTGGAACATTGGCTTAAGTTCCGGAATTCTTTCTTTTACCGTTTCCCAGACATATTTCAAGTTCACGCCAAAATATTCATGCGCGACCTTATCTCTCATTCCGGCCATTCCTTTCCAGGGAATACCTGGGTATTCCGCTCTCGTTTCTTCTGGAATCCTCTTGACAGCTTCGCCTACAATTTCCAAGGCTCTTACCACTGCAAAAACTGTCTTATCATCTTGGACAAACTGCTCATATGACATCCCTTCTATGAACTTGGCAGCTTTTTCCATAGAATCAATTATGTCGTTGACATAATCTCTAATGTCTCTTTTCACGGATAAACCACCTCTTGTAGAATGTATCTTCCTATGGTTGGCTTCAAGGCTGTCCTGTCTACAAGGTCGACTCTTATTCCTAAAAGCTCCGACAGGTAATTTTCGACTTCTACGAATTTTATAAGGTCAACTTTCGCATCTTCTTCGAATTCTATTAGAATGTCCAGGTCGCTTGATTCCCTATTTTCGCCTCTAACGTAGGACCCAAAGATTCCAATTTCCTTTACACCATATCCTTTTTTTAATTCTCCCTTGCGCTCTCTTAGGATATTCCTTATTTCCTCGAGCGTCTTCTTCACCATTATTTCACCCAATCTTTATTGAACTTATCCTAAACTCTCGATGCATTAATTAAACTTTTTCTAAGAATTCCGAGACTCTACAATATTATTCGATCAAGGTCAGACATACGATAAATTGAGTTGTAAGTTCGGTTATTTTCCACTTTAGCCGTTTGAGGCTGAGAGCTAGTTAACCTGGTCTTGGCATGGTAAGGAGCCTGAAGCCAAAAGGACTACAGAGCAGATGCGGTTCTTGTCATCTAAAGAAAGACTTGGAGTACATACCCCACTTTGAATTCTTAATGCCTAAAAAATCATTGTCGGCTTTGATGGACAGACTGAAGCAACAAACGGCATCTCCAACCTATCTAAGAATGTCTGGGCCCTTCCAACTATTTCGAGCGAACGAGCGTATGCTCCATGATGGTTGAGCCTTGTTCCTTCAGAAGCCTGTCGACGTTTTCTCGCGTCACAGCCGTCGTTGTCCCTATGTCTGTTACACAGACGGCGCCGCTTGCTTCTCCTTCAAGCAGGATACGTAGTAGGTCTTCAGTTGACATCCTGTCTATGTCGAATCCCCTAGGAGGGAGCATTCTGGCGAGACCACAAATGATTCCCGCGCAGAAGGCATCACCCGCCCCCGAGGGATCCACTGTGGGAACTTTGAATGCGGGCATCTCTATCTCCTGTTTCTTGACCTTGGCGAGTAGACCGTGTTCGCCTGTGGTTACGATCGTCAATTTGGCGCCTTCTGAAAGGACTTTTAGTGCTTCGCCCAATTCCTTCTTCCCTGTCATGGCCAGAGCTTCGCTACTGTTGCAATGGAATATGTCAACCCATCCTAGAGCTGACAAGAGTGTATTCCAACCATGCTTATATGGGACAACCGGATCAACGAACGTAATGCAACCTAGCCTCTTTGCAGATTGGAGAACCTCAGCAAGTCTTTCATCAAATTCTCCCAGCAGCCCCGTCGCACCCACGTAGAAGATGAGAGGCATCTCCTCCTCTAGAGTGGCTAGCACATGGTCTGTGTTCAGCCAATAGTTTGCTCCCACGTCTGCATGGTACCTTCGGTCTTCTCCCTTTACCACCAGTATTAGGTCGACAGAGGTTGCCGCTTCACGTACCCTCTCCAGATGTGTAATTATCCCATACTTTTCCAACTCACCTTCTATGAAATCGCCGAAAAGGTCGTCTCCCACCGCGCCGACCAAACTTATTTCTCTACCAGCTAGACCAAGCTTAGTCAAGTCGATGGACAGGTTTGCGGCGTGACCGCCAATGCATAGCCTTATTCCCAGAGGAGCGAATGTGAGCTGGCCTGGTTCAGATATCTTTGGTAAGCCGGCTGCGATGATATCGGATACAAGTATTCCAGCGCAAGTCACCAGCATTCCTATTACCATAAATCGAGTCCCTCAAGCGGTATAAATCCATTTATTGCCCGCTGTTCATGAATCAATGAGGCATCAGCATTTCCACAAGAAATCTAGGGTCGTCTGTGAAAGTAATCGTGTGCAGGATCAACTATGTTACTTGTCGGTGATCTCCTCTTATCGTGTAGCCTGCCGTCGCCAATCTTTGAGAGGCTCTTTGAATAGCATTTGCCAATTCAGCAACTTTGTTTTCGGGAAGATCGTCGTAAGTAAATGTCCATGTTCCCCATTCTATGCCTGCTGCATATTTCAGCTTATCTTTAGATCGGTGGATTGGATAAAATTCTATGTGGAAGTGAAAAAAGTTATGTTTTAGATTGCATGGGGCTTGATGTACTGCCATGACATAGGGTAGGTCAAAGTCGAACAGAGAATTGTACATTGCAACTGTTACCTTGATGACGTCAGCTAGATCCCTTACTTGCTCTTCTGATAGTTCTGGTAACGTGGCTAGATGCTTGTTTGAATATATGTGGGTCTCGTAAGGCCACATCGCGAAAGAGGGCATGAAAAGGGTGAAGGATCTGTTGGAGTATAGTGTCCTTTTCTTCTCTGATCTCTCAAGTTCTAGAATGTGGCATAGTAGACATCTTCCATTCTTCTTATAGAATGTTCTTCCATTTGCGATCTCGCTCTTGATCCTGTAAGGGATGAAGGGTAGTGCATAGATTTGTGAGTGCGGATGCGTCAGTGACACACCTATTAGCTCTCCTTTGTTTCGGAAGGGAAACACATACTTTATCCTTCTGTCTTCACACAGCTTTTCCGTTTCTTCTTGAAAGGCCTTGATCACCTTCACCAGGTTATCGAATGGGATGGTGTCAAAGTCGCCCACATGCTCAGGAGTTTCTACAACCACCTTGCAGTAGCCGTATCCAGATTTGACCTTTAGAATGTCTCTGGTGTCTGTTGCCTTTTGGGCGTCCGTTTTCAGGGCAGGAAACATGTTGTCGAGAACCTTGACGTCCCAGCCGTATCCTAGTTCTCGGCTTCCTGGGCAGAACGGACACTTTTCTTCTCTCCATGGTCTGGTCTTCCTCTTACTTGAGACTATATTCCAAAGGCCAAGCAGCGGGTTCCATCTTAGCTCGTTATATGTCATTTAAGATCACTTTCTATGATCGCTCCTTTGTCGACCTTGAGCATCCATCCTCTTGTAGCACCAGCCTGCAGTGCTGCCTTAAGTACCCTGCTGCCTAAGGATGTGTCTCCCACGAGCCCTATGAGGCAGCCTCCAAGCCCGGCTCCACTGATCTTCACCCCAAGCGCCCCCTGTTTAATCATCGCATTCCTTATGTTTTCGAGTTGTGGCAGGCTCAGATCATACATATCTCTCATCATGACATGCTGCTCGTTCATGATCTCGCCGAGCTCTGGAAGCCTTTCTTTGACCTGCCCTGACCTGATCAGCTTCAGCGCCTTGATCGTCGAAGTGTGGGCTTTGAGCGTGTAGAGGATACGGTTTGCCGCTAACTTGTCAACCTGTTGCAGGTAAGGCTCCAACTCCTTCTCATCTACGTCTTCCCATCTTGGTTCATCGAATCTACTGCCCAATTTTGTCTTAAGTTTCTGAGGCATATTAGATAATGCCATTAGCGTTCTTAGGCCTCTGTTGATGTCTTCTTGTCTTTTTGGATGTATGTCCGCGGTGCTATGCCTTATCCCTGAGTCAACTGTCACAAGTTCTATGCCTTCCAAAGGCAGTGGTTCTATTTCCACTGTAGGCACAGTCCGAAGGAGTATGGCCTCACCGTAGGCTGACCCGTATTGGTCGAGGCGGCCACATGGTATTCCAAATATCCTGTTTTCTGCCATATAACATTGTTCTGCTAGATCTTTTCGAGACAGCTTTAGGCCGTAATGGGCGTTCAATAGCGTGGCGAAAGCTACTTCAAGAGCTGCGCTGCTTGCTAGACCGCTTGCAACCGGTACATCACTCTTTATCACAACTTCCAGGCCCTCCATGAAGTGTCTGCCAGTGAACCGCTTTAGGGCCGCAAGTACGCTTCTCAAGTAGTTTCCAAACCATCTGCCTGGCTCAAGAGCAAAATTGTCGACATCAAATTCGTCAACGTAGCCGGTTTTCTGGCCTTTCAAGTCCAAGCTTACGATGCGAAATCTCTTAGGAAGTGTCCTTGAGGCGAACACGTATGTTCTGAGGTTCACGCCGATTGGGATAACTGGCAACCCCTTGTAGTCTTGATGGGTGTTCAGAAAATCAGCTCTACCAGGGGCTGAGGCAGCAAGGAACGGCGTGAGGCCGGTTTCAGCCTTCACCAGCCCGATCTTTGATTCTAGGCTCTTCGACGACACCTACTTAGTCTACCTGTTAAGAGAGGCTAGGTGACATGCTTGGGTATAAATCATTCGGTCGGCTACATGTCTGTGGCCCATACAGTTTTGGAGGAGCTGCAACAGAAACTGAGTAGTCATTTAGGCTGCGATCGCTAGCCTGAAGGCGTCCTCATAAGTCTCGTATTGGTGACGGCCCAGTCTGTTGATGTCGACGTTAGGATACAGTGGGCTATGTCTCCGCAGACGATGAAGCTTTCGTCAAAGAGATCTCGCCACGATTTCTGTGACGTCAAGTATCTTTACGCCACTCCCAACTTGAGACGCTGCCTCATGGAGGTTGAGTTTGCATGTTGGACAGGCCGTGACTATCGCGTCCACTTGGAGTGGAATAGATTCATCGATTCTTTTTGCCCCCAGCTTTAGAGCGTTGCTGTAGTCAGTGAACCTGAAGACTCCTCCTGCCCCACAGCAGGTAGCAGTATTTCTGTTTCTCGGGAACTCCTTTAGCTCGAAGCCATCTATCGCCTTCAGGATCCTCCGAGGCGGTTCAAAGACCTTCATGATGCGGCCTAGCTCACATGGGTCATGATAGGCTGCGGTTAGCTTCACAGATTTACTGGGGAGGAGTTTCTTGCTTGAGATAAGGTCGTCTACAAGTTGTGTAATATGGAGAACGTTGAAGTCGACTTCGCCCACAAGCCTTCGATATTCTTGATGGAATATCCGGTAGCATCGTGGGCAGCTTGTGACAAGCGTCTTGGCGTCGGTGTTCTTTACGGCTTCAAGGTTATGTGAGACGAAGTCTTTGACGTGGGCAACTTTTCCTGAAGAAATCAGATGGTCACCACAGCACCATTCTTTATCACCTAAGATCGTCCAGTCAAGGCCTGCAGCATCTAATATTGATGCTGTGGCGACAGCTACCTCTTTTCCCGGCTCTGTCATTGCAGCAAAGCATCCTGGGAAGTAGACTACGTCAGCCTTTTCTTTGACTGGTATACGGCTCTTGGCTAACCTGGTCCAATCGGTTCGAGATGTCTGGGGAAGCCCAAGTGGGTTCTTTTCTTTGAGGAGGTTGGACTCCAGCTCGTCCAAGCTTTCCGGATGACTCCCCTTTTCTACAAGAAGGGCTCTGCCAGCCTTTATGGCTTCAGTTGTCTTTACAGCCGAGGGGCATCGCCAGAGGCAGTATCCGCACAGGGTGCAGTTGTAGAGACGACTGGCCACATACTTGTTTGGCTTGACCTCCCCGTCGAGCATGGCCTTAAGAAGCTGAATTTGGCCTCTTGGGCTTCCGCTTTCCCATTCGCAAAGCGCTCCGGTTGGACACAGCGGGTTACAGAGGCCACAGCTCATGCAACGTTGCATATCTTCACGGTAGTCGTCAAGGTTATAGAGCTTCTCTGTCATATAATCGCCTCTGCCGCCCTCAGCGGGTAAGGTCCACCCTTCCCTTTTCCCGGGTTGAGAATGAGATTGGGGTCGAAGAGCTTCTTCAGATCCCTCATAAGCGTCAGCGTTGAAGGATGCTCTATACCGACATACTTTGCCCTGATCAGACCGATTCCATGCTCTCCGGTGACGCTTCCTCCTGAGGGCAAAACTATCTGCTCATATAGTATGTCGAGGGAGCGTAGAAAAGCCCTGCGGTGCTCTTCTATCCTTGAGTCAAAGAGGAATGTCGGATGCATGTTGCCGTCTCCTATGTGGCCGAAGTTGCCTAACTCAAATCCTGGCACACCAACCTCCTCCGGTATCCTTTCGATGCGTGAAGCTGACTCAGGCAACTTTGTCGGAGGAACCGTGCAGTCTTCCATAACCGTTGTAGGCTTGATTCTCGCGAGTGCAGGCAGAGCAGCCTTTCTCGCGTTCACGAGGCTCTGCCTGTAGGCTGGATCGACTGTTGTCTCAAAGTAGGAGGGAGACTCTTGACGACATAGTTCAACCCCCTTCTCGAGATAGGCTTGCACCGCTTCAGGTGGTCCTCCAAAGTCCAAGAGCATAAAGTTTCCTTCAGGCACGCCTCTGATTCCAGCGTAGTCGAGTGAAACCTTTGTCGTCGTCCTGCTCATGAACTCCAGCATCTCAGGCACCATACCAGCCCTTCTGATCTTCAAAGCAGCTCGAGCCAAAGCCTCCACGGAATCGAAGATGAAGAACGCGGTAGAGTAGCTTTCTGGAAGCGGCACAATGTTCAAGGCCACCTTTGTGACAACCCCCAAGCTGCCTTCAGAGCCTACAATGAGCCTCGTCAGGTCATAGGATGATACCGATTTTAGAGTCTTTGAACCCGTTTCTACTATCTTTCCATTTGGAAGCACAACCTCCAACCAGAGGACATAGTCTCTTGTCGGACCATACTTTATCGTCCTGTTGCCTGACGCGTTCGTGTTGACCATGCCGCCGATCGTGCAAGCAGGACTGCTCGCTGGATCCGGGGGGAAGAAGAAGCCGTACTTCGACAGCTCCTCGTTTAGCGTATCACAGTACACGCCTGGTTCTGTTACGACTATCTGGTTGTCAAGGTCGATCGACAAGATTCTGTTCATCCCCGACAGGTCCAAGAGAATTCCACCTATGACAGGAAGAGGCGAGCCTGCAGCACTTGTGCCACCACTTCTCGGCGTAACAGGTATATGTTCTTCGTTAGCTATCTTCATGACCGCAGCCACATGACCTGCAGCTTTAGGTCTAACAACCACCTCCGGCCTACAGACGAAGATTGATGAGTCTCTGGCATAGCAGAGGAGCTCTTCAGTTCTAGCTGAAACATTCTCACTCCCGAGGACTTCTTCAAGTTTTGACAAGACTTTAGACGAAACCTTTCTATATTCAGGCATCATTCTACGTCACATAACGTTGCTCGGCAATAGATAAATGTTGGTCTCCCAAGCTGACTTTCTTGAGCCCTCACTTAGTAGTAGGGCGAGATGACCGAATACAATAAAGGGACGGAAGTCTTGCTCAGCTCGCCTTTCCTATCGGCAACACTTCTCTCTTGTACACCTCATTTAATACTTCTGTTAGACCCAAGTATACGGCGCTCAATCCGCAGATGATTCCCTCATAGCCTGCGATCGCACCTACGAAAGCGTTTCCAGTCAGCTCTCTCGCAGTTAGAAGGAAGAAAAGTATTGCCAGGCTCATGAACACAAACTGCAGGGCACGATTCAGTTTCAGTGTGCCGAAGAACATGACGAACGTGAACAACCCCCAAATGAAGAAGTATGCTGCCATGGCTGTGTTCAAAGGAGCAAAGTTCGAATACGACTTCGGCAACAGAATCAGGACTACAAGAGACCACCAGAAGAGCCCATAAGAGCTGAACGCTGTCGTACCGAAGGTGTTCCCCTTCTTGAACTCCATAGCGCCAGCGATGACTTGAGCCAGACCCCCATAAACCAAGCCCATCCCAAGAATCATGCTGTCGAGCGGATAGAAGCCAGCGTTGTGAAGGTTAAGCAAGACAGTTGTCATACCAAAACCCAGAAGACCCAGCGGCGCCGGGTTAGCAAGTTTTTCGCTCATAGTCTTCACCTCAGCTTTCCTTCACCAAGCAAATTTAAATCTTCCTGTCGCCACAACCCTATGAAACCTATCCCGAGCCAGTCGACTTATAAGAGAAAAGATAGGTGCCCAGGGGCAACTGGAACACTTCTACATAATGTCTTCTGTGGAAGTCCAAAGAAGACAGGACACGTACTATGATTGAGATTCGGTGGAGGAAAACAGCCAATATTAGATTATCAGCTTTAGAGAAAGTAAATGATACATAAACTTTTTTGAGGGGAATACTTCATCCTACCAAGAGAAGGTTGGACGACAGGGACCTGCAGGAATACATCAGGCAGAGAAAGATCGACGCTACGATTTACTACTTTGAAAAGCACACGATGACCGTTGATTCAGCAGTCGAACAGATGGGTGTGGCGAAAGATGTCATCGTCAAAAGCATCCTAGTCTTCAATGAAAGGGAGGAGCCTTATGTCGTTTTCGTGAACGGTGATCGGAGGGTGAGCTTCGAGAAGTTAGCTCAACTGACCAATTCCAGAGCCATAAGGATGGCGAAGGCAAGGGAGGTCAAAGAAGTCTTAGGATACGAGGTGGGAGGCGTTCCACCAATATACTATAGGCGGAATGTGACCTCGATAGTTGACAGGAGACTGCTGAACTACGACTTCGTGGTTGGTGGAGGTGGATCCACTCACGCCCTGTTGAAGATTAGGCCAGAGGATATCGTATGCTTGAACAATGCTGTAGTCGCGGACGTGAGCGAATAGAAGCCTATATTCTCGCATAAAAAAAGGGGGGAGGGTTTCGGCCTAAGCCTTCTTTTCACGTCTATGTCTTCTTCCGCTTTGATAGAGCGTATGCTGCGACGGCGACTACAAGAACTACGACGACTATTCCAGCGATCAGTAAAGTGTTATCCTGGGCTGCAGGTGGTGCAGTAGTTGTCAAGGTTGTTGTGGCCGTAGTAGTCGTGACTGTCGTGGTGACAGTCGGCGATGTGGTGGTCTGGGTGGTAGTCTGTGTGGTTGTTGTGACGGTGGTCGTGGTCACCGTTGTTGTAGTAGGTGTTGTGGTCTCCTCGTAGAGGTATGTGTTTGCTAGGGAGTCCCAGAATACATATCTTCCAACAGGTATATCCGGACCTTTGATCCCTTTCGTCTTCACGTTCAACCAGACAAGATCGTATATTGGTATCTCTGGAAGTTCACTTGTGAGGATCGCCTCCAGCTGCTGGAGCAAGGTTATCTGTTTCTCTTCAGATGGCTCCGACAGCCAAGCGTCAAGTAGGCGGTCGACCTCCGGATTCTTGTAGAGCATCGTGTTGGAGAATGCTACTCCCGGCTTGATCCATGAAGAATGGAAGAGCTGATACGACCACAGCGTCTCCTCCCAGCGCTTCAAGAGTACGAAGTCGAACTGGTATTTTGTCTCTAGATCGAGCATAGTCGCAAAGTCCACTCTTTTGAGAACCACTTCGATGCCGACTCTTGAAAGGTGGTCCTTGATCAGGTCTGCTACAGCCGCTTCTTCAGCTTCACCAGTGCGGGTGAGAAGCTCTATCTTAAACCTCTTACCATCTTGGCCCTTCGGATACCCTGCCTTGTCTAGGAGCTCGTTCGCCTTCTGAATGTTGTAGTCATATTCTGTTATGCTTGGACCCTTGGGAACTGTGCTCTTGAGCAGTCTTGAAGTCGGTTTGCACAGGCCTAAGGTTGCCTTCTGGCTTATGTCATTCTTGTCCAACGCGTAGGCTATCGCTCTCCTGACGTCGACGTTCTTGAGTATCGTCTGATTTGTGTTCACTTCAAGCACCATCCTATATGGTGGCATCGTGTGAGCGATCACCTCCAGGTTCGGGTTTGTACCAAGCCTTGCAGCCATCTCGTAGGCCAGCCCTCTGAACACATAGTTGACGTCTCCGGTCTCAAGAGATGAAAGCAGTGTCGTCGGGTCTGTGATGAATCTTATTATCATCTTTTCAAGGTAAGGCTTAGGGGCGTCCCAGTACTTCGGATTTCTCTCGAGCAGTATGTAGCTTCCCTTGACCCATTCTTTGAACACAAATGGGCCTGTTCCTATCGGCTTCGTCCTGAACTCGCTCTTCTCGAAGTCTTGCCCTTCAAGTATGTGCTTTGGAACGATCGCCGAATCCAAGCCTGAAAAGAGGAACATCTGTACACCAGGCTGGAACTTGCCAGGCTTGATCTTTACCGCCGTAGCGTTAAGTATGTCTACACGTACGTCCTTGAAGTAGGTTGCGCCGAATATGTCGTACTTGTTGAGAATGTTTTCGAATGAGAACTTTACATCTTCTGGTGTGAAAGGTTTTCCATCATGCCATGTAACGCCCGTGCGAAGGTTGAACACGTATGCCCCTTCGTCTGCTAATATCTTCCAAGATGTCGCCAGGCCCGGTATCAGGTTCAGGTCGGGGTCGGTGTTTAGAAGCGATTCGAATATCTGTCCGGCGACAAATCCCGAGTTCCATGCTCCAGTTGTGCCATCTATGACTTTGGGCTCTGCTGCGATTCCAACGATGATTTGGCCTCCAACCTTAGGCGCAGGCGGCGCAGCGGATGTTGGCAGAAGAAACGAGAAGACAAGTATACAGAGCAATGTGATAGCGGCTTTCTTATTCAATGCCCTTGTGCCTTGCATTTGCATTACTCCGAAGATTCCGATATATAAGGTTTCTGTCAGCTTTCGCAGGAACCATCGTCCTCTCGCTGGAAACCAAAGATTTTGGCTATAATTCTAGGTCTTGCAAGCCATGTGGAACCATAGGCGAGTCTATAGGGAGACGCCTATGTGATTTTCCCTCTCCATCAGGCGGAGACCGCTCTTTGACGACTGATACTTGAAGAATTGTATCTTAGGGTTGTCCTTCAGATCACCTAATAGGTCGACGGTCTCATTCTGTTGCACCAGAAAGTAGAGGTCAACGACACGACCTTCAAATGAAATCGCAAGAACTAGACCCTTGTTCTCCATTCCATTCATGATCGGGTGGAATACGAAGTTTCCCAGGCTGTACATGATTGGCTTCTTCTTGTATGCTTCCATGGGCTGAATTGTGTGAGGATGTCCTCCTACAACCGCGTCCGCACCGAAGTCGATCAGCTGCCTGCCGAAATCTTTGACGTAGTCGAGAACAACTTCATTGTAGGGGGCTAGCCCAACCCCCCAGTGAACCTGAACTATCACATAGTCGTTTTCCTTCTTAGCATCTTCGAAGACCGCCTTCAATATGCGTAGGTCTTCTTGTAGGATATGCCCGCCAACTATGTAGGGTGCAGCCGGCTCCTCTAAAACCTCTCTTGGGTCGACGTTGATTCTTGTGATGACTGTGACCCCTGCCACGCCAGGTTTCTTCTTCTTGGCTAACGCTTCAGGCGCGAAGGTGGTGGTTATTCCGATCAGGGCGACAGCTCGATCGTCAACCTTAAGTTTCTTGGGGGCAAGCGCTTCTTCAATGGTCTTACCGTACCCATAGTTCAATATGCTGTTCTTGTTTAGTATGTTGACTGTGTTGTCTGCTTCAGCGGTTCCGTAGTCCATTATGTGGTTGTTCGCAAGTGATGCTGCCGTAACCTTGGCTTCCTTGAGGAAGCCTACGATTTCTTTGGTAGTCTTTAGGGCAGAATACTTGTTCATCGGCCTTGATAGGGGGTTGGACACTATCGGAGTCTCCAGGTTGGTTAAGATATGTCTGCATCTGTTGAAGAGTTTCCTTAAGTCTTCTCCTATGACCAGACGTGACGGAGTCTGTGCGTATATGTCGCCGCAGAAGCACAGATCGTAATCTACCATTACTTGCACCAGGTCTGCTTCAGGACCCTGTACGCGTTTTCTCCAACCGCCTTCGCGATCTCTTCATCTGAGTATCCATGTTTCACAAGCCATCTCACGATGTTTGGGTACTCGGATGGGTTTTCTAGGCCGTCTACATAGGGAACTTCCTTGAATTCTGGAAGGTTAGCTCTGAAGGCTGATGTTATGGAAAGCTCCTTTGCGAAGGCGTGATGTAGAGCAACGTGGTCTCCGTATAGGGTGTCTGGGCCGAATCCCACGTGGTCTATTCCGACGAGCCTCTCGATGTACTCGAAATGTTTCATCACAGTCTCAAGGCTGTGTTTTCTGTCCTCCATCGTCAACGTCGTATGTGGGGCAGCCTCAACACCGATCACACCCCCCTTTTCTGCGAGGGCATGTATGAGTTCGTCTGGCTTCAGCCTTCTGGAAGGCCATAGCGCCTTTGCTCCCGCGTGTGTGATGAACAAGGGCTTCTTGCTCGCGGAGATTATTTCCATACCTGCCCTTTCTCCTGCGTGGGAGATGTCTATGGTGATACCAAGTTTGTTCATCCGTTCAACCAGATCGTATCCCCGGTCTGTGAGCCCGAAGTCGTTCTTGTTGGCGATCCCAGAAGCGTATTCGTTTCCTTCGCTGTATGTGATGCCCATCACTCTAACCCCGAACCCATATAGTACGTCGACTCTGTCGAGTTCGGTTCCAATATGTGGTGCAGACTCCAGATGTATCACTAGAGCGACTTGGCCGTTGTCGTGTGCCCTTTGAAGGTCATCTAGCCTCCTCGCAAGAAACGCGAAGTCTTGGTGGTCAAGGTCTGACACGAACATGCCTATCTGGTGGACTACGTTCTCCCAAGCCCATGCGTCAGGAGACTTCGCTATTGCAACGCCATCGTTTAAGGCTTCAAAGAAGACGTCGACACCTGACGCCGCCATACCCTCGTATCCGATAGCCTGCCTGGACCTTCTAAGGTACTCCATCGTCTCCGCTGGGTCGTCTGGAAAAGTTAGAAGATGATCGTGCATCGAGACAGTAAGATATCTTTCGAATATCGATTCAACCCTTTCCTCTTCATTCTTGCTTAGAGGCACCTTGGATGATTCGACGCGCCCGACCTCCTTTGCCAGCTTGAATTCTCTGTAATCCTTTCCGGCTTCAAGGTAGCTATATGACCTATATCCATCATATCTCTTTCTCTTTGATATCATTGTAGGGCGGTTGAGTTGGTTTAGCTTATAAATGTTAGTGGCAGATCTGTCGCAGAAGACGTGGGCAATATTAGAGGATGACGTTCTTCAAACGTAGACATGCTGCAAAGTGATCCTTCGAGAGTTCGGTCAGCTGCGGCTCCTCGACGCTGCAGACGTCCTGTGCGAGTGGGCATCTTGTATGGAATCTGCAACCTCTTGGAGGATTCACTGGCGAAGGAGGCTCCCCTTCCATCGTGGGAAGGCTCTTTCCCTTTGCAGCCCTTGGATCAGGTGGAGGTATGGACTCTAGAAGACCGATTGTATACGGATGCTTTGGCTCGTTGAATATTATCTCCGCAGGCCCCTGTTCGATGACCTTGCCTGCGTACATAACCGTCACCCTGTCAGCTATACCCCTCAAGAGTGGGAGCTCGTGGCTGATGATGACATAAGTTAGCCTATACTTCCTCTTCAGCTCCAGCATCAGATTAAGTATCTGAGCTTTCACAGTAACATCTAGAGCAGCTGTAGGCTCGTCTAAGATTACGATCTTGGGCTTCAAAGCCAAGGCTCTTGCGATGCAAACCCTCTGTCTTTGGCCACCACTGATCTGATGAACGTACCTTTCGAGAAATTCTTCAGGGGGCTCGAGCCCAACATCCGTCAGCAAGCCAGTTATCGTGGAAAGATCATGGGCAATCTTATGCACCTTAAAGGGCTTCTCAAGAACTTCTCTTACATTCTTCCTGGGGTTCAGCGACGAATATGGATCTTGAAAGACAGCCTGTATGCTTCTTCTGAACCTCTTCAGTTTACTTCGATCCCTCAATATTTCTGTAAGGTCTTCGCCGAAGAACTTGAGAGTTCCTTCCGTGGGCATCTCCAGTCCCAGGATCAGCTTACTGATTGTTGTCTTACCACTTCCCGACTCTCCAACGATACAATGTGATTCCCCCTCCTCCACAACCAAGCTTACGCCGTCAACTGCCTTAAGTTCAGCCCTTCGAGTGAAGCTGAGCTTGACCGTATAATATTTCTTCACATTTTCCGCGTAGATCGCCGGCTCATTCACCTAGCCAACACCTCACCTTCTTTGTCCCATCATATTTGACGAATGTGGGTTTATTGGAGCACTGTTCCATGGCTTTAAAGCATCTGTCCATGAAACTGCATCCTTTCACATCCCTTGCTTCTTTGACTGCAGTCTTTTGGGTGAGCGTCTGAATCAGCTGTTCACTTTGACCCTGATAGATTGCCTTAGAGGAAGCGATCAACATCTTTGTGTATGGATGAATTGGGTTCTCAAATATTCCTTCAGCTGTGTCCTCCTCCACAACTTGGCCATCGTACATGACATACACCCTATCGGCCATGTAGGATGCAAGACCCAAATCGTGTGTTATGAGCATGATCGATAGGCTATATTCTTTCCTCAACATGTTCAGAAGTCTGAGTATCTGGGCTTGGATCGTGAGATCCAATGCGGTCGTTGGCTCGTCCGCAATCAACAGCTTAGGATTGGCTGAGATCGCCATCGCGATAAAGACACGCTGCGCCATCCCACCGCTGAGCTGAAATGGATATGCCTTCAGTATCCTCTCAGGGTCAGCTATCCTGACCTTTTCCAAAAGTGAGATCGCTTGGGCGTAGGCTTCTCTCTTGGATATCTTGGAATTACGTGAGCTCACCGATTCCATTATCTGTTCACCGACCGATATGATGGGGTTCAGGTATGAGATCGGATCCTGAAATATCACTGTCACATCCTTGCCTCTAACTTCAGAAAGCCTTCTATCATCAAGTTCAAGGATGTTCAAGCCACTGAATTCTATCTTCTTAGCAGAAATCCT
Organism: uncultured Nitrososphaeria archaeon; assembly: GCA_964448685.1. Taxonomy (GTDB): domain Archaea; phylum Thermoproteota; class Nitrososphaeria; order JACIWG01; family JACIWG01; genus CAYUWR01. The sequence continues at coordinate 41,885 of CAYUWR010000014.1, forward strand.
GGCGTATGGCGGCAGCAACTTCATGATCGCCATAGCCAAGGTTGACTTTCCACTTCCTGACTCGCCGACGATGGCCACACACTCTCCCTTTTTCATGGTCAATGACACGTCTCGGACAGCGTCCACGTTCAAGGCAGTACCGGTATAGGTTACATTAAGGCCTTCCACTTCCAGCAAGAGACCGTCTTCGTCCACCAAACTGGTCACCTCACACTCTTTGGGTTAAGTATGTCATTGAGTCCGTCAGCTAGCAGGTTTATCGCAAGAACCGTGGCCGTAATGAACACGCTTGGAAAGAGCAGGGTCCACCATCCTCCCGCGTATATGGCTTGTCGGGCGATCGACAACATTCGGCCCCAGCTCGCAGTGTTAGGGTCACCTAATCCCAAGAAGCTCAGTCCTGCTTCGGCCAAGATCGCGTCGGACATCTGCAGTGCAGATGCCACAAGTATCGGCGGCACGACATTAGGTAGGACTTCACTGAACATTATGTCGAAGCTGTTTGACCCGATCACCTTAGCTGCTTGAACGTACTCTCGCTCTTTCACGGATAGGACTTCTGCTCTGACGATTCTAGCCAACGACGGCCAAGAAAACACACTGAGAATCATTATGATGTTGGCTAAAGTGGGCGAGAATATAATCACCGCAAAGATGATGAGGATAAACCTCGGTATGGACAGGAAAAAGTCTGTGATCCTCATCAGCACCTGGTCGAGTTTTCCACCGAAGTATCCGGCTGGCAACCCGACCAAGACGGCTATGATGACCGTCAGAGATGTTGAGACCACACTCACGACAAGAGCGGTCCTTATACCATAGAGGGTCCATGTGAAGACGTCTCTGCCAAGTTGGTCGGTTCCCATAGGAAACTCGCTGGTCGGCGCTGTCAAGCCAGGCGCATATCCTGTCTTAAGAGGCTCCCTACTCGTTAACAGGCCTGTTGTGATCGCCAAGAACAGTATTATCGAGATCAGTATAATCGATATCGCCAGGGGACGTGAAGTCTTCATCTTTGACTTCAGATCGAAGCCTTTGATGAACGATCTTGTTTTCACATCGGTCACCTCAGCTTAACTCTCGGATCAATGTATGTGTAAACAATGTCTGTCACGATGTTGGCGACGACCACGGAAACAGATGTGAAAATAAATATTCCCAGCAATAGGGGGAAGTCTCTGGCGTCAATCGCTTCAATAGTCAGGCGGCCGACGCCCGGCCAAGAGAAGATCGTCTCGGTTATGACTACACCTCCTATTATGAGGCCTAGCTGGATGCCTGCCATGGTGACTATCGGCAGAAGCGCATTCTTCAAGGCATGCCTTAAGAGAATCCTCCTGCTGTTTAGGCCTCGAGCTCTGGCAGCGATGATATAGTTAGAGTAGAGGGCTTCGATCATCGAAGTTCTCGTAAGCTTGACGTAGGTGGCCATCTGTATCAGAGCAAGAGAAGATGCAGGTAGCACAAGATGCCATAAGACATCGAGGGTGAACTTTAGAGGATCCGAGGGGGAGACTCCGAGGCTCACATACCCGCTGAGGGGAAAGAGCCTATACTGGATCACAAGGAAGAGCACCAGAAACTGTGCCAAAGCAAATATTGGTATAGAGTACAAGATGAGAGTCAGCGAAGAAATCGCGCTGTCTGTGAAGGAGTCCTTCTTGATCGCTGCTACGACGCCGAGCAGAACACCGAAAGCTATCGCGATCAAGGCTCCGGTGCCAGCGAGCAGTATCGTCGTAGGAACCCTATCTAATATCACTTCAAGCACAGGCCTCTTGAAGGTGAAGGAGTACCCGAAATCGCCGGTCAAAAGCTTGCTCATGTATATAGCAAGCTGCTCGTAAAGTGGCTTATCTAAACCATAAACCTTCCTTATCATCTCGACGAAGTCTGGCGTAGCGCCTTCGCCTGCCATCATGACAGCAGGGTCGCCTGGCGCCAACCTCAGAAGCAGGAAGGTGAAGACTATGATCGCAGGGATCATCAGGCAGGAGATCACGACACGCTTCAGCAGATACTCTCTTGTGCCACTGGGCATTTTTGACCAAACTTACAGAAGATGCTTCAACTTGCCATAGTCTGGGTTAGGATAGCTGCTTGGGCTCTGATTAAGGCCTAGAGAAAGCAACATTTCAGTTGTCTTCAACGAGACCTTCACCGGATTTATGACTGGAAGATTAAGCTTGTCCTTTACGAGCTCGTCTACCAAAGCATAGCCCATAGACATACACCCCAAGACGACCGCATCACCACCCTTCTCCCTGATCGCCTCAGCTATGATTCGAGCAAGCCTTTCAGAAGCCCTCTCCCTGTCTTCTATGAAGCTGATCACCGGTATCTCAGCCGGCACTATAGAAGTCACATGCTCACTGAACCCATATGATTTCACCATATGACTTGTCAAGATCACTGTACCCTTCAATGGAGAAACAACAATAAAGCTGTCAGCCAACTGTGATGCAAGACTCAATGAGGCCTGGGCTGGGCCGACAACCAGCTTTTGGACAAGCTCACGGGCAGCCCTCAGCCCTGGGTCTCCAAAACAACCTATAACAAAGGCGTCATAGGAGTCTCTAAGACGATAGATCTTAGAAAGATAAGAGGAAGCACCAAATGTCTCCTCCACACAAGTTTCGATGGTCAGAGGCCCAGCCTCAACGCCGACAACATCGACCTGTGATGAATCCACGATCCTGTTGGCGATAGCCCTCCGCCTTTCAGCCTCCTCACTAGACAACCCTATCCCGGGTATGACGTAGGCGATCTTGAACTTCTTGGACACACTCATTTTTCGTGTCTTATAGTGTCTTTCTTAGACACTATATAAACTTACAAGCTTACAAGAAGAAAACTCACATCAAAATCATTAAGAAACAAATTCCTAGAGAAAACGTATATCCTTTGGCAAAACGGCACGATCTAAGTCGCCAAGAAGTCGACAGACATCCTGCGCGACAGCACCCTTACACAAAAACATTTTTATCATGGTCAGAAATATCCCTCGGCATGCCGAAACCGAAGGTTGACCTAGACACATGCATCGGCTGTGGCGCCTGTGTCGCAATCTGCCCTGACGTGTTCGAGCTTCAAGATGATGGAAAATCTCATGTGAAAAACCCGGATGCATGCGACACCTGCGACTGTCAGGCAGCGGTCGACGGTTGCCCAGTTGCAGCCATCACCCTCGAATAGACATAGGCCTGAGCCACCCTATCCGTGGCACAAGGCCTTTACGCTGATAGTGACAGCGAAATCCATTACAGATATATGATATATTAAATTTCATGATGATCTCATCGGCTTTTGGCCGGAAACCAATCTTTTATTTATCTGTCTTGGCTTTGGCTCGCATCGGAAAATTGGTCTTGATGCATGCTTTTGTGAAACCACACCCATATCCACTTCTATAAGGATTCTCCGGCTCTTCTCTAAACGTGTTAGACATGTTTCTGTTTCTTAGGATACCCTCACTGCCCCAAGAACCTCATAGTCTCATGAATGTGTTCTTCGAAATGACTGTCTACGTATTTAAGACAGTATCAATTCTTCTAGTTTATGCGTTTTCAAGTTCCATCTATTGGATTCTCATACATGCTTATGGCAAACGCATGATATTACAGCCGACAGTCAGTGAACGTTTTCTTTACTGAGGGCCGCTTAGGGTCTCGGTCAATCTGGTCTTATTATGCCGACTCCGTCTTCGAATTCTATTCTAGTACCGTAGGGAGCTGAAAACTCCTTCATCATGTCGATCACCTTCTTCGCCTGGTCCATGTCGGCCAACATTGGGCGGCCACTCTGATACCATTGATGGGGTCTTCCATAGCCAAGCTCAATTGGATAGAGCCGTACTTCAGCTAGAGTTCCTTTCTGGTATTTGCATAGGGCAACAACGCTTACCATGTAAACAGGTCCAACAGATTCTGAGTAGCATTCAGAGATCCATTTCTCCCAATATTCTCTCGGCGTCGAGTCGGTAGGCAGCCCAACTTCCTCGTAGGCGTCTGCAGGAAGCTTTTTCATGTTCAGCTGAAATATGAAGTTCCCAAGGCTGTAGAATATCGGTTTACCCTTATAGATTTCTATTCCTTGACAGTAGTGTGGGCCGTGCCCCAGAAAGCCGTCGGCACCCGCGTCTACACATGCTCTCGCGAACTGCTCGATGACTTCAGGGAAGATCGTACCATCTGATTTGCGGAATCCATGATGGTGGAGTGTGACAAAGACCCAGTCAGCCTGTCTATGTGCATTTCTGGTAGACTTGAGATTGCCTTCGAAGTCGGATGTTAACGCAGTTGAGCGGATATCGAACCTATCTCCCGCTACGAATCTTCTTTGTAGAAAGTAGAATTCCTTTTCTGGATCAGGCCTTTTTGGAGTCCAGTTTGATCTCTGGAAGGTGTTCCAGTTCGGCTCGTTCCTGGTAAGCCATTCCCTGTTCAAGCCCAGATTTTTACTCAAGCTCTTTAGCTGCTGCAACGTCTTGTCGTCGACCACATAATATGTTTCCCATCTCAGTGGGTTTATGCCTGGTCTACCTGCAAGCTCCGGGCTGCTTGCGCATGCCACCTCTCTTGGAGTGAAGTTGCCATTGGCGGTCAGGTGTGTGAGAGACATGTCGATGGATATCAACGCAACCCGCCCTCTTCTTGTTTCAAGGTATGCTGGTGCTCTTGCTTCCCCCAAGTTTCTTCCAAAGCCCGCGTGAGCAAGGCCTACTTTGTCGAGCACCTCCGATGTCGCGAGTGCGCCATCGATCCCCCAGTCCAAGCAATGATTGTTTGCACGTGACACAATATTGAATCCAGCCCACTTGTATTCCTCAGCTATGTATGGTTCAGCCATCAAAGCAGTAGGTCCCTCAGCATATGATACAGGATAACCTTTGTATGCGTGTATGGGCGTCTCCAAGTTTGTGAAGGTCACATCTGCGCTTCTCAGGAGACTTATCAGTGAGAGAAAAGGTTCTTCGTTGTAGACAGAGATTCGCCTTGTCCAGATGGAGTCTCCAGTGGCTATCAGATTCAATTCATCTTTTACGTCTGGTTTAGACAATTGGACCTCACGCCATTGCCGTCCACATATTCTACTTGAGTCCAAGCTCTCTCCTAGTCTTGGTGCATATGTCTACCCCTGTAAGCGCTAGCACTCTTGTTACGGTAAGCAGTTCGTCCAAGGGTACAGCCTGCTCTGGCAGGTAGTCGCCTCCAGGGCCGTAGAGGCAGCATGGTATACCGGCCTGCCACAGGTGGGCGGTGTCGTTCCCAGCATATGACCAGGGCAGTATAGCTCCAACCTGGTTCATATCCTTGCCTGTGACCGTCTTGTGACTGCGTATCACCGACTGCACAACATATTCGCTTTCGGGCACATCTGTGGGCATCATCGTGACCCTGCACACCTTCCACCTGGCATCGGGCGGTGTCTCAATACGATACCTCAATTGTGGGTCTTTCTTTCGGAGTTCCTCTAGGGCCCTTTCAAAATCGCTCTTTATGCTTTCTGGTGTCTGTCCAGGGACAAACCTGACATCAACCAGAATGGTGCAGATGTCTGGGACAAAGTTTGGACCATTCAGCTTATAGTCTTCTCCCAACCCTCCTATTATAGATCCTATTACGAACCTTGGCAGACCAGGCATCTTAGGAAAAGGCTTATGTGTTAGTTTGACATTGTTTATGGCCTCTATTACCTTTGTCATCTTCTCTATGGCGCTGACACCTTTTTCTTTTTCGCTTACATGCTTAGCTATACCGTATGTGTGGATAGCGAACTCGCATACTCCCGCATGGGTTGTCATGAGGTTGTCTTTGCCGTAGGGCTCGGTGACGACAGCCATATCTGCGCTTATGCCTGACTTGAGTAGGTGAACCGTGCCAACTCCACCCTGGAGTTCCCCGACGACTCCTGCAACAAGTATATTGCCTCTAAGATCTATCTTGGCCTTCTTCACGGCGATCGCTGCCATCGTCATCGCGGTCACACCAGCCTTCATGTTGAGTATGCCGGCGCCATACAGCTTGCCGTCTTGAATGACCGGCTTCCATGGGTCCCTCTTGAGTCCTAAAGGCAGTGGGTCGATGTCAAGATGGCCATTGAACATCAGAGTCGGACCATCTCCTGTGCCCTTGAGCCGTCCGATGACTTGCAGTCTACCATCCTCGACTTCCTGAAGTTCAGCTTCGAGACCGTTCTCCTCCATGAACTTCGCCAAGAACCTTGCGCATTCGCTTTCTTCTGTCTTGAAACTCCTGATCTTGATTAGATCCTTTGCCAGAGAAATCACTTCATCGTCTCTTATAGAATCTAGAACCTTCTTTTGATCGTCTTCCAACCTATACATCGCGGAACTACTGCCGAAATGGTGATAAAAGCCTTTTTGTGTTATAGCACAATAACAGAATTCTGTATATGGCCTTCGATCTCGTGCAATGGTCGATTAAGCGGCTAAGTTCTGGATACATCAAAGAGTTCGGGAGCGTCTTCAAGGCTCATTATGGTTTCAAAGATTGTCTTGGCTTTCTGTTGACATATGACAGAAAATGCTAGCTTGATGAACCTTGGTTCCAATTCTCCATCTGTAAAGGGATTCCTATGGTCGCCTTTCGTGTATTCTACGGTCGCGCAATATTTTGTGTCCCATCTACCTACACGTCGGATACGGCTTAAGCTAAATATCAATCAGCGCGATAGATGAGCTGAGGCTTTTTGCAAATAGGCTGAAGCCACACTGATCAGACCCAGCCATCCTCCGAAACCTGCTAGAGCCTCCAACTATCTTTCTCTGTTCCTTATAGACCATTTTAAGGGCGATTCTTCTGTAGCGTTCACGACCACTGAGATATGCTAGACATGCTAATGTCTTTTTGCAGGCAAAGTTTATCTGAAAGTAGGTCATCGTTAGGGGGCGATGTCCAAAAAGGATCTTGAGATGATCTTAGAGAAGATCAAGAAGGAAGAAGTTGTGTCATTGGCTAGTGAGATGGTTAAGATACCGAGTTTCACAACCCAAGAGACCGAATGCGCCCTATTCGTTGCAGAATACCTCAGAAAGAGTGGCTTCAAGGTCGAACTTCAAGAAGTTGATCCTGGTAGGCTCCAGACAATCGCCTGGCTTAAGGGAAAAGGGGGAGGCCGCAGCATCATGTTCAATGGCCATCTCGATATAGACCCACTTGGTGCGGGATGGAAAAGAGACCCGTGGAAGCTTGTTGAAGAAGACGGTAGGCTGATAGGTGCTGGGATCTGGAACATGAAGGCTGGCGTCGCATCCATGATCGTGGCCGCAAAAGCTATGCAGGAAGCCGGCGTTGAACTTAGAGGAGACATCGTGATCGCCTGTGTTGTAGGAGAGCTCCAAGCCGGTGTGGGAACAACCTACATGATCAAGAAGGGTGTGAAAGCAGATATGGCGGTCATAACAGAGCCATTCGGCGTCGACAACATAACGACAGTACATGCGGGAGTAATAAATCTCGTCATATACACATATGGCATACAAAGGCACATCAGTGAGATGGAGAAAGGAGTTAATGCAATAGAAAAGATGACGAAGGTAATAGATGCCCTCAAGAAGATAAAGTTCTCATACAAGCCATTTCCGGAACTACCTGGGCTGCCGCGCCTGCTTATTGGCTCGATAGTCGGAGGAAGGTCTGCCGGAGAAGAAATAGAGCTGAGGGCTCCCAACAATGTGCCTGAAATATGTAAGATATATGTGGACGTACGCTTCGTGCCAGGGCAGACACCGGAGAGTGTCATAAAAGACATCGATAACGCCATAAGACCCTTGGCAGAAGAAGATCCCAGTCTCAAGTATAAGATAGAGTACCCAGCTCACCCACGACATAAGATCGCAAGAGTCGCCATGATGCCTTTAAATGTGCCCAAAGACGAATACATAGTCAGAGCCTTGGCGAAGAATTACAGGCTGATCAAAGGCCGCACAATTCCGAATATTGGGGCCACCTTGCCCCTATCATACGGTGGAACAGATGCAACACACCTCGCCCAAGCTGGTATACCGGCAGTGAACTATGGCCCACAAGGAGAATTTGTACCTGAACAGTCGGTGCCAGTAGACGAAATAATGACCTGTACCAAGGTCCTGGCACTTACAGCCCACGACGTCTGCGAATAGTGCGCCTCAGTTAGCGGAGTTCAAGAAGCCTCGGATCACAAGCAACTTCTTTCATCATCTGATGACGTGTTGATTCCCTCTTGTCTGTTAGCCATCGCTTCGCAGACGCCAAGAACACATAAAATGTTTAAATATGGGTCTGAGACGCCTTTTAGCCTTAATGGATAGTTACCAGATCACAGCTCAAGACCTTTCTCTTTTGCCGACTCTCGAGTGTCTTGAGGCTCGTGACCTGCCCAGACGGCATATTATGCCGTGGCCACTCTGGTCGAAGGGAGTGCGTGAAAGTTGTCTGACGAAGTAATCCTAGAGAATGTAACCTTCACATATGAAGACGGCAGCAGACCAGCGGTTTCAGACCTTAGCCTAAACGTCCAGAAGGGTGAAACTGTTGTGATTGCTGGACCAGCGGGAGCAGGAAAGTCAACGGTCTGCAGAATGTTGAATGGTCTGATACCTCACTTTTTCCGTGGCGTCTTGAAGGGCAAGATACTGGTTAAGGGCTACGAGACCAGAAACTATCCGATCAGCTTTCTAGCCCATCAAGCAGGTGTCCTCTTTGACGATCCATCTTCTCAGCTCATATGCCCCACGGTGGAAGAGGAAATATCGTTTGGGCTAGAGAATTATGGCGTTCCAAGAGAAGAGATGATAGAACGAGTCCACAACAGCATCCGAGACTTTAGACTTACAGGATACGAGCAGAGAAATCCTCACACCCTATCCGGTGGAGAGCAGCAACTTTGTGCACTCGCCTCAGTGATAGCGATGAGGCCGGATGTCCTCATCTTAGATGAGCCGACCTCCCGTCTTGACCCGATCGGTTCCCATCAGGTCTACAACATTATTAAAGACCTTTCGATGTCAAGGGCTTATACGATCATCTTGGTGGATAACAAGATCGAAGAGATAGTAGAGCTTGCAGACCGGCTTCTTATCTTGAAAGATGGCAGACTAATAGCCGAGGGACCTCCGAGACAGGTCTTACAAAAAGAATCTATCATGAAGGAGGCTGGAATCAGGCCACCACAGGTCACAGAACTCTTCTTCAGGATAAAAGAGTCACCACAGTTGGGCGCCAAATTGGGCTCGGAGCCACCGATAACCCTTGCTGAAGGAGAAAGACAGATCGGATCAATGTTCAATCCCAAAATCAAGTCCAGAGAGAGAATCCACCAGTCAGATAAAAGATGTGAAGGAGACGCCATTATAGACGTCAAGGATCTATGGCACATATATCCAAACGGATTTGCGGCAGTGAAAGGAGTAAGCCTACAGGTCGCCAAAGGAGAATTCATTGGTATAATAGGCCAAAACGGCTCAGGAAAAACCACTCTCGTGAAGCATTTCAACGGCCTTCTGAAACCATCGAGAGGCGCCGTCATCGTGGATGGAATTGACACAAGGACCACCACCACATCCTTCCTCTCGCGCAAAGTTGGGCTTGTGTTCCAGAACCCAGATCACCAACTATTCGCCAGAAGCGTCCTGAAAGAGATCGAGTTTGGACCTAGAAACTTGGGCGTCCCAGAGGAGGAAATAAAGGAGAGAGTCAGAGAGTCTCTCGAGGCCGTCAAACTCCCCGAGTCGATACTGAACGCGCAGCCGACCTCCCTAAGCACAGCGCAGAAACAAAGAGTTAACATAGCTTCAGTTCTAGCAATGCGGACTTCGATACTTGTCGTCGATGAGCCGACGACCGGACAAGACCCTCAAATGAGAAGAGAGATTATGGAACTGATGACCGAACTTAACAAGAGGGGAACAACAGTGGTCGTGATAACACATGACATGCACCTTGTGGCCGAATACTGCCAAAGAGGCATGGTTATGAAGAATGGTGAGGTGCTGCTGGAGGGTTCAACTGGAGAACTCTTCTCGAAACCTGAGATACTCGCTGAAGCATACCTGAAGCCGCCTCAGATAACGATGTTGAGCCAGAAGTTGGGAGGCCCACAGGATATCTTGAGCGTGGACGAATTCTTTGACTGGCTTAAGGACGAGATGAGCCACAGATGAGCTCAGACTACATACCAGGAAACACGATAATACATAAGCTGCATCCAGCCACGAAGCTGATCTTCTGGGGAGTCGTCATGCTGGCGATGATGGTTAGCGATGACCCCATCGTTATGCTTGCTGTATTGTTTGGCACAATAGTCATGTACATGATCGCAAAGATACCGATGTCAAAGATCCTTGAGCTATTCAAGGTGATCTTGCCCGCCACAGTATTATATGTTGTCATCGACCTGATATTCTTCACATATGATCCCAGCAAGCACATGTTCTTCTTCTATCTAGTTCCATTCGCGAACTGGATCCCTGTCACCTTGGAATCACTTGTGTTCACAGTTGGCGCCGTTCTAAAGTTCATACTTACACTCGTAAGCTACAGGCTCATACCTCTGACAACCCCCGTACCAGATATCATACGCTTCTTCGCCAAGATACGTGTGCCACCGTATGTAAACACAGCCATTTCTTCAGCCCTAGCCTACGTGCCTGTCATGTATGATGAGGCAAGAACGATAGAGGAGGCTCAGAGATCTCGAGGCCTCAGGCTTGAATACCGCAACCCAATAAAGAAGGCAAGAGCCATCGTCACCCTGTTCGTACCCCTCTTGTCCGTTTCATTCCAGCGGTCTATGAGGTTGGCGGTAGCCCTTGAATCGAAGGGGTTCGGTTACGCGATGAAGAAGAGAACCTACTATCATGAACTTCATTTCCACACGAGGGACCTCGCCTTTCTGGCGGCTTTCGCAATCATATCAGGCCTCCTCATCTACTTTGGATACTGGTACCTTAACATCCTAAACTATGAGAATACCGTGAGATTGATAGAAAGCTTTATAAGGTAACAGGCTGAAGCGTCTTTCCAATGGCAGAAGCTAAGACAAAGAAACCTGGGATAATATGGATGTCATCCCGTGAGGTAGCTATGACAGCTGCTCTTGGTGGTCTCGGCTTTGCAAGCGTCGCACTGGGACTTATCATCCCAATACTCCCCGGAGGCGGTTCGGTCTTCGCGCTTCAAGGACTTTCTCCAATATCTTCTATAGCAGGCGGACCCATAGTAGGCTTTCTCGTCACAGCCATAATGGGTACACCGAGAACATTTGCCGTAGTGAACTGGTTCCTCGCCTTAGGCCAACTGATCGTAGCATTCGGCTACTACCCGCTTAGAAACAAATCACTTCCAGTAAGGCTAGGAGGATTCATAATACTGGACTTCATATCATGGGAAGCTTACGGAAACTGGATAGGAACATGGTTCCTCGTAGACGTCTACAAGGTCGTTCCACCAGATGGATTCTGGCCGCTGTGGGCATTTATGGCAACCGTCTTCACAGGCGCTACATTGATCATAGACGCCATATTTGTCTCAATAGCTTTCATCATCTTCCCGAAGTTCATGAAGCCCGACTGGTGGGATCGCTGGAGGGGACGCTAAGGCAGAAAATCAGGATGGTGAGCTGATGAGTCAAACAAGGGAGCAAGAAAAAAAGGGGACCAACACAATCTTATGGGCTGTACTTGTGGCTGTTGTCGTCATAGCGCTGGCGGTAAGATTCGCTTTCCCCGATGCAGCCAACTACCTTTCAGAAGTGTCAAAGGGAGTGGAAGCTAGCCTGGCAAACTATGATCCGCTGACGTGGGCTGCAGCCATCGTCGTCATAATCGTAGCCTTCGCGGTTATCGCATACATAGCTAGGAGCAGAAAGTAAGACTACCTTCTTCATATTTTTTTGTCTTCAGACCACATAGGAAGTAGAGTAGTATCTCTGCACCGAGCCGAGATGTCATATCGTTCACATCTAATGGTGGGGCGATCTCCATCAAGTCCATACCCTTTATCAGAGGATGTCTAGCTATCTCAAAGACGGCTACAAGTAAGTCTTGTGGATACAAGCCAGCTGGAAAGGGCGCGTTCGTTCCAGGCGCAAACGTTTGGTCTACAGCATCGATATCGACACTTAGATAGAGCGCGTCCACACCATCTGTCGCTATCTCCAGAGCCTCATCTATAACCGCTTCCATCCCCTTCCTTCTAATGTCAAGAGGGGTGTAGGAGGTTAGACCATACCTTTTCACCTGTTCACGGTAGTATCTTGAGTACACGTAACCATGAACTCCGATCTGAACAAGGTTCCTTCCATCAACAGGCCGCCCTTCGATTTCGAGGATCTCTCTTGCCCAGAGACCTGAGTTTTCATCCCACCCCGATCTTATGTCAAAGTGGGAATCGAAGTCGATAACTCCAAGCTTCCCTCCCTTCGGAAGGTTTCTGCAAACCCCCTTTATAATCGGTGACGTCAGAGAGTGATCACCTCCTATGGCCATAACCTTTATCCCGGTCGAATAGACCTTCTCTGCGACGGATTCAACACGCTTGTGTGTTTCCTGATAGCCTTTGACGTCGACTTCGACATCACCTAAATCTACCAAGGACATGTCCGAATAGCAGACGTCATGGTCTACACAGTAGTCGGTGTTACCATAGAACGCTTCCCTCACACCCCTGGGCCCAAACCTAGCACCCTGCCTGTGTGAGACTACACCTCTATCAAATGGTATGCCAAGGATTCCGGCATCGGCTTTGCTTACGCCATCCCATTGTTTCACGACATTGCTCATCCACTTAAGGTTAGGGTCAGGAAAGGGTGGGGCAGCGGGAAGAGGAACAGAACGCAGGTACTTTATACCAGTCATGTTTGGTTGCGTGTTGTATAATCACTTATAAATCTTCTGGTAAACAGGAACACGAATACCGGCTTTGTTGAGATTCATCTTCATTCTCTTTCTCAAAAGAAAGAGGAAAGGATCATGTCACTATCCTCTTAAGCTTCTTCGTGAGCTAGCGGATTCGTTCTGAACGTCTTTCTTGAGGTCCCTTAAGCATGTATGCTCGAACTGCCAAAAATTTTGGTTGAGGCGGGTACGAGCCTAAGGGAATCTATAAAAAAGGCTGTTAATTCGGTTCGAAAGTAAAAATGAGGCTATTAGTAAATTGATTTTTAATATATTCAGTGGTTTTGAGAACTATACATCTCTAAAAGTTGCTAGACCCTTAACTGACAAGGTTTAAATAACAGTATTAAATCTCAAGTTAATTTGACATAAATGACTAAGCAAAAGAAGAATATTGGCATAATTATCTGTGATCGATACCACACTTGTGCAGGAGGAAAATGTCTTAGAGCCTTAAAGAACAGGGAAGGGGCTTTCAGCATTTACAAAGGCTACGATTTGGATTTAGTAGGATACACCACATGCGGGGGATGCCCAGGTGGAAATGTAGAATATTGCATTGAAGAGATGAAGAAAAATGGAGCCGATGTTATCCATTTTGCGACAGGTATGGTGGTTGGTTATCCTCCATGCCCGCATATTGACCACTTCTACAAGTTCGCTAAAGAAAAATATGGCATAGAAGTAGTTATTGGCACACACCCGATTCCCCAAAGCTACTATAATACCCACCAAACTTTGGGGACTTGGAACTTACCTGAATGGAAAGAAAGGATAAAACATGTACTAACTGATAAGGAAACTCGGCTAAAATACAGCTAAAGGCTAAGAATAAGTGTTCATTAGAAGACTTTGCTCTATCTCGTTCAACTATAGCATTGATCAACACCACCTCACATCACTGTCAAAATTCAGATGGCCTACACCTTTTTTGTTGCAGGTATATTGTACTCAGTTTATATAATATTGGATGAATGCGGTAGACTGGGGTGGCTTCTTGATGGTGTTCCCTAGGACGATTCAAAGAGGTTTGTATTTTATCAACAAACAGGAAGGGACTTTCAAGATAAATATGGTAAGGGTTGCCTCACAAAATTTCTTGATTACACCTACTATGTATGTCTATCAATCCATCTATATTGTAGCATTAGGTGCAACCCCTATCCAGCTTGCGATGGTGTATAGTGTTGGAGGAGTAGCGGCAACGATTATTACTATACCATCTGGATGGCTTGCAGATAAATATGGTATAAAGAAGATGTTTTCTATAGGGACGTTTATGATGATTCTCGGAGCTTTCCTATTCGCCTTAGCTTCGAACTGGATTATGACAATTCCAGCTATGATTATCTTTAACACCGCCTATACACTAGTAGTAACCTTATGCCCAACAATATGTGGTAGTTGTCTAAAATCGTCTGAGAGAGCTACAGGAATGCAGTTATGTGATTCTCTTTCTGCTATCCCTAGTCTGATAGCGCCTATCATAGGTGCAGTCATAGTCACACAGTGTGGAGGATTTAATGTGGATGCGATTAGGCCTCTTTATTGGATGCAAGTTGTAGGTTTCTCGATGCTTCTTATGTTGATCTTGAAACGATTCGCTAATCCATCTGGAAGAAAAGAGTCAAAAGTCAACTTAGATTTTGTAAACAGTATAAGGGAAGTGTTTCTTCAAGGGACAACGGTGAAGAGATATATTGTGTATAGTCTCTTGTTTGCGATTCCATTTTTTGTTACAAACGTGTATTTGCCTTTGTATGCTATGGAAGTAAAGGGTGCAAGTGAATATGTCGTAGGTAGTATGAAGACCGCATCTTGGATATTGCCGCTCTTACTTGCAATTCTCATCGGCAGGCTTGCCGACATCTTCGGTAGAAAAAGAATCATCTATATTACAACACTGCTTTACTGCATATCATTCCTATTTCTTGTCTACGCTATTGATCCAAATATGCTAATTATTTCGGGAATATTTCAAGGATTCTATATGCTTGCCGCAGTCACCTCAGGGGCAATTTCAGCAGAACTTGTGCCCATTTCAATTCTTGGGAGATGGTTCGGTATTATTGGTTTCTTTAGAGGATTAGTTAGTATAGTTGGCCCCATCATCGGTGGAATCTTATGGAGTATTATTGGCCCATCTTTTGTGTTCTTTTTCTTGATCGTTGTAATGCTTATGTCGATGGCGCTATTGATGACGATCCCCGAGACACTGAAGAAAAGCATCACATGATTGGCAACAATAGATCCACATGTTATCCGTGTCAACAATTACAAAATATTGGCATCTGCCAAATCTTGGGCCAACTTGGCGTCTAAATGCCCTTCTGTGTGCAGATATTGCCACTTTCAGGTTGAATAGTCTTTGTCGTAGGAGATGATGTTGACGTAGAAACCTTCCCAAAGAAACAGGGAAACAGGATCAGAAGCTAAAAAAGGATAGGCCTTGACGAATCAAGACAAGATGCTTTAAGTGAAAACTTAAAACTTCAGGATGTTAAAGGGTCACAGATGAGAGTATTCAGCTATCACGAGGTTGAATCGAAAAAGGCGGAAGAGGGGGCGAAAGGCCTTTCTGTGCGATGGCTAATAACAAAGGAGATGGGTGCAGAGAATTTTGCGATGAGGCTGTTCGAGATGGAGCCTGACGGTTACAGCCCACGCCACTCACATCCATGGGAGCATGAGGTTTATGTGCTCGAGGGGGAAGGAGTCGTATATGGCGGAGGAGAAGAGAAAAGGTTTGAAGCGGGAGATGTTATCTTTATACCGCCGAATGAGGAGCATCAGCTGAGGACTTCTGGAGACAAAGTTGTGAGATTCCTGTGCCTCATACCATATGTTAAGACGGAGTAGCCGCGGCAGGCCTTGACTGTTGATGTACGTGAGATCTCTACGAGCAGCTTGGCTTCTAGAGCCTGATGTTGACCCTCTTGTTTTCCTTTGCCGACTTCAGGATGGCATCAAGGATAACGTTGTTTCGGTAGCCGTCTTCGAAGGTTGCGCCGATGGGGCCTATCTCCTTGTCATTTACTATGGCATCTATGAAGTGATAGACTTCGCTGACAAATGTGTGATTCCATCCTAGTGCGTCTCCATGTGGCCTATATGGTAAGGTGTAGTCGTGAACTTTGTCCGTGGCAAGGATTTCATTCCAACCAAGTGTTTTGACATCTCCTTCTCGAGAAAAGAACCTTAGCTCATTTAATCTTTCCAAGTTGAACTCTATCGAACCGTTTTCCCCGTTGACTTCGAAGTTGTTGTAGTTCTTTCTGCCGGCTGCACATCTTGACGCCTCCAATGTTCCTATTGCGCCATTATCGAACTCGACTGTCGCAGCGAATGCATCTTCGACTGTAACAGGCCCCTTTGTCGATGGATCATCAGGCAACGGCCTCTCTTTGACGAATGTCCTTGTGACAGCGGTTACGGCTGTGACTTCACCCACCATAAATCTTGCCAGATCAACAATATGGCTTCCAAGATCCCCTATAGGCCCACTTCCAGCCCTGCTTTCGACAAGCCTCCACACCAGGGGAAAGCTTGGGTCAGCAAGCCACTGCTGCAGATATCTTGCCCTGAAATGGTAGATTCTGCCCAACTTTCGTGACTTGATCAGCTCTCGGGCGAGGAGGACTGCTGGAACGAATCTGTAGTTGAAGGCGACCATCGCCTTCGCTGAAGTCCTACATGAGGCTTCCCACATTTCTTTTGCTTCAAGACTGTTTCTTGCCAGAGGCTTCTCACATAACACATGCTTTCCAGCCTCCAAGGCTGATATGGTGACGTCATGGTGCATGTCGTTGGGTAGACTGTTGTCGACAACTTCCACTTGTTCGTCTCTGACCATCTCCCTCCAGTCCGTCGTATACTTCTTGAAGCCGAAGTTTTCAGAGGCAGCCTTCAGCCTACTCTCCGTCCGACCGCAGATCGTCACAAGCTCTGGGATGGCGGGAGGAGGCCAGAAGAAGTGAGGCATCACCTTGTAGGCGAAGGAATGCGCCTTTCCCATAGAAGAGTATCCTAGAAGGCCTACACCTATCTTCCTATATACCAAATCCCATCACCCACTTGAACGTTTGCGGTCAAATATTAAGTATCCGATCGACCTACGCGATAAAGGGCTAGAGGATCATCTAACGCAAAGCCTTCTATTTTTCCTAGGTTTACTCTGATCGTCTGCCATCCTACTTCAGTATTCTCGGATACATTTTTCTCCTTGGATGTTGGCATAACCATGCTAGTCTTATTCTTACATTAATTATCATATGGTGTACCTCTAAAGTCTTTTATCCAACAGGTTCCATATTGATTGTGTACACGATGTCCAAGGATCTTGATAGGATATACGTAGAAATCTTCAAACGATTCAAGACGTTGTCAAATGAAGAAATGTTGAAGGGTATGGCAAGATACGGGATCAAGACAGGTAACGCTTACGGGGTTCCTTTCCCGGAGCTGAGGAAAATCGCGAAGGAAGTTGGCAAGAATCATCTTCTTGCTGAGCGACTTTGGACTTCGGGAGTGCATGACGCACGCATACTTGCCACGATGTTGGATGATCCTGAAAAAGTGACCGAAGATCAGATGGAAAGGTGGGTTAAGGATGTAGATTCCTGGGATATCTGTGACTCATGCTGTGGCAACCTTTTTGATAGAACAGCCTTCGCCTACTCTAAGGCGATAGAGTGGAGTTCTCGAGAAGAGGAATACGTTAAGAGGGCAGGGTTCGTGCTGATGGCAAACTTGGTGATCCATGACAAGAAGGCAGAGGATAAGGTCTTCTTGGAATTCCTGAAGATCATAGAGAGAGAAGCGTCGGATGAGAGAAACTTTGTCAAGAAGGCGATGAACTGGGCTCTGAGACAGATCGGAAAAAGAAATGTCAACCTAAACTTGAAGGCGATAGAAGCCTGTGAGAAGATTCGGAAGTCGAAGTCAAAGTCTGCGAGGTGGATGGCGGCAGAAGCCCTCCGAGAGTTAAAAAGTGAAAGGGTTCAGCGGAAGATCAGAGAAAAGAGTGGGAAGACCCAGAGCCTTTAGCATGGATCCACTCTCACATATAGGGTTCTATCCGTCTTGATAGTAGGCCGATGCTGTCGTGCCCATCGTCTGTCTATAAGCCTAATTAGGAGGTGGAGGTAGACCTTATTCACTTTGAAGATCTTGAGCCTTCTCTATGGACCACTAGCTTCAGGTGCGGAGGAAAAAGGTGAAGGATGGCACTTCAGGTCAGCCGTGGGATTAAGAAAGTATGGCGGTCACACTGTAGTCTGTCTCAGACCTGGTGAGACACGTGAGAGGAGGATGATAGACCGTGTACCTGTACTGGTTGAGCCTATGGTTCTGACTGGTCTGGGACCTTACAAGCTATTTCTTTCACCCAGTCTATATACCCTCGCCCACACTTATGTGAGACATGATTACTTGCCTTACATTCACGAGTACAGGGCTTTCGGCTCTAGGATCCTAATAGGCATGTTGAAGAACCATACGCTTGTCCTACAGCATCACAGCTCCTTCCCCCCAACTTCGAGAAAGGCTGGAAGACTTCGATCCCTAAGGGTATCAGAGGAAGTCTTCTTGATGAAGAAGGTGAGAGGTGTGATCTTCACCCTAAGCAGGACAGAGAAGAATTATCTCGAGAACCTTGGCTTGGACGCCAAGGTCATCGTCAGACCTATGGCCGTTGACTTCGAGGAGCTTGCTCCAGCCGGTGAGGAAGAAAGGGGACTATTGAGGAAGAAGTGGAAGCTGCCAGCTGACGACATCGTGCTATATACGTATGGGGGTGGAAGGATAAAAGGATATCAAAACTTACCTTATGTTTGGAAGACGATAAAGGAAAAGTTCACTAAAGTCAGCCTTGTTGCCACAGGCATTCCATACGAAAAAGCAGCAGGGGCATTGGTAGGTCATGGCATTAGAGCCTACACCTACAACAGCCTGACGCATGCTGACATCTTGGAAATCTTAAAGGCATCGGATCTAGTCTTCTTACCGGCGCCAACTCAGCTTTCTAATCTTGGGATACAGGTTATAATAATGGAGGCAATGGCTTTAGGCAAGCCAGTTGTCTCCCCTACCCTCGTTCACATCCCAGATAGCCGGGAAATCGGAAATCTAGGTGTTATGACAAAGTTTGTGGACGACAGAGCATCCTTGAATTCATTCTTAAGAAGCCTAGAATCTGCAATAGAAAACTTGGATCACTTCAAAGGCAGGAACATTAGAAGTGTGGCTTATCGCTATTATTCGTGGGACTCCTTCGCTAAAGATTTTGAATTTGCATTAGGCAGCATCTAGTCTAAGGTTGTGTGCGCCCAACCAGCTATCTCAAGGCTGCATTTATGAGTGTTTGTTGAGGGCGAAGCTTCCAGACATGGTACATAGATTTCATTATCATTTGGTCGTTTTAGTTCTTCGTCTCGTACTTCTCCTCTTGGACTGAGAGCGCTTAGCTTCGACTTTCACGTCTTCGGTCTGCATCTTTGGAGGCTCGCTTTTGATCGTTTCCGAGGTCTGAGCTTGAACTATGTCGACTTCCGTCTTGGATGTCTCCAACTGAGCCGGTTCGACTGATTCAGGCGGCTTCTGAGGAGCCTGAACGATTTCTTGAACAGCTTCGGTGGTCTTTGGCATGGTCTCGACTGGTGGGTCCACTTTAACAGGGGATTGAGTTGTGTTTGATGTTGTATGTATCTGGGGTCCATTTTGGTGAAGCTTTGCATCCACATTCTTGCCGCTGAAGTAGATGTATATTGCCGCCCCTACTCCAACTCCCATCATCGCCAATGCTATTAACTCATTCATGGTATAGCAGAAGATCATATTGTTGGATTTTAGGGAAGTTGTCAACATAAGTTTACCAACAAGTTTACTATCAAACAGTCAAAGAAATCTAGGTCACCATCGACTGCTGCAAGCCCTCTTTAGACTACGTCAGATAGACTTGACCATGAGGATTCAAACTGCTTAAAGGCCACTAGTAGACGCTCAACTGGTCATGGGGATGGCAAGCTTCAAGTCTTCAGCCCAGGTCGGACAATATCTGACCGCTAACGTATGACACCTTTCTTGCTCTGCAAAAGTTCTTATGCTATTGTTTTGTTAGGGAGACTATATGGTCAAAGTCGGACTGGATTCTATACAGGAGCCGTACAGACATCTAATAGGAAGTATGTTGGAGCTGTTTATTGGAAAACTTGGAGATCAGCTCGTTTCCGTAGTCGTCTATGGTAGTGTAGCCAGACATGAGGCTAGACATGACAGTGACATCGATGTCCTCATAGTAGCCGATGGCCTACCTTCTACAAGAACTGAAAGGATCAGACTTTTTGAATTAGTTGAAGACCAACTTGATGGAATACTAAAGTCTCTTTACGACAGCGGCTACTTCGTAAGCTTTTCCCCGATCATGAAGACCCCCGCGGAAGCAGAGATCATCTCACCAATCTACCTAGATATGGTTGAAGATGCAGTAATAGTATATGACAGAGGCCAGTTCTTTGAGAAGATACTCGGTAAGCTTTCGATGAAACTCAAAGAACTCGGGGCGGAGAGAGTTTGGATGGGAAAAAAGTGGTATTGGAGGCTAAAGAGGGAATATAGACCAGGCGAGGTGATAACGATTGAATAATATTGCGTTGGCGCTGTCGAACATTGAGCAAGCCCTAGAGCGACTGAATCATGCGAGGGAAGCGCTAAGAAGTGGAAACCACCCCTACGTTGTTAGACAGTGCCAAGAGGCTGTAGAGCTTTCCCTCAAAGGGTCGCTAAGACTCGTAGGCGTAGAGCCGCCAAAATGGCATGACGTTGGACCCATACTCAGGAAGGAGGTTGGCAGGTTTCCTGAGGAGTTTAGAAAGGACATAGATATCTTGGCGTCGACATCTAGAAGCTTGAGAAAGGAAAGAGAGCTTGCGATGTACGGTGACGAAGTCATAGGTGTGCCACCTGAAGAACTCTATTCTAGATACGATGCCGAAGAGTCGTTGAAGAAGGCAGAGTACGTCGCTAACACGGCGGTGGGATTGCTTGAGAAGACAACAGGCAAAAAGATAGGGTAATCCACCGTCGTAAAGATGGAGCTTCTTCCACATCAAGATCAAGACGCCGAAGATGAAACAGTTGATCTACGAACTATCTTCGCTCATCAGTAAATCAAATATTGGTTTGGAAACGTCTAACGGGAAAATTAGCCAACAGTCTGTTGGAATTTCATAAGCAACGCTTCAACTGGTTTTAGGCGTTTTTCAACTGGATCAGGCGCTAACCCTAACTGTTCCATTGAAACCGAGCCCAGCAAATAGATGTTTTCGTCCCCGAAGAGGACTGGGGTCGCTGTAGCCCTTAAGCCGCCAATTTCTATTCCAACTTCACCAAGCGG
Source organism: uncultured Nitrososphaeria archaeon (assembly GCA_964448685.1). Lineage (GTDB taxonomy): Archaea > Thermoproteota > Nitrososphaeria > JACIWG01 > JACIWG01 > CAYUWR01. Next base: position 63,172 of record CAYUWR010000014.1, read on the forward strand.
TCTTTCAACAACCCTGTTATCTGCAAGCCTGAGCTTAATAGTCCTCATAATGGAAACTTTAAGAGACTTCAACAGGTCATGTGGGAGGACTGTGTAGGTGGAGCCCGTATCGACCAAGAGTTCTACATCAGCTCTTCTTTCCACTTCATGAGGGTTCCAGACTACAGCTCGAATCCTAAAAACGCCCAAAACAGCCACCAAGACTTAGATTCTTGATGATATATTTAAGCATTCTTTAATATGGAAATGCGTAACCAATCTTTAGAATTTTGCTCAGAGATTCCTTGAAGACAGGCGGCATATGGCGATGAAGTGACAGGTATGATTCGTGAAGAACGTGTGCGTTGGAATTCTTCTACATTACACTTAAGAAGAGTGGTATGCTTTCCTCATCTAATACTAGTACGTTCTTTGGATATTTTCTGTGTGGTTTTCCTGCTTTTATTTCTATTCTCAGGCTGTCGGCTATGCAGTCTATTTCGTAGGAGTTTCTATAGTAGTATATGTGACCGAATTTTCGGGCTAAATGTGATTGTATGGCCCATTCGTAGATCGAGCTTTCTAGATATTTTTCTAGTGTCCAGAAGGAGAAGGTGTTTGCTATGAAGGGGTCTAGAAAGAAGAATTTTCTTTCCTTTCTCCACTGGATTTTCTTATCTTCTTTATGGAGTGCGGTGTCTATTAAGAACAACCCTTTAAACAGTTCTGTGTACTCTTGCACTGTTTTGTATGAGATTCCCAGCTCGTTCGCTATCGTTGAATATGATAGTGGGGAGGGGGCTTTCTTTAGAATTGAGGAGATTATTTCCTTTGAAATTTCAATACTCTTTTTTGCTCTTAGAACTTCGCCTTCAAAACTTGATATAAAAGATCCTTCTGCATTAATGTCTCTGTTCAGTGAGAGTGGAAAACCTCCAAGACGTAGATAGTCCTTAAATAGTCTGTCGATTTCACTCTTGTAGAGGCTTGCTCTTTTCATATCTGATTCCAGACTTCCTGTTAGATTGAATGAAATGTTTTTGATGGAGAGAAATTCTCTAAAGCTTAGTGGGTAGACGATTAAGTCGGAGCCTTTACCTCTCCTTCCAGGAAAAAGCTCAATTTCACCCTTTAGTTTCATGGAGGCGGATCCGCTGACGGTTATCACATCATTTTTGAAAACACCCAAGTCTATGTAACCTTTTATTATTTTCCACCACTCCCTTAAACTTGTAACTTCGTCTAGAAAGATGAAGCTTGAGACGATATTGTTTGCTTTTTTGAAGCTAAGATACCAGTCGATTGTCTTCTTTAAATGCTCTAGGTCAACAACCAGGTCGCATGTGAAATAGAAGATTCTCTCAGGTTTATTCGACTTTTCTTCAACAAGCTTTTTTATCAGAAGTTTTATTCCAGTCGTTTTGCCGACCTGTCTTGGACCCACTATGAAATTTAGTGAGAATGGTTCCAGGCTGATTTTGTTAACCCATTCTGGAAACCATCGCTCCTTCATTCTCTCCCACTCTGCGATTGTGTAGTCTTCTTCGCCTTTCCACCAGGGATTATTCTTCAGTGTTAACTCCATGTTAGAAGTTATGACTCTAAGAGTTTATAAGCATTTAGATTTGTGAATTCTAGAAGATGTTCGATGCCCATGTTTAACACAAGAACATACAACTGGCTCAGACAAAAATTCGATAGGACAATTGGATCTGAGATCTATCTTTGACGCGTACTATGTCGCAATATCCCCTAGATCAAGTTCCGGACTATTCGATACATCAGCCGACTTAAACCAAAGAGAGGCAGAGTAAGGTTGGATCCGAGTTTGAACTATTTGGGCTCTTTCGACTCTTCTTGCTCTTTGGCAGGCTCGGAAACCTGTTCTGCCGATGGCTTCTCTACCTCTGGAGTGGGCTTTTGAGGTTCTGGCTTCGGCTCCGGCTTGAACGCGGACTCAGGCACTGTGATTAACCCCTCTGATTCCTCTTCTACTGGTGGAGGTGCCTTAGAAGCCTTCCATCTTCTGATGAGAAAGAAGGCGACAACTGCTACGATGATTATTAGGACTACGATCCAGACGAGCGCCATCGTGTAGTCTTCTTCATACAGCGCCCTCATGGTCACCCTGAAGTTGTCTCCAGCGAACGTTATTTCTATTGGGTTCTGTTTGGAATCCGTGTAACCTGACCACTGTTTGAAGTTATACTTTCCCCCGAGTAGACCGAGTAGTCCTCCCATGCTGACCGAAGAGGGGGCGGTGAAGACAGCCTTCATGCCTTCCCTGTACTTGAGGCCACTTGGTGATACATCGATGCTCGCGTCGACGTTGGTGGAAACGTCGAGCGTGTATTCGGCCAACCCAACCATTTTCGTGTAGTTTGCTACATAGCCTGAGCCTGGCACGGTCGCGTAGGCCTTGATCAAGTTTTCTCCACGTTGAACGGTCAATGTGTTCATCGATGTGCCATCTGACATCGTATCGCTTGAGGCATACCTTAACCCTGTGCCATTCCATGTGATCGTTACACCCTCAGCTGGTTTCCCATCTAGAGAGACAAGGGCTTTCACGGAGATGTCTGTACCGGCGACCGCAGTCTTATCGACGAAGATCTTGAGGCTTGACTTATAGGATTGGGGTGTGATCTGTATAGTTGCAGAAGTGAACCCCTCTGAAGAGATGGTCACCGAAAACTTGGAGGTGGATAGGGCCTTTCCGAATAGGAGAACCTCACTTGTGTCAGCTCTTATAGTTCTGCTTTCGGGAACGTAGGCTGAAGACACGTTGCTTGATGCTATCTTTATCGTCACGGCTTCATCCAGCACAGCCGGGGGCCCAGCTGAAGAGATGATCTGGGCGACTAGGGGAAATTCGGTTCCAGCAAGCGTCTTAGTGGTTGACACGAAGAACTTTGATGGCCTCACTTCTCGGACGGTTAGAGACGTGCTGACTGAAGGCACACCGCTTCCTGAAGCCGACAACACGAAGCTGCCTAGTGTCTTACCTCTTATCTTAAACAGCGTGTAATATCCCTTCTTCTGTAATACAGTGTCTGAGTCGACTTCTGAGACTTTCGTATTGGATGAGGCGAGTGTGACTTCAGTGTCCTGTTGGACTGGGGCTGGAACTCCAGCAGAGGAGGAAAGCAGAAGGCACCCTAACACTTCACCTCCTGAGGGAATGGGTGAAACGATTACCTGGAGCGAGGATGGTGTCGCTTCGTATACGGAAAAGCTTGCTTGGCTTCCCTCAAAGTTTGTGGCTGCAACTGTGACCTTGACGTCTCCAGGCCTGTTTGGTAAGACCTCACCATACACCATGGATGAATTTCTCTGAATCCTCAAGGTTGACGGTACCTCGATGATTTCGCTGGTTGAAGAGAACAGGTTAACGGTCGTTGAAGCGTTGACATAGCAGGGATAGTTCGATGCGTTAACGCTCTGGACTATTAGGCCTGTGTAGCTTAGCCCATCGGCTGGAAAATATTTTGCAAAAGAGTAAACCTTGAGAGACTTCGGTGCGCCGACGGACCTGACAACCGTGATCTTTGTGCTCGCGGTCGTCATATTTTCTGCAGAAGCGTAGATGGTCGCGAAACCGGTTATGTTCTTTGAGGAGGTGATCTTGGCCAGGGTGTACCAGTTTTCAACCTTGATGGTGACATCATTCTGTACAGAGAGCACGGAGGTGTTGGAGGAGAATAGGCTGACCTTGACCTCGAATGGAAGCTTCGCAGGCCTCATGTCCTTATCTGTGACCATCACTGGAAGATAGCCGGTTTCGTTTAAGGTGATGTAGCTTGGGAACCAGATGTAGAGGCGCTCAGGTTTCGGCCCGTTCACGGAGAGAACAGCCGAATCCGGCTTGAGATCCGAACAGGAGGCTGTTATTGAGGTTGTGCCAACAAATCCGGTGGTCTTGACCTTAAACTTTGTTGAAAAGTCGCCTCGAAAGATCTTCATGGAGCTTGGTATGACGTCTGCGATGCGAAGATTGGAGGAAGCCAAGGCGACATCGAGGTCTGACCTCGCCTTCGCTGGGTTGCCGTAGACGTCTACGATGGTCACGACAACGTCAGCTTCCGCTCCTACGGAAGGAGCTAAAACGTTGGGGAGCAATGTGACCTTCAGGGAGTATGGTGTGCCAGCTGGCGGTTCAACGTTGATCGTAGCCTTCGCTGACTGGAAGCCGGAAGAAGAAGCTGAGACCTCCACAGACTTTTTTTCCAATATCTTGCTTGAGGCCTCCACCACAGCATAATACTTCTTTGCTTCGATCACAACCGAGCCTGGAACCTTCAAGATCCTCTCATCCGAGCTTGAGAGGGTGACGTTGACTGGGCTGTTGAGAATACGAGGCGTCCCAATGTTGTCTGTGACAGAAACAAAAAAGGATGGATGTTGGCTTCCATCCGCTGGCACGGAAGTCAATGCTGGAGTGATTGCAAGATAAAATTCGGTTGGAGCCGCAGCCTCACATAATCCCAATAATGGAGCGAGAACAAGAACCATAATAATAAACATAATCAGGCTTTTATTGTCCAAATTCCACCCACACCCTTTGATTCATTCACATATTTTTAAATCTTTTGGGGAGACCTCTAAAGACAGAGCAAGCTACGGCGCCAGGAGATGGTTAAGTTTAAATTCAAGAAGCCGTTATTCGCTGGTGATGGCTAAGCTAAAGGTTCCATTTTCCTTCGTTGGGCTGTCATATGCCTACTTTGGATGGTTCGGTAGGAGAATGCTTAAGGTCTTCAAGGGCGTCAGCAAGACATTGGAGGCGGCCAACATCCGAATCCATCCTGAAACCTACCTTGCAATGGGCGGGTTCGCTACCTTTATCTCTTTCGTCGCCTTCGCGATCATTTCGGTGGCCCTTTCATTCCTTTTTGGGCCGATCTCATTCACGCTGTTGGTGATACCGCCGCTGATCATGGTCATCTTCATATTTTATCCGAACTTTGCAGCCATAAACAGGGCTTCGAACCTAGATACTGAAGTTCCCTTCGCAGCATCCTATGTTAGCGTGCTGGCGTCAGGAGGAATTTCCCCATTTAAGGCTTTCGAGAAGCTTAAGGACGTCGACTTTCTCCCCCAACTCAGCCAAGCCGCGAAACTCGTGTATATTGATACGAGGGCTAGGGGTATCGATCCTGTGACAGCCCTAGAAGAGAACGCGAAGCATGTGCCAAGCAACGACTATAAAGAGTTCGTCCTCGGATACGCCTCAACATTGAGAGTTGGAGGTGACACAGAACACTATCTCTTGAGGAGGACGGAAGTCATGTTCAACAACAGGAAGACGAAGATCAAGATCATCGGAGAACGCATCGCCCTCCTCATGGAGACCTATATTACGGTGGCTATACTGTTGGCGCTGGCACTATATGTTATGTACATTGTGACCAAGATCATGCCCTCCGGAGGGTTCGAGCTCTTCTCTGCAGGAAGCTTCGTCCTCTTCTCATACATATTTCTTCCAGTGATATCTATCATGTTCCTGTACCTCATAGACATCACGGCACCTAAGTATCCGATCTCAGACTACCGCGCATATAAGTGGTTCGCGGCGACCGTACCCCTTACGCTGGTTCTTGCGGTGCCGATGGTCATGGCATTTTTCGTCGACATCCAGCTGGGCCCATTGCAGCCCCTACACGACTTCATCATAAGCCTAAGACGGCTACTTGGGCTAGACTATGGATTCGAGGCTGGTGTGGGGATAAGTGTCGTCCTAATGGTGACATTCCTGCCTGGGATGATCGCTGACATCTACTATTCAAAACAGAATCAGGCTGCGGGGATTGGGATCACGAACTTTCTAAGAGACCTTGTTGAGATACGTAAGACTGGAATCAGCCCCGAGAAGTGCATATTTTATCTTTCAAAAAGGGAATATGGCAGGTTTTCTAAGATATTGAAGACGATGTCCAACCAGATCAACTGGGGGATCTCGTTCAGAAAGTTGATGAACTATCTTCGAACACAGGTCCATGGCTGGCTGAACCTCATGTCACTCTTCCTTCTCGTGGACTCGATAGACGTGGGAGGAGGAACACCTGAAACACTCGAAAGCCTGGCATCATTCAGTGAGTCGATAATGGCGATAGAGAAGGAGAAGAAGTCAAGCCTCAGACCACTCTTGCTGCTGCCATATCTTGGAGGCGTAATCCTCTTGATCTCGACGATAACGATCCTCTTCTTTGCGAGAAGCGTCTTCAAGATGTATTCTGCATCATTTGCCTTCTCAGACTTCGTCAAACTCTTCATTCCCCCAATCATATTCAACACAGTCTTCATGGGGCTCGTAGCAGGCAAAGTCTCAGGCGAGAGAGTGAGCGCAGGCTTCCTCCACGCATTCATCCTCGCAGTCATCTCGCTCGTAGCCCTATACATAGCTCCCATCGTGATGGGATCCTTCCAGATAGTCGGCCCATGAAGACGGCGATTTGGTGACTCAGCCCAGCCGCATGGTCTAACATGAGACTTTATACGTTGGCCTTGAGGCGCTTCACTGTCTTGGTTGCGGCTACGGCGTTGGCGATATCATCTGTGATCCTGGCGATAGCATATACCGGGGGAATCATAACCAGCCAGCGATCTCAAGCCATAGACTTCAAGCTGCTCCTCGACAACGGTACAAGAGCGAGCATACGAGATTTCAGAGGAAAGGCTGTGATACTGGTATTCTTTGCCACCGGATGCGACTACTGCAGAGAAGAAGTGCCGGAACTATTCAAGGTGTACAATGCACGAGCGCAAGAAGTATCGATCGTGATGGTCTCCACAGGCTTGGAAGGAGATAGCCTTGATCGATTAAACGCCTTCAGGAGCCAGTTCGATATCCCCTGGCCTGTAGCATTAGACCAAGACGAATACTATAAGAGAATTGGAGTCAATTATGTACCATACACACTCATCTTGGATAGAGAGGGCAGACCAATCTACAGCCACGAGGGGAAGGTTTCAGGAGAGGAACTGCTAAACTTTTTGCCAGATTAAAGCCCAAGTCTGCGAACAGT
>CAYUWR010000015.1:0-67158 GCA_964448685.1 uncultured Nitrososphaeria archaeon
AAACACACGTGCTATATATTGTAGTGACCATAGGGCTAAAGCGATAAGGAAACTAGTAAGAGGGCCTGCCAAAGCCATTCCTAATTCAACACGGGCTTCTTTTGGTTCCTCCTCAATTTCTGATACCCCACCAAAGATAAATAGAACGATACGCTTTACAGGCAAGCCATTCTTCTTGGCAATATATGAATGTGCCAATTCGTGAACTAAAACTGATGCGAAAAGCAGAACAGCACTTGTTGCGCCAATCAACCAGTAAATCGTAGAAGATAATCCGGGGTATTCAGAAGGCAGGTAGCCTACAGCGAGTGTCCAAGATATAAGTATAGCCCCTAAAACCAGCGTGTAATGAAGTTTCACTGGAACACCAAGAAGACTAATAATCTTTAAAGACATAACGCTCCCACTCTGGAAACACCATCCACGTTCAACCTTGAAATCACATAGAATACAATGGTTAATATAAACGTTATGAAGGTGTAGAACATAAATTGGATCGATATGGCGGGCCCGGTGGGATTTGAACCCACGATCCCCGGCTTCGCAGGCCGATGCCTTGATCCATTCTGGGCCACGGGCCCTGTACGAGTTGTATTTGAGCTGGGTTTATTTGCTTTTTTATCTACTAAAGTTAATAGACTATGTGATGTTATTATCACAAGCAATGGAGGATTAATTATTCCTAGAAAATTAATAAGGCTTTCTCTTAGAAAAACCTTATTACTAACGGGGGTTAGTTACTAATGGGGGTTAGTTTGGTTTACTTTACTCTAGAGCCTAAGAGGAAAAAGGAGGACTTCTACGATATGGAGGAAGAACTAGATGCTCTTGTTGATTCGTTGAATAAGTTTAGGTTGATAGTTGTTAAGGGATTGAGAAGACGTGGAAAGACTTCATTAATTCTTACAGGTTTGAATGTAGCGAAAGTTAACCATCTGTTCATAGACTGTAGACTGCTACCTCTTACGACTGCCTCATTCGATGACTTTTTAAGCATAATTGAGGCAGAAGTAAGTCGGAACAGAAGGATTAGAGGGTTAGTCAAGGGCATTGACTATGTTGAGATAGGTAGCTTGATAAAGTTTAGGATTAGAAGACCTGAGACCTTGATCAAGTTTCTTGAAAGCCTTAAAGACACGGTTATTGTTTTAGATGAAGCTCAAGAGTTGAGAAGATTGAGATTTAGGCTTGACTACTTTGTAGCATATGCTCTCGATAACCTAAACATAAAAGTCCTCGTTTCTGGCTCCCAGGTTGGATTACTTGACAGGTTCCTAAAGGTGGATGACCCTGAAGCTCCACTTTATGGACGACCATATAAAAGCGTGGAGCTTAAGCCTTTAACCAAGGATGAGTCCGTAGACTTCTTGAAGAAGGGCTTTAAGCAGGAAGGCGTTGATGTGGCTGAAGAGCTTATCTATGAAGCTGTTGAAGCCTTTGATGGAATCATAGGGTGGCTTACACATTTTGGATACAACTATGTAAGGGGAATAGAATCAATAGATTTAATACTTGATAAATCAGTAAATTTGATGCTCACAGAGATTCAGCACTTCCTTGAAACTAGGGGCGTGGGCAAGACCAGGTACATTGAAGTACTTAAAACGATTGCGGCAACGGAAGAAAGTTCCTGGAGCAATATTAGAAGAGTTTTGGAGTCAAGGCTTGGTCGAATACCCGATACCGCATTAGCAAACATATTAAGAAACTTAGTGGATGTGGGTATGGTATCAAAAATAAACAGTAATAATTATGCTATTTCAGATCCAATACTACTTAGGGCAGTCAAGAAACTATAGAAGTCAATTCGACTTATCACATCCATTGGTACTTCAACAGCCTCGTTAAAGTTGATCTTCAGTACAATATAGTATTGCCGTTGGCAAGATGTCGAGCGCTGTCATCTTAGAAGATGGGCCTTCCTTAATTCCTTGCTGATCTTGTCAAATTCCTTGTAGGTGTCTTTTAAGCCGATGGGTGATCTCCTTTGAATGTATTGGCCGGAGACGACCATTGCGCTGCCTATGAGGTCTGATATTGTGGGGTCGGGGAATGCTATCAGTGCTACCCCTAAGGCGGTCACCTTTTTGCCTATGTTCTTTGGTTGGGTGACATTGCGGATCTTTGGGCTTATGGGTGCTGCGTCGATTGTTGAACCTGACTTTCTTAGAATTGTGTGTAGTTCCTCGTATTCTGTTGAAACCTCCTTTATGAACTCTGCTTTCTCTTTCGGTTCACTCATTGTTATTGCAGGTCGTTTGGGTGTTGATTAAATGGTCTAAGATGCCAAAAGTATAGTTGGCCGTCAAAAGATTTTTACTTTTGCCCACTTGACTCTGGCTGACATATTGAAGAGAGGAGGGTTTGCTTTGCTTTTTCGATGCCGAGGTCTATGAGGTATGGTCCGAGTCTGGGGCCGCTTTCTGTGCCGAGGAGTATCATGTAAAGCAGTCTGAAAAAGTCTTTCGGTTCCACCGAATGCTTCCTGGCGATCTCGAATACTGAGTACTGAATCTGCTTCGGGTCTCGGGTGCCTAGGCTGTCTACGAATTCGGTGACAAGCTGCCTTTCCATTTCATTTAAATTTATTGTCTTCCGTTCTATGGCCTGCAGGTCCCTCGACCAATTGAGTGAAAGCTGGATCTTCCTTTTCAGTTTCTCTTCTGCCGCCTTTATCATGCCATATTGTCTAAGCTTCTCTTCGACGTATTCGACCTCTTTGCCTATTGGTGCTACTGAGCAGAGTTGTACGAGTAGAAAGTAGGGAATATGCTGGGACGGCTTGTCGGCTGGATGAAGGAGGTTTATGTATTCGTATAGGCCTCTTAACTTGACCTCTTTCATATTTGAAGGTTCCCTTTTGGAGAAGTAGAGCTTTTCCAGTTGGTCGACTTCATCCATGTAGCTTGGTATATCGGTTATCGAGAGAGCTCTTGTTCCCGCTATTCTCTTGTAGAGTAGCAGGAGAAGTGATTGGGGGGTTCCATACTTGAGCCAAGTCTGAGGTGTGAAGACATTTCCTGCGGACTTTGATATCTTCTTTCCAGCCTTATCCAAGAACATCTCATATCGTACATGGTATGGGTGAGGGTAGTTCAGGATGTTGTCTGAGACCCAATCGTTGACCTTGACTGAGTCGGCGATGTCTTTCCCGTAGGCTTCATACCGGATATCGAGGGCTGACCATCTGGCGGCAAATTCCACCTTCCAAGCAAGCTTGCCTAGGCCGTCGGCGACCTTGACTTCGCCTTCATGACCGCACCCTTGAATAAACTTCTTCCTGATCTCGGCTCCTTCACATCTGTATATGACTTTCTGGCTGACCTTGTCATATTTTATCGCCCTTGCGAGATATATCCTGCCACAGCTTTCACATATGGGGAAGTATGGCAGCTGCTCTTGAAACTTGGTCTGTCCAGTTATCGTCTGAATCGCCTTACCTATTACGTCAACGTTCTCCAGAATCTTTGTGATCTGCTTATTGTAGAGTCCCCTTCTGTAGGCATCACGTCCACTCATGAAAGTGTATTGGATTCCACATCTGTCCATGGCATCCATCAAGATCGAGCTCATGTGAGCTCCATAGCTTTCATGGCACTTGTATGGGTCAGGTATTGAAGAAACCGGATATGCCAGATACTCTGACAGCCAGTCTGGAAGGCCATATGGCACCTTTCTTAGTCCGTCGAGGTCGTCTGAGAAGGCTATGAATTCGGACCTGTATCCTAAGTTCTCTAAGGCAAGCTTGACTGCGGCCGCTCTAGCCGCATCCGCAAGACTTCCGACGTGAGGTATGCCAGAGGCGCCGATGCCGCTTTCCACACGTATGAGGTTAAGGGACCTGCCTAGGCTCTTTTCCCTTTCGATGACCCTGTACCCTACCAGGTCGATCCAGGTTCCCTTCCCTATTACTTGCATATGCATAAGGGAAAAGTGGGGGATGTAATAAAGGGTTGCTTTCACCTGTAGTATGGTTTGATCTCTTTCTCCGGCAGTCTCCCTTCCTTCGTTGAACGAACCCTGTTTATCGCCTCGTCTATGTTCTTTTGAGTTATTATCGCTTCGTCAGCGTGCTTCTTCGCTTCCTCGGGTGAAGGATACTTTGATATGTATTCTTGGACAACTTGGGAGACGGCGGTGTTCGCTACCGCTGCGAGATCTGCGCCTGAGAATCCGTCGGTTAGGTCGGCGATTCTTTCGATCGAGATTTCAGGAGAGAGGGGTTTTCCTTTGAAATGTATCTCCAGTATCTGTTTTCTCGCGCTTTTGTCTGGTAATGGGACATAGACAAGTTTGTCGAATCGTCCGGCTCTGAGAAGGGCGGTGTCAACCATATCTATGCGGTTCGTTGCTGCCAACACTATCACGTCATGTAATTCCTGTATGCCATCGAGCTCGGTCAGAAGCTGGCTTACAACCCGCTCCGTCACCATGCTTTCGCCTAAGCCATAGCCTCTCACCGGAGCAAGTGAGTCTATTTCGTCGAAGAAGATTATGCAAGGAGCGGCCTGTCTGGCTTTCCTGAATACTTCACGGATACCTTTCTCTGATTCTCCAACCCACTTCGAAAGAAGCTCTGGGCCTCTGACACTTATGAAGTTGACTTCGCTTTCTGTTGCAACAGCCTTTGCCAGCATTGTCTTTCCTGTCCCAGGAGGGCCGTAGAGAAGTATTCCTTTGGGCATCGTGTAGCCAACCTTCCTGTATACTTCTGGAAACTTCAGTGGCCATTCTATCGCTTCTTGAAGTTCCCTCTTCACGTTTTCGAGCCCACCTATCTCCGACCATTTAACGTTTGGTGTCTCAAGAAAAACTTCCCTGAGCGCTGAAGGCTGCACATCCTTCAGAGCCTTTTCGAAGTCAGACATATTAACCTGCAGCTTGTTTAATGCGTCATAGTTGAGCCTTTCCTCATCAAGTTTGAGCTCTGGAAGAACCCTTCTGATCGCCTTCATGCCAGCTTCCTTGCATAGGTACTCTAAGTCGGCGCCGACGAAACCGTGGGTGATTGATGCGAACTTTTCTATGTCGACATCTTCAGCGAGGGGCATGTTCCTAGTGTGAATCTGCAGGATTTCCAGCCTTCCCTTCTTGTCTGGAACCTTGATTTCGATTTCCCTGTCGAAACGTCCAGGCCTTCTCAGGGCAGGATCTAGTGCGTTTGGCCTGTTTGTCGCCGCTATGACGATGACCCGCCCCCTTGCCTCCAACCCATCCATGAGAGATAGCAGTTGGCTTACAACCCTGCGTTCCACTTCACCAGTTACCTCCTCACGCTTAGGAGCGATCGAGTCGATTTCGTCGATGAATATTATCGAGGGAGCCTTTTCTTTCGCCTCCTTGAAGATTTCCCTCAGTCTAGCTTCTGATTCACCGTAGTATTTGCTCATGATTTCCGGCCCACCTATGCTTACAAAGTAGGCGTTGCTTTCGTTAGCCACAGCTTTGGCCAGCAGAGTCTTTCCAGTTCCAGGCGGACCAAAAAGGAGCACACCCTTAGGAGGCTCTATGCCGAGACGTTCAAATATTTCAGGATGCCTAAGAGGTAGCTCTATCATCTCACGTACCTTTTGTATTTCATCCTTGAGACCGCCTATGTCCTCGTATGTAACCTGTGGAACACCTTTGAGTGCTTCACCTCTTTCAGAGATTATGAACTCAGTCCTCTTTGTTACGACGACAGCGTCAACATTCGGTGAAATAGAGGCCACATTGAATATAAGTTTGCTGCCAAAGTATGGAACCATGATGTTGTCACCCTTGGTTACAGCCAAGCTCTCCAGAACTTCGGCGAAGTATCGTTTGTCGAGTGGGGGATAGCCTTCAGGGGGAATTAGGGTGACCTTCTCTGCGGGCAGGGCGTTGATCTTTCTGACCATCACCGTATCTCCTAATGGCACATCCGCATTGTTTCTGGTTATCCCATCTATTCTTATGATATCCTTTCCTTCATCTGAAGGATGAACTGGCAGAACCTTGGCAACAGTCCTCTTACGCCCCCTGATCTCTATCACATCACCGGTGTGAGACTGAAGGAGATCCATGATCGAGTAATCAACTCGCGCTATTCCTCGGCCAACATCTCTCGTGTAGGCCTCCATTACTTGAAGCTTTATCAGGTCGCTCATGTCACCACCACTATGATTATTCGATGCTTATATCTGTAAAGCCTTCTCTAGACTCTTTAAGCTTCAGATTGATCGTTAGGATGCCGTTCTTTAAGGTCGACGATGCTGAGGTGGGATCGACTTCGGCTTCTAGAGCGACATCTGCATGATAAGCTCTACCTTCACTTCTGGCGTCAAGCACCAACTTGCTGGTCGAAGCCTTCACTTGGATATCTTCCTTTTCGACACCAGGCAACTCGAATATGAGAACGAGTTCGTTTCTGTTCTTGTCCAGGTACTGGTCAAAGAATGGGGTTCTCGTATCCTTTGAGGTTAGAAGGCTGTCTCCGAACTTCTTGATCTTGGGCATACCACTGTCATCCATCTGTACTGAGAATCCGTAGAATCTTGGCTTGCCAAAGTATCTTATGTCATCGCTTCTTAGAAGACTCTTGATTGACTTTTCCACGTCCTCCATGGCATCTTCTATCATCTCCTCCAACTCTTCAAAGAAGTCATCGTATTTCCTTCTCTCATCATCGTAACTTACGTCATCATGCACCATATTTTACCACCGGTTAATTAACCAGAGGTTAACTTTATAAACCTTTCTATCCTAAACACTGTCGATGAGCGAAAAAGGCGTCAAAGAACTATTCCAGGTGATAGGAGCATACAATAGGTTTAGGATAGTTCAGATGCTATGCAAGAGGCCTCTCTCAATGGACGAAATAGCTCAAGAGCTGAACATAAGCATTCCAGCGGTACTGAAGCACCTCAACGCCCTCGAGAGACTGAAGATCGTCTCCTCAAGGGAACAAAGGGGACCCGAGGAGGGCAGGCCCAAGAACATCTACTATCTCACTCAGAAAGTGATCCCGAAGATAGTTTTCGACGACGAAGTTCAAGCAGTAGAGTTCTACAAGGTAACCCCCAAGCTCGAACCCGAAAACATCGACATGCTTGAAGTGAAGCTGAGAAAGGCCATGTTCGAAGCCAAACTGAGGAGGTTGGAGAGGAAGAGGCTTAAGCTGATCAAGGAGCTGGAGAGACTGAAACAACTGGAAAGGACGTTGTCGAACTAAGTTTATAAGGTGAATCTGTAGAATTGGACAAAATATGAAGACGATTTTAGTCACCAACGACGACGGATATAACAGTGAAGGAATCAAGGTTCTACATGGCTCTGTAAAAGAACTGGGAGAGGCGGTCATCGTGGCACCAGAGGGGCCGCAAAGTGGCGCGAGCATGAGTCTCACCTTCCACAAACCTCTAAGAATAAATAGGGTTATGGCCGGCAACATGCTTGCCTACGCAGTATCAGGAAGCCCGGCTGACGCAGTCATGCTAGGTATTCATACAATCTTGAAGACTAGGCCTGATGTAGTTGTTTCAGGAATAAACTATGGCGACAACTGCACTTTCCAAGACATCTTTGCAAGTGGCACAGTAGCCGGCGCGATAGAGGGGGCAATAAACAAGATACCTAGCATAGCATTTTCTATGGTGGTTCCGGAGACCGCCATATTCTCTCCTGGCTCGATGGACTTGAGCTTTGAGAGAGCTGGACCTGTTGCCAAGGCCATAACATCATGGGTGCTTGATCGAGGCCTGCCACGCGGCGTAGATCTTCTGAACGTGAACTTTCCACTACAGGTAGACGTGTCAACGCCGATACTTGTGACCAGGTTAGCTAAGAGAAAGTATTCAGACTACGCGATCGAGAGGAAGGATCCACGTGGTAGACCCTACTTTTGGATATGGGGTAGAAGGTTCAGCAAGTTCGAGAAATGGACTGATGCCTACGCCGTACACTATGCCAAGGCGATTTCGATAACACCGATAAGCCTCGACCTGACAGCCGAAATAGATAGAGATAAGTTCAAGGACTTGAGAGACAAGATCAAGGAAAGCCTACGAAAAGGTCAGCCTCGAACAGGAAGCTTAACTTCGTCCCCTGTGTAGCAGTCAGCTGACACTACAGCCGAATTGTCTGATGGGGAAACGTATAGACTTCTAGCATTCAAGATGACCAGAGAAGACTGAGGCGTGAGGCTGAGGTTAACTATAGCTATTTCTTTGCCAGATGATGTGGTTATGGCTACTGTAATAGATGAAACCTTAAGTGTGAGACCTGAGAGTACATCGCCGTCCTTGAAGACTAGAAAGCCCTCCTTGGTTCCGATGAAATTCAATTTACAGGAAGGCGTAAAGACATATTCCCTGTCCAACATAGCCACCTTATGGTAGCAACATTCATAACCTATAACCTAATAAGGTGTTTGGTTAGATGGTCAGCACACCTTACTACAAAGGGAGAAACAGGGAATATAAGGTTATGTCAGCCTTGAGAAAAGAGGGATGGGTGTGCAGCAGAAGCGCGATGTCCCATGGCCCAGTCGATATCTTTGCCGGAAAGGATGGAAACACGAAGCTGATACAGGTGAAAAGTGGAAAAAAGATGAACAGCCAGGAGAAGGGAGAGCTTGCCAGATGGGCGAAGGCCTTTGGAGCAAGCGCTGAAATATGGTACTACAAGAAACGGAATGAATTGGTGAAAGAGAAGGTCTGGTGAACTACCAGGCTTGGATCATGTGGGCTTTTCACTTCCTAAACTACTATTTCTTCTGATCCTTGAATTTTACTTCCAAAAGTAATATTAGTAGGCCGAGGAGGCCGATAGCGGCGGCTAAAACCCCGACTGCGATCATGAAGTTTGGATCTTCAACCACGAAGCCAATAGGCCACATACCACAGTTCTTCACATAGCATGCTCTTATTATTTATTCTTTTGCGGTCAAGGCCTTCGACACCAGATTCTTTAGAACTGGAGATCCATTGGCAGCTGCAGGGCGAGAAGGAGATGACGAGTATAAGAGTATAATAGAGGAATCTGGTAGGTTATGCCAGGGTTTCATCATCGACCCAAAAGGATGATCCGGAGAGGCAGGCGATAGGCATGCCGACGCATACCTACCTGTGCCTATGTGAAGCGAAACCCAAAAGATTAATAATAGTCCTTTTTGCGATTATCGTTCGTGAGAACAGAAGAGATAGATCTTGATTTATCCTCTTTTGCGATAGAGCAGGCGGAGAAGGCCGGGGCACAATATGCGGAAGCAAGACTGCATTCAACAGAATACACTGTCTGTATGCTGAAGAATGGCCAACAGCAGCCGATCGCCTTAGGAAGATCGTCTGGCTTGGGCCTGAGGGTGATAGTGGACGGAGGATTAGCCTTTTCTGCCACAAATATACTTCAAAGAGAGCAAGCACGCGACTTAGTGGAAGAGACTGTGAAAAAGGCGAAGGCCTTATCTGAGCTGTTGAAGGAAAAGATAGTATTCAGTAGAGAGCGCAAGGCGAGGAGAAGATGGCAAGCTGAAGAGAAAGAGAAACTTGAGGACAAGAACTTCGAAGACATGATCGAAGTCTTGAGGGAGCTTGATAAGATCGTGCTAGAGAGAAAAGAGTATATACCGATGAGATTTCTTGAGATGGAACTTTCGATGGAAAAGAAGATAGTTGAAAACTCTCAGGGAACACGTGTGGAAGGATATGTTCCAAGGCTCTTCATTTCAGGCTTTCTTACTGGAATGAAGGAGGGCAGAATGGCTCAAAAATCTATAGAGTATGGAGGCAGTGGGGGATGGGAGCTTCTAAAGATGCTGAAGATAAGGGAGAATGTAGAGCATCAGAGCCAGATAATAAGAGACATCATCGACAGAGCTCAGAAGACTACCCCTGGCAGCTATGATATCATCACAGGATCTGAAGTGACAGGCATAATGGCTCACGAATCCGTAGGGCATCCATTCGAGGCAGACCGGATATTGGGTAGGGAAGCAGCTCAAGCTGGCGAATCCTACCTTAAGCCTTCTGACATCGGCAGAAGGATAGGAAATCAGCAAGCGAACATAAGCGACGATCCGACAATACCCAATTCCTATGGATTCTACCTCTACGACGATGAGGGGGTTGCGGCTAGAAAAAGAAGGCTGCTTGCAAACGGTATTGTAAACGAGCTTTTACATAATAGGGCTACTGCACGAGCATTTAAGACGAAGAGCAATGGCGCGGCAAGGGCAGTCTCATTCAACCGAGAACCAATCGTGAGGATGGCGAACACCTTTGTTGAGCCAGGCGACTACTCTTTTGAAGAGCTCATAAAAGAAGTCAAACATGGGATATTCGTGAACTCTTTCATGGAATGGAACATAGACGATGTCAGAGAGAACCAAAGGTATGTCGGACACGAATCCTACTTGATAGAAAATGGTGAAATAGGAAACCTCATCATCAACCCAGTAATCGAAGTGACCACCGAGAGATTATGGAGTAGCCTGGATGCAAGAGGAAAGCAGGTTGAATTCTGGGCTGCAACATGTGGCAAAGGAGACCCCATGCAGGGAGCCCCAGTCTGGGCTGGTGGGCCAAACCTAAGATTCAAGAACATGATGGTGAAGACAAGATGAACAAGGACATCACCAAGAATCTGACAGAAGCAGTCTTCAAGAAGGCTAGGAGCCTGAGCCCAGACGACATCTCAGTTATCACAGCGTATGTAGAAGATTCCATCTTACGTTTCAGCAACAACAGCGTGACCGTCGTCGACACCTCGAAGGAGGCTACGGTCTTCCTCTACCTGACGAAAGCAGGCAGGAGGGCGATGGGCGCAACTTACGCAGTCGATCCTTCCAATCTAGACAACTTCGTCGACAGACTATTCACCAGCATGAAGTTCACCGAGAAGAGCGAAGAATATGTGCCACTTCCGAAGGCAACCCGAATACCTGAGGCTAGAAGTCACTATGACGCAAACATAGAAGGACTCAAAGAAAAGATTTCGGACCAGGGTGCTGCAGCAGTCGATGCCGCATTGGCGCAGGGGGCACAAAGGGTTTCTGGGGCGGTTACAGCAACCATTCAAGCTTACAGCATAAAGACGTCAGGAGGGGTCGAAGCCTCGGACCAAAGAAGTTCGATAACGATAAATGTGAGAGCCTTTTCCAGTACGGGCTCAAGTGGCCACGGACTCTCCTGTTCAGCGTCTCTGAGGAACTTCAATGCTGAAGAGGCTGGAGCGACAGCCGGCAGATTCGCACAAGAATCTAGGAAAACAGGCCACTGGGAAGAAGGCGAATATGATCTGATAATGGGGCCAACAGTTGCCGCGAACATATTGCAGATGGTAGGCTACTCTGCGTCAGCATTTCGCGTGGACGCGGGAACATCATTCCTTGTAAACTCGCTTGGAAAGAAGATTGCCTCAGAAGAGTTTACACTCGAAGACATTGGCGTAATCGAAGGAGGCTTTGGGGGAAGGTCATTTGATGACGAAGGCGTACCAACACAGAGGACGAGCATAATCGAGAAGGGAATACTTAGGACATACTTACATAATTCATCAACTGCGAAAAAATATAACACAAGCACAACCGGCAACGCCGGCATACTTGCACCACATCCGTGGAACATCGTTGCCACGCCAGGAAAGATGAGCCTGGAGACCATGATAGCCGAATGCAAGAAGGCCATCTACGTCACAAACAATTGGTATACCAGATACCAGAACTATGTCACAGGAGAGTATTCAACCCTACCTAGAGACGCAACATTTCTGATCGAAAACGGGTCAGTAAAGTATGCAATCAACGGCACAAGGATCAGCGACAGCATACCGAGGCAGCTGATGAACCTGAAGGGCATAGGAAAGGAGAGAAAATGGATCGAATGGTGGGAAGTTGAGGTGCCAACGAACACGCCAGCCCTTCTCATAGAAAAGGCGAGGGTAACAAAAGCCCAGCCCTGAAGCAGAACCCTTCAGTGCCACTGATCGAGCCAGCAGCCAGAAGCCCCACACGTAGGCTTGATCGGAGACTAACTGTTGAAGACAGCCCTTATACGGGGGTCAAGTCTATCGCCAAGGCTTCTTATGGCCTCACTTCTTATCTTATTGAATTCTCTAACTTTCTCCTCGTAGACGCTCTGTGGATACAGCTTTTCAGGATGCAAAAAGATGTCATCAACCATCCTAATAGCCCGCGGAACTTGGAAGCCGATGGGTGAATCCACCCAGTCTTCAAGTCCTCCCCTCAAGAGGGAATCCAATACGCCCATAGTATGTTCGAGGGTGATCTTCTTGTAACGTGAACCTTCTCCGATTCCACCGGTATTCAGTAGATAATATTTCACATGAGGAAGACCCTTCAAGATCCTGTAGAAGATGTTCGCGTGCTCAGCTCGGTCCCCTGCAACAAATGGGTCATAGAAGAACTCGCTTCTTATTCTGCCAGCCTTCGTGGGATCTCCTGCACTTGATTCCATAGCCCAGCCCAATATCGTCAAGGCGACAGCCTGCTCAAGGTTCAGCCTGGATATAGCGGGGATCAGTGGGCCTCTAGTGATCAAGATTATGTTGTCGATCCTGTCAACATCGATATGGGTTGAAGCATGCATGACGTTCCTTCTCAATATGACAGCCCGACCATTTGAGGTTCTTTCGATATTGTAGAAGTCGAAGTCGCCATCTTCGGTAACGTAGACGTCTTCACATAACGTTTCAGGCTTAAGGAGGCCATAGTATATTTCCCGCTGAGAGCCAGGGTTCACCCCTTCAGTCTTAACGAAGACGCCTCCTGCCTCAAATCCGTGAAAGGAGCCGTCAGGCATAAGGGTTCCACCATCATCTTGAATCATCCAAGACTGTTCTCTACCCTTTCTCGCCAGTATCTTACAGGTCAAGGTAGTCTTCCCATTAGCGCTTAGGGCCAGAAGCAGCGTCCTAACCCTCACGTAGTCGCCGTGAGCCGATTGAAGGTAGTCCTCTCTACATCCAGCGTGTAAGAAGAGCCCGCCGCGCTTGGTCTTGGCAACCCAGTCCTCGGAGGCAAACACACCCTTCTTATACTCACCAATGTAGTTGCTGTTTCTTATGATCTTGACCACCCTGCCATCTTCCAACATAGCCAACCGAATCGTGATGTCTTTTTGGGGAAGAGGCTTCGACTTATTCGACTCATACGCCTCGTCAAAGAAGAAGACTATCTGATAGTCTGGCACCTCCACCTTCTCCCTAACTGGGATGAAAAGATGTCCGCCACCGTAGGCTATGTGAGCGAAACGCTCTGGCACGATAAGCCTGACCACGGTCTTGCTGCTGTGATTACCGACAATCTTGTCCAAAGATATCAGCCTCTCTTTGGAAAGATACTCTTCACATTGCTCCAGAAGCCTGAGCTCCGCTTCCCCAAAAGGTGTATCAACACTATTCCTTGTGAACATGGCCGCACGTGATGTTGGTTCGCTTTCGACCACGTAGCTGCCATATATCGTCTTCTTAACCCCCTCCTCCTTCTCCACAAGGGCCCTAAGCTCTTCTTCTGAAGGGTTATCGATCAACCTATTTTCCTCTAAGGCCTTATTCCTTATCCTATCAGCGGTCCTCGCGAACTCGCCGAGGTCAAATCCTTCCATTAGCACCGTGTAAAACCTATAGGTTAGTATTATAAACTTTCTAGTGCCCACACCGGCATCATGCCAGCCAAGATGTGGACATAGCATACTAGGACTGGCAATATGTGTCGATTGCGAGCAGAAGAAGAAGATTTTGTCCGCTCCCAGACCAGAATGCATATATATCAAGACGATGCAGGACTATGACCAATTAAGATCTGATGTAGAAGATGAGAAACTTCAAAGATGAAGTGTGGAGAAGAAACGTGGATAAGGTGGTGAAGCAGATAGAGGAGGAAGACATAAAGTTCGTCAAACTACAGTTCACGGATATCAATGGCATACTGAAGAGCCTTTCTGTACATTCAAAGAATATAGAAAACATCTTCGAAAACGGACAACCATTTGATGGATCTTCAATCACGGGTTTCCGACCAATAGAAGAATCAGACATGGTCCTCTTTCCAGACCCCACCACCTTCGCGGTCATCCCATGGAGACCTCAAGAGAAATCATCATGCAGGCTAATATGTGACGTGTACACTCCAGATAACAGACGATTCGAGGGAGACCCACGATATGTGCTCGAGAAGGCGCTCTTGAAATGTGAGGAGGCTGGAATGAGCTACATATGCGCACCTGAACTGGAATTCTTCCTACTTAAGGAGGGGGAGAATGGCGGCGCTCCAACACCAATCGACCTAGCAGGATACTTTGACTATCACCCAGGCGACCTCACTGATGGCATAAGGAGAGAGATAGCCGACTCAGCCGAGCACTTCGGCATCGAAATCGAGGTCTCCCATCATGAAGTCGCTCTTGGACAGAACGAAATCGACTTCAAATACGATGAAGCGCTGACTACGGCGGACAGGGCGATTACGATGAAGATGATCACCAAGACCGCCGCCGCCAGAAACGGATATCTTGCGACATACATGCCAAAGCCCTTCTTTGGAATAAATGGTTCAGGAATGCACGTACACCAGAGCATGTGGAACCGAGAGAGGACAGAGAACCTCTTCTACTGCAAAGACGAAAACAGCAACTACCTCTCTGACATAGCCAGACACTTCATAGGAGGACAGCTTCGATACGGCAGAGAAATGTGTTCTGTACTTGCATCATGGCCAAACTCCTACAAGAGGCTTGTCCCAGGCTATGAGGCGCCAGTTTATATTGCTTGGGCTTTCAAGAATAGGTCGCCTCTAATAAGAGTCCCCAACTTTGGCGGCAGAAAGAATGCGGCAAGATGCGAGATCAGATGCCCAGATCCAGCGGGAAACCCCTACCTGCAGTTCGCAGTCCTCTGTCTATCGGGGCTAGAGGGGATCAAGAGGAAGGAGGACCCAGGTGAGCCCACCGAGCTGAACGTGTACAGGATGAGCTATGAAGAAAGAAAGGCGAAGAAGATCGTTTCACTTCCGGAATCACTTAAGGAGGCATTGGACTTGACCGAACAGAGCCCATTCATGAGAGAAGCCCTTGGCGAGACACTCTTCGAGAACTACCTGCAGGCAAAGAGGAAGGAGTGGGACCTCTACAGGACGCAGGTTACAAACTGGGAGATCGACAGGTACATCAGAAGACTCTGAGAAAGGGAAGGCTACAGGGAACCAGCTGGTTGTATAGCTTCCATTCTCACAGTTCTCTCAAGTCAACCAACCATTCTCATGCCGAAACATATTCACGATTTCTCCATCTCACACAAATCATTTATAAACTCCCCTGATATAGATGAAAAATATGTCCTGCGGCGGAAGCTCGGCTGAAGAAGACCTAGGATATAGGACGGTACAGGTCACTGGAAGAGACTCATACATTATATCCCTGCCCAAGCGGTGGGTTCTGAGCAACGGACTAAAAAAAGGCAGCCAACTTATATTCAAGAAGCTCGCTGACTCATCACTTCTATTAGTTCCCAGAGAAGTCTTGGAAGCTCAAGGGAGACAGAAGGAGCAGACTTTGAAGGAGTTCACAGTTAGAATAACGTCCAAAGACGATCCTACATCCATATCCCGTCGAATCATGTCATTGTACACTATCAGCGCCGACCTGATCCAAGTCAAGTATAAGGAAGGAGATATTACTCCAGCACAGAAGGCATCGATAAAGAACACGGCAAGAATGCTCCTAGGCTCTGAGATCATCTCTGAATCTTCCACGGAAATCATCATACAGATTCTAATCAATCGCATGGAATTTCCACTAGAAAAGGCCGTTAGAAGGATGTTTACAATTGCCAAGTCAATGGACGCAGAGGCTGTCTCAGCTCTCAAGGGCTTTGATGGGAGATTACTTCAAGAGGTTATAGACTCAGATCAGGACCTTGACCGCCTCAGCCTCTATGCCGTACGTCAGCTCAAATACGGAATAGACCACAACCTCTTCAGAGAAATGGGTCTTAGGACGTCAAGAGAGGCACTGGGCTACCGGATTCTGATAAATGGACTCGAAAACATAGGCGACAACGCGGTGAGCACGGCGAGAAGCATCCTGGAACTTAAGAGGTTAACCGATGACCATGTCTTGGTCTTGAGCGAGCCAATGGATGAAGAAGTTTTCTCTGGCGTTCTAAAATGCCATTCTTTCGGACATCTCCTCCTCGATGATTCAATGAAGGCTTTTTTCAAGAGAGACTACCATTTAGCCGACGATGTGATATCAAGATTCATTTCAACTGGCGAACAGTTCGAGAGGGACTCGATCAACCTGATGCTGAACAAGAAGATAGACCCCAACCTTGCAGCGGTTCTAAGACTAGCACTCTACAATTCCAAGAAGATGATGGAATACAGTAGAGACATCGCAGAGGTGACACTGAACAGAACCGTGGACGAGATAAGCACCATATAGCCGACTGAGCCAGCACGTGAAGCAGCCTGCGCCTATCTATATGAATCATTTATGGGCATCTCATGCATATATATCAATTACGCTAGTCTTATATTTAGTCTACTGCGAACATGAGTAACATGTTAGATAACATAGATGATGAGGACAAGAAGATCCTTTTAGCCTTGGCCTTCGCCAAAGGTGCCGCACCCCCAGAATATATTTCATTTCACACAGGGATCAAGGATCCCATAAAGATCCTTAAGAAGATGGAGAAGGTTGGACTGGTCCACAGGAGCAAGTCTTCGGGCTGGTCCCATAGTATGAGCCTTATGTTCGAGATAACACTTCAAGCAAGAAGGGAGCTGTTTACCAGCGACCTGATCTGTATCATAGATGGATCCGGTCAACCTACAGCCTTTAAATTCGACGAGTTCGACGCAGCCACCACCGCCTACGATGAAGAAATAGGGTGATTACAGATTCACAGCTACATTGATATACTAGATGAAATGGGCATACGCTCGCGGACAGATTTGAGAGAGCCGGCGCGAGCACATGTAGGTGTACTCACCAGCATGCTCAGAACATGACGTCGAGCCACAGAGAGGCTGTCACCATGAAGAAGATCATATTCAGAGAAGAAGTCTGCATGGGCTGCGGCTTATGTGAAGTCCACTGTCTAGTACAGCATTCAAGGTCAAAGGACGCCATCAAAGCGTACCGCAGAGA
Source organism: uncultured Nitrososphaeria archaeon (assembly GCA_964448685.1). Taxonomy (GTDB): domain Archaea; phylum Thermoproteota; class Nitrososphaeria; order JACIWG01; family JACIWG01; genus CAYUWR01. The sequence goes on from CAYUWR010000015.1 coordinate 17,130, forward strand.
GGACCCAAAGCCGCTAAGTCGCATCAGACTAGAAGTTGACAGACCTACAACATCGGTCGTGCAATGCCAAAACTGCAGAGACCCCCCATGTGTCATGGCCTGCCTATCTGGGGCGATGCACAAGGATATCGACAGTGGACTCGTAGTTCATGACGCTGACAGATGTGGCGGATGCCTGACCTGTGTCATCGTCTGCCCATTCGGCGCGATAAAACCTGACTACAGCATAAGGAGAATAGTTGCAAAATGTGACATGTGCCAAGACACAGGCATCCCTTCATGTGTATCCAACTGCCCCAACGAAGCATTAGTGTACGTGGAGGCCGGCTGACGGTGCCAAAGTATGTTATCGTTGGAGGTTCAGCTGGAGCCGTAGGGGCGATAGAGGCTATCAGAGAAGTGGACGCTGATGGAACGATCACAGTCATATCTGAGGAGACGCCGCCAGCCTACTCAAGACCTATGATCGGCGAATTCCTATCAGTTGATCCTTCTATGAGGAAGCTTGCTTATCGTTCAGAAGGATTCTGGCAGCGGAACAGGGTTGAGACCATCGTAGGAAAGAAGGCTGTTGGAGTCGACTTAGCTGGAAGATGCGTGAAACTTGATGGGGGAGAAAAGGTTTACTTCGAGAGACTACTGATAGCCTCGGGAAGCAGGCCGGTTATCGTGAAGGTTAATGGAATAGAAAAAGGTGGCGTCTTCACCTTCACAACATTGGCTGATGCTTTGACATTAAAGGAGAAGATGGCGCGATCAAGGAGGGCTGTGGTCGTAGGTGGGGGACTGATCGGGGTCTACGCAGCAGACGTTCTATCCGATCTGGGTGTGAAGACCACGATAGTGGAGCTTCGTGAGAGAATTCTAAGCCTCCTCCTTGACCAAGTGGCTTCAGAGATAGTTAAGACTAGGATTCAGGAGAAAGGCGTCGACGTAATCACAGGCCACTCTGTACAACAGATATTGGGAAAACAAGATGATGGGAGCGAAGTTGGAGCCGTCGTCTTGGACGATGGCAAGGTGATCGCCTGCGACATAGTCGTGATGGCGGTAGGCGTCAGACCACGCATCGAACTTGTACAAGGCACAGGAATAAATGTGAACGTCGGAATCGTCGTGGACAGGTTTATGCGTACGAACGTGCCAGACGTGTATGCATGTGGAGACGCTGCCGAAGCCTACGACTTCATCTTGAACGACAACCGTGTACTCCCCCAGTGGCCGACAGCCTACGAGGGAGGGAGAATTGCAGGCTACAATATGGCAGGAAAGGAAGTCCAGTATCCGGGTGGAACACTCATGAGCGCGCTGAAGTACTTCGACGTCCCTGTAGCCGCCGCTGGCTTAACAGACCCAAGAGGAGAAGACAAATGTGAGGCGCTCTCATCACTTGATCCTCTCACCTCAACATACAAGAAGGTCGTAGTCAAGGACGATAAGGTCGTCGGCTTCATCCTGGTCAATGACATAGAGAAAGCGGGAATACTATTCTATTTGATGAGTAAAGGTGTCAACATCGCAGGATTCAAGGAGAAACTTGTTTCAAACACCTTCGGCCTAATCAGCCTGCCGGCCAAGATAAGAAATAGGATGTTGGAGGAGAGTCTCAGAGGATGAGCTGGACTGAAGTCAACAACAGGTACAACGATGACAAGCTGATCGAAGGCTGCTCCCTATTTGGCATGATGAACCTCAGCGGAGAAAGGTTTTCTTCAAGAAACCCAGTTCGCGCCATAGCAAACATGCATGAGCGAGGCAACGGATTGGGCGGAGGCTTCGCAGTCTATGGCATCTACCCAGAACATAGGGAAGAGTACGCGTTACACATAATGTACCTTGACAGAGACGCCAAGAAAAAGACTGAACGTCTTCTCAAGGAGGACTTCCACGTGAACTTCGACGAAGAAATGCCGACGAGAGAGGCGAAGGTGAAGGATCCACCAATACTCTGGAGATACTTCGTGCAACCTCGCAGGAGACAGCTGACAAAAGACGACGACTACGTGATGGAGAAGGTGATGAAGATCAACACGCAGACAGGAAAGGCCTTCGTTTTTTCAAGCGGCAAAGATATGGGAGTCTTCAAGGGTGTAGGGTTCCCAGAGGACATCGCCGAATACTACTGTCTAGAGGAATACAGGGGATACATGTGGACCTGCCACGGAAGGTTTCCAACAAACACTCCAGGCTGGTGGGGTGGCGCACACCCATTCAGCATACTCGACTGGAGCGTCGTCCACAACGGTGAAATCTCCTCTTACGGCATCAACCGACGCCATCTTGAAATGTACGGTTACAGATGCACCATGCAGACCGACACAGAGGTTTTAGCATACACATTTGACCTCCTCATAAGACGCCATCATCTTCCCATCGAGGTGGCGGCCCAGATCATCGCACCACCATTCTGGAACGAAATCGACAGACAGCCGCCACAGAGGCGCCGGCTCCTGACAGCACTTCGCCAGACATATGGCAGCCTGCTGATGAACGGCCCATTCAGCATCATAGTAGCCCACCAGGGGGAAATGATAGGGTTAACGGACAGGATCAAACTGCGCCCACTATCGGCAGGGCTCAAGGGAGACTTCCTCTACCTCTCCTCGGAAGAATCAGCCATCAGCCTGATTTCCCCCCATCTAGACAGGATTTGGCGTCCGAAGGGAGGGGAGCCGGTTGTGGGAAGGCTTGGAGCAAGAGGAGTCAAAGAGCTCCTTGTCAGGAGTGAAATGCAATGAACTACTGTGAACCAGAATATGTTGTCGACAGAGATGACAGCAAGTGTATAAGATGCAAGGTCTGTGTCAACCAGTGCACATACGAGACACACTATTATGATCCAGAAGACGACAGAGTCTACAGCAGAAGTGAAAAATGCGTCAACTGCCACAGATGTGTAGTCTTCTGTCCAACCCAAGCTATCTCCATCAGAAGGAACCCAACCGCTTACACAGCAAACGACAACTGGACCCAAGAGGTAATCATGGACATCAAGAGGCAGGCGGAAGTGGGCGGAGTCCTCCTTACCGGGATGGGATGTGATAAACCAAACTACTCCTACTGGGATAGGCTACTATTGAACGCGAGCCAAGTCACAAACCCCTCAATCGACCCAATAAGGGAGCCCATGGAACTCCGCACCTATCTAGGCTCAAGACCTGACAGGCTCGAGTTGGAGATGGAAAGCGGAGAGATGATATTGAAGACCAAGTTGGCACCTCAAGTATGCGTTGAAACACCAATCCTCTTTTCAGCCCTCTCCTATGGCGCGATCAGCTACAACGTACACGAAGCCCTAGCGAGAGCAGCCTCACAGTTCGGGACTCTATTCAATACAGGAGAGGGGGGACTGGACAGTAGGCTATACAAGTTTGGAGACCACACGATCGTCCAGGTGGCTTCAGGCCGATTCGGCGTCCACCAAGACTACTTAGATGTGGGGGCTGCAGTTGAAATCAAGATCGGCCAGGGAGCGAAACCTGGAATAGGAGGCCACCTACCTGGTGAGAAGGTTGGCCCAGAGGTTTCTAGAACGCGGATGATACCAGTGGGAACAGACGCCCTATCACCAGCTCCACAGCATGACATCTACTCAATCGAAGACCTACGTCAACTGATCTACGCTCTGAAGGAGGCAACAGACTATACAAAACCGGTTTCAGTCAAGATAGCGGCGGTGCACAATTCAGCCGCCATCGCAAGCGGCATAGCCAGGGCAGGCGCAGACATCATCGCCATAGACGGAGTTAGAGGGGGAACAGGAGCCGCTCCAAAGGTCTGCCGTGATAACGTCGGCATACCAATAGAACTTGCCCTGGCATCAGTCGACCAGCGGCTACGTGACGAGGGAATCAGGAACAAGGTTTCCATTATCGCCGCAGGAGGCATCAAGAGCAGCGCAGATGTGGTGAAGGCCATCGCCTTAGGCGCAGACGCAGTATACATTGCAACAGCAGCCCTCGTAGCCATAGGGTGCACAGTCTGCCAGAGATGCTATACGGGAAAATGCCCATGGGGAATCGCTACCACAGACCCATGGATTTCGAAGAGGGTGAACCCAGACATAGCCACCAGAAGGCTGGTCAACCTACTTCAGGCCTGGAGCTGGGAGATAAAGGAGATGATGGGCGGGATGGGGGTTAACGCCATCGAAAGCCTCAGGGGAAACCGACTGCATCTCCGTGGCGTCGGACTGACAGAGGCTGAACTGAAGGTTCTCGGAGTGAAGGCAGCAGGTGAATGAATAAGGATGGAGACTGGAAGCAAGGGGGCGGTATCAGAGTTCTCCTGGATGAACCTCCGTGACCGTGTCACATTAGGAGATGGCGTGGCGAAGGTGAACGCCGAAGGCATGTACTACGGTGACCTCAACGCCCTAACGAAGGCCCTGAACCGAGACAGTGTGAAGAAGATAGAAATCTTCAACGTCTACGGACAGAGATATCTTGGCACAGGCCTAGAGGGAAACAGCCACATTGAAATCCATGGGACGCCAGGAAACGACCTCGGCGCATTCATGAAGCAGACGACCTTGGTCGTCCACGGAAACGCACAGGACGGCTGCGGCAACACCATGGACAGCGGCAAGATCATCGTCCACGGCTACGTGGGGGACATCGTGGGATACTCGATGAGAGGTGGAAGCATCTTTGTTAGAGACGACGCCGGATACCGCGCAGGAATACATATGAAGGAGTATCAGGAGAAAAAGCCGGTTCTCGTGATAGGGGGCACGGCCCAAGACTTCCTCGGAGAATACATGGCGGGAGGTATACTAGTTGTCCTAGGTCTCACCCTCCAAGATGACTTAAGGCATACGGCCAGGTTCGTTGGCACAGGAATGCATGGGGGAAAGATGTACATCAGAGGAAAGGTCGACGGCCTATCACGGGACGTTGAGGCAGTGGACTTGGATGGGGAAGACCGAAGGCTACTTGACAGCATCGTATCCGAGTTCTGCGGCCACTTCGGCTTCAACGCCGACAAGATTATGAGAGCAAAATTTGGAAAGCTTGTGCCGACTTCAAGCAGACCCTACGAGAGGCTCTATGTGAGATAGTCGAAGACTCACACTTCTTCTTAACAGCAAGAAGAGAAATCGCGGCAAAGGATGTCCTTCAGCCTTAGTGAAAGGATAGAGTATAGAGACCGCAGCCAAAGAGGGCGACTGGCGGAAAGCCTTATCAGACATTCTTACAGAAGCTGACAACAATCTCCGGATTCAAAGCTTCAGGATGAAAAAGGCAACAGTAGACTTCTCTAGACCTATGTTTCGTCAGACATCCAACCCCATTCGCCCTAGCCAAGACCCCAAATTCTCCACCAGGCTTCGGAGCCTTCGAGGTCAAAAAATAGGCATAGAATTCGCTCTTTTGGCATAGGATGTTCGCTTCAACGACGTCTACCTTAAACTGTCCAATCATGTCCACATCTATTAAGTCGCCTCCAAAAAGCCTTACCACAGCCTGCACCCCAGCACCTACCGCGAGGACAGGCTTCAGTGTATCCTTCAACCATCCGAATGCGTCGATCTGATCCAAGAAATTAGAGTCTTCAAGGGCGGCCCCGCAGACGACGACCTTTTCAGACTTCCCTATGTCATCGCGGCCAATGCGAAGATAATGTCTAGTCCTATTAGAGATGCCTGATCTATTGAGAACTTCTTCAATTGGTCTAACGAACTCCAGCCTGCTAAGCCCATCCGAGCAGATATCAACAACCAATATCACTTGTCCACCAGCCTCGCTTCCAAGATACTGTATGTCCCCGAATAGCTCTTGTATTCAACCTGATACCTTGTCACCTCTATCCTCTTCCTGAAGAAGGGTGCATCAATCACCGTTGTCTCCATCTCTCCACCCTCACCTGCAGGGTTGACGCCATATCTGCACTTGAACATAGCCAGATCCTCGACCACCTTTTGGTCGATTACCTTACCAAGATAACGGTCATCCAAGGGAAAGGCGAAGACACCCGAGACAATAACCACCAAACCAACCTCCAGTATTTCTTTCAAGAGCTCGATTTGGTCACTTAGCCAAAGTGGATTAAAACACCACAACTTCAGCTGATGGCATATCTTTTGAATTCTACTCGCCTGATAGACTGACATAATCGCTCCAGTTACGACACCTTCAATGCAGAATCTATCTTTGGCAAGAGCCAGCACATCCCTCAAGTCATCAAGCTCCTTCTCCCTTTCCCCCTCCGTAATCTTCTGCAACAGAGGAACCCCCATTGCTTCAGCCTGAAGTCTGGTAACGTCGATGTTTGGGACATGGAACATGTAGCTTTCTCTATTCTTCGAGACCAAAGCGATCAGGCAGACAACATCATGATAGCCCCTAGCTCTATAGTATGCCATACATGAATCCTTGCCGCCGGAGAAAAGGACGCCAACCCTCACAGCTGCCCTTATCATACACCTCGTCTAATAAACATAACCACCTGATCAGATCAGCACTGCAAACAAACATTTCAGCCTAAACACAGCAACCTGACCCACTTGGACTCACTTAATGAACTGGGTGCAAGATGCTCATTACCTCAAACGTTCTGTCAAACAGAGCTGAAGTCGTAATCTTCCATAAACAGCTTGCTGGTTTGAAGAAGCCCCTCATCCTTTGAATCCTAAAGGTTTATAGGTTGTTAATAATTAGCAAAGGATTATGGGCGAGGCGCTCAATCATGCAGAAATTTCTGAAGAGAACTTCTTAGGCGCCTTGGAGGAATTCGGCAACAAGAGGTTTTCTAATGTGGGTCTTCTATGCTTGAGGGCTCTAGAGCAGATGATCGAGGCCTGCGCTTCCACAGAAAACCTCCATTTCCATGAACATCCTGGGACTGCACATAGAAACCGTCGAAGTTGGCTGAGGCAGCATCATCCCGACTTATTAAGGATGTCGGATCAGCTCTGGGGCATCTACGGTGCTCTTGGGTACGGAGGCAAAGACGGTGAAAGAGCTGAACAAGCATTGAAGCTGCTCAGGGAATGTTTAGGTGAATTGAGTAGGAGGGAGAAGGTTGCAATCAGAGGTTTATAGTGAAATAGAACGTTTAGCTGACAGGATTGGAGAAATAGAGGGTGTAGTTGGCGTAGTATTGTTTGGCAGTTACTCGAGGGGAGATTTTGACGAGGGAAGTGATGTCGACCTACTAGTTGTCTTCAAAGACAAGAGCACCCTCAGAAGAGGACAAGAAGACGTGTACAAGATAACGGCTGAAACAGATCTCCCCATTCAGGCGATACCTCTGACAGTTAGAGAACTTAAGGAATCCGCACTTCTCGAACCAGTAGTTTACGAGGGGAAAATACTTCGTGGATCAAAGGGGCTACGTAGGCTATTGGCTGGAAGAGGGAAACCTTACGCGCTTATTTCATATGAAAACACAGGCTTGGCTGCGAGAGAAAGGGTGGCCTTCACACAGAAGTTGGAGGGGAGGCGAGTAGGCAGATACAGGTACTATGGAATTCTACAGGAGAATGGCGGTTTCAAGGTTGGTAGGGGGGCTCTTATGATACCCTTAAAGAACATGAGAACGATAACTGAATTTTTGGAGGAAAACAGAGTTGAATATATGATAAGATATGTCTGGACGTACTAGAATTTTGCTAACCCATTCATTAAACTCTTAATCCAATTTCCTTGGTTGCCAATTTTCCGATAATACAACAATATTGAACCTTTCAGATTCCCAAAGCTGATCTAACTCAACCTTACAGTTCTTCCAAAGAATTGACATCGAACTCTGCAAAGAATTTAGCAAGACATTAAACTTCCATAACCTTTCTTATGTATCCTGTATCTCCTAAGATCACGTTCTATAAATACTTCAAGGATTTAGAAAATCTTGGCCTGGTCACCACATCAAGGAAGATAGGCAGAGCAATACTCTACAAGATAAACCCAGAAAATCCGATGGCCAAAATGCTTATCGAATACGGAACACAACTTTCTCTACAAATGGCTGAACAAGAAGCAGGAAGGATGAAGAAGCCGATAGAAGCAATATAGACTGAAATTTTCAAATATCTCTGCCCTCAACCTCCTTTGTCTATAGTTTTCTACTATATCGTCAAGGTTCAAGCTAAAAAGCATATTTGCCCAAATAGCCTTCGGGGAGACTATGGTTCTAAGGATTAAGAGGAAGCACCTAGATGAAATATTCCAGCACGCGAGAAGATGCTATCCCGCTGAAGCCTGTGGCATTCTCGTTGGTAGGAGAGAAGGAGAGGAAAAAATCGTCGAGAAAGTTTACCTTACAAGAAATGTGTTGGCTTCCACCTCCGAATACCGAATTGACCCAATAGAACAGTTGAAGGTCTTTGAGGAAGCAGAGCACCAAAGCCTAAACATTATCGGCTTCTACCACAGTCACCCATTCTGGGAGCCTTTCTGGTCCAAAACTGACGAGGACAGAAGCGAACTGTGGACAGGATATTCCTTTTTAATAGTCTCTCTTAAAACTGGAAAGGCGCGTGCATACATTAGGAGGGAGAATAGGGCGGAGAGAGAGGAAATGGCTGTCATCTAATGGAACTGACCGCGATTCGGCCTGATGGAAAGGTTAATGGGATTGTCTTGCCATTTTGAAATCAAGCAACCTGAACAGGTTTTCGCATCCTGTTTCCTTCTTTTTCAGCAATTTGCATCGAAACTTTTTTCCACAATAGATTGACGAGAAGAAGTTTATCGAGCAAGAAAGAATGGAAAAGGAGAAGAAGATTATGAAGATACTCGTGAATAATGGACACTTGCTTCTACATAAGGTGGAAGAATAGTTTCTCTTCCTATTCAAGGGAAAGGAGATGATTCAGTGTGTAGAAAGAATGATTATGAGAAGCTGATTATGTACAAATTTTAATGATTTCAGTCTTACATCATAACACAAAGCCATTTCATGGATTAAATGAATGCAAGTCTTTTCAATTGTTCTCTGAATTGGTCCTCACCATGATTGTGAGAAGCATAGCCTTTTATCTACTATTAGATAATAGTGGAGCGAAGGAATACTAACAATTTCATTCGAAAAAACCCACAGTTGTGCCTTTCATAAACATTTCAATGAAAGTTAAAGTTAGTATAACGACCAGAAAAACTATCGCTCTTGATTCCTTGACTCTGTATAGAATTCTTGGCCCAATATAGACCTGTAGGATGAGAGAATAAAAAGCCGCAAATAGTGATATGTATGGCAAGAATCCGCCGAGTATGCAGGGGCCGACTCCATAACATACAGCCTTCCAAGCGTTTAAGACTGACCCTCTTCCACCCATCAATCTGTAGAACAAGTGTAGAAATCCTGTGAGGGATAACGTTATGGCACCAGCAAACCCCACAATTAGAAATGCTTCAATCAAATACGCAGAAGTTCCATATTGGCTTAATAAAGTACTTTCCAAAAGTCCATAGGCCAAAATTTGAGCTTGGTAGGCAGAGGAAAAATCTGTACTCTCAACCCCAATATAATTCACAATCGGCGTGACGATAGAGAGAATTACCGTAATTGCCAAAAAGAACTTGAAAGCAGGCTTCCAATTTTCACCTTTAACATTTTCAAAAAATTTGATTGGATCTTTCAATAAATCAAACAATATCATCTCTTGATCCCTTAAATGTTTAACTCACTTGTATTTTTATGTTTACACCTCGAACTGAGTATTCCATCCGATGTCAAAGTGTATAGAAGCGAAGAATGCAATAAAGCGTAGACATAAGCGCCGGGAGTGGGATTTGAACCCACGCCACCCGCGAGGAGTGACAGGCTCTCAAGGCCTGCGCATTTGTCCACTCTGCCATCCCGGCATATACCTTCTTCTATCTTCATGTCTCCAGACGCTTAAGTATAAATATTGTTATTGGCATGCTGAACCTATATGGGCTCCTTCTACAAGATTCTGGAGCATGTTTCAGACGCCTACATCGAGGTTCAAGGTTCAAGCCTGGAGGAGTGCTTTAGCAAGGCAGGGCTGGCGGTTGTTGACTTGATGGTGGACTTGAGCCTGATCTCTGAGGTATCGAGTTCCACTTACAGGGCTCAGGGCTTCGATCTTGAATCATTGCTTTACGGCTTCTTAGAAGAGGTTCTTCTTAAGACAACCTCCGGCGAGTTTCTTGCACATTCTTTGGAGGTGGACATAAGTAAGGAAGAAGGTGGTTACAGTGTCAGAGGGGTTGGTAGAGGAGAACCGCTTATTGTAGACAAGCATAGACCTAAGCTTGAAGTCAAGGCTGTAACCTACCATCTTATGGAGATCAAGAAGATGAGGGAAGGGTATTTGATAAGGTTTCTCTTGGACCTTTAGAGACTGCCTTAGAGGACTTGCTATTGGATATGTTCTTTAAGCATGCTTTCCAGTCCCCTTTCTCCTACGGCGCCAACCAAGCAGTCGATTATGACGCCGTCCTTGAATAGCATGAATGTTGGAACGGTCGAAATCGAATACTTTGAAGATATTTCAGAGTATTGGCCGGCATCAAGTTTTCCGACGACGATCCTTCCGTTGTATTTTCTAGCCATCTTTTCCACTATCGGTGTCATGTGCTTGCAAGGATTACACCATGGAGCCCAGAAGTAGACCAAGACATGGCCTTTATCCTTGATCTTCTCTCTAAAATTGGAAGAATCGAATACGACCACGTCGTCGGCCATTCTAATCTTGTCCAAGATACTTGTATGGCAAACTTATATTAATGTTTATTACATCATGTGATGAGACGCCATTTCTTCAAAACACTTTTAAACAAGCCGACTGTCACACCTCAAACATGAGCCTGCCAAATATAGAAATGCGTAACTTATCAGAGAAGGTTGTTCGAAGAAGCCTTAGGATCGGCAAGAAACCTGATGGCTCATGTGAATCCGTCAGAATCGTATACAACAGCACAGACCCCTCATGTGAAAGGTTCGCTGAGATGGTTGAAGAAGAATGCTGGAGGGCTGGAGCATACACGATCCTGATCCCGACAAGCTATAGAAGACAGAAGCTATTCTACCAGCTCTTTCCAGAGGACTCGCTCAAGACGACGAATCCATTCAGCAAGGCCTTAGCGGAGACTATGGACGCCCACATATTTATTGGGGAACTTGACGATCCAAACTGGTCCAAGACGGTGTCAGGAAAGCTCAAGATCGACGCACCCAACAGGCAAAAGATCAGAGAAATAATGGATAGTAGGAGGGTTCGTTGGCTATACCTTGGATGGCCTCTCCCTGGTGCAGCAAAGGGCTTCGGCATACCGCTGAAGCGGTTTAAAAGAATATTCTTCAACAGCATTAGGGAGTCATTTTCAGACAGGCTCTTGGAGCTTTGCGGATACTATCGGAACGCGCTTGCTGGCCACGACATGGTCAGAATCGAGGCAGATGACGGAAGCGACCTTAGCTTTAGCATAAGAGATAGAAGGATACTGGTCGACGATGGAATCATTTCAGAGGAGGATAGGGCAAGAGATGAGATAGCTTTGAATATTCCGTCAGGTGAGGTCTTTGTTGCACCAGTAGAAGATACTGCGGAGGGAAGAATCTTCTTCGACGACGTCACCATCTCCGGCTTCGGCAGGGCGAAAGGACTCTGGCTTAAGTTCGAAAAGGGAAAGGTTGTGGAGTTCACTGCAAGACGTGGCAGAGAAAATTTCGCAGACTTCTTGGAGTCCAATACAGGCGAAAAAGATCGCATCGCAGAACTTGGAATAGGATGCAATAGGGCAGCAGAATACACTGGAGGCAGCGTCATCGTAGACGAGAAGATCTATAAGACTGTCCACATCGCCATAGGAAACAACCTGGGCGCCTACCACGGCAAGAACAGGGCATCATCGCATCTCGACATGATCAAGTCAATGGATAGGGGTAGAATGTACGTCGACGGAGAACTTGTCATGGATAAAGGAGAGCCGACCAAACCTATCTGAAAATCGATAATACACCAGATGAACTTTCAATATTGTCTTGGAAGCGGAACCCTCGGCTTGCCTGTTATGGGAATTCTGAGACCACAGCTCGGACATTCGTTTCGTTCAGTTAGATTGACACTTGTAATATTCGAACTGTATCTGGTTATCAGGGGGGTGTGGCATCTTGGACAGTGAGTATCCTCAAGCCCTTCAACGAACACATTCTTAACATAGACATATTCTAGTCCCCTCTCGTAGGCCAGATTGGCTGCTGCAATCAAAGTGTCTGCCGGAGTTGGAGGCCGATCCACCATCCTATATGTGGGATGAAATCTGGCAAAGTGCACGGGTACATGTGGATTCAGTTCGTCGATAACCCAGCCAACGAACTCTCCTATCTCCTCCAGCGAATCATTCAAGAGTGGGATAATGAGGTATGTCAACTCCACCTTGACACCTTTTCCAATCATATACTTTATCGAATCGAGCACCGGATCCAGTTCTCCAGAACAGTATGTTCTATAGAATTCTCTGGAGAAGCTCTTCACATCAACACATGCACCGTCGATGTAGTCGACAAGTTCACCGAGAGCATCCAATGTTATGTAGCCGTTGGTGACCAAGATATTCTTGACATCTTCTCTCCGGTTTAATCGAGCGGCATCCTTGATGAATTCGTACCAGATCAGAGGCTCATTGTAGGTGTAGGTTACAGAGCCAGCACCATATTTCTTCGCCATGCCAACAACTTCATCAGGTTTTATTTCGAAGGTGACAACATTATTCACCTTCGCCTGCGAGATGTTATAGTTCTCACACCAAGGGCATGAGAATGAGCAGCCTATCGTGGAAATAGAAAGTGTCTGGGTTCCAGGATAAAAATGGAACAAGATCTTCTCGATCGGCTCGACTGACTGCCCAGACGTCTTCCCATATATTAACGTGTAAAGTCTACCATCCCTATTCTGTCTAACCCTGCAGAAGCCAGTATCCTGGAGTGCGATAATACACCTACGTGGACAAAGAAAGCACTCTACTTCTCCCCCTTCACGTTGCAGGTAGCATTCAGCTTCCCTTATCATACCCTAACGCTTAATTAGCTCCAAAGTTGCTTATATCAATATCTATGAGCGCGAGAGACTACCTTATAGCACCAGGCCCAGCCTCTGTCCAGTTTGCAAGATCCATGGCAAAGCAGATGGAATGTGACATGGTGGACATAGAGTTCAAGGAGTTCGCAGACGGAGAAAACTACTTTAGGCTTCTCTCCAACGTGGAAGACAAGAGAGTTCTTCTCGTACAGTCCCTGAGCCCGCCTGTAGACCACCATCTGATACAGTTACTGTTTCTGTCAAAGAAGCTGTCAGAATCAGGAGCCTTCGTTTACGCGATATGCCCCTATCTCGGGTACTCAAGGCAGCATAGAGAATATCTGTCTGGAGAAGTACTTAGCCTTAAGACCGTAGGTCACCTAATGGCCAGCGTAAACGTTAGACGACTGCTCACAGTCGACATACATAACGTTGAAGGATTAGGGCTCTTCAAGTTTCCAGCATTCAGCCCTTCAGCAATACCCCTTCTAGCAGAATATGTCAGCAAGAACGAAGACCTCTCAGACTCGATCATCATCTCCCCAGACCTCGGAAGCTCGACGAGGGTGGAGGCATTCGCCAAATTCGTGGGAAGACCATACTGTGTGTTCGAAAAGGAACGTGACCTCATAACAGGCGAAGTGAAGGCTAAACCGCCATCCTTCGACATAAAAGGGAAGACGGCATACATAGTCGACGACATGATTTCATCAGGTGGGACGGTCGCCAAGGCCGCCAACATACTAAAAGGCTTGGGCGTTGAAGAGATCGTGGCAGTCTGTGTCCACCCAGTACTCGCTGCCGGAGCAGCTGAGAAGATGGCCAACGCAGGCGTATCCAAGCTCATAGCCTCAAACACGATACAGACAGAATACAGTAAAGTGGACGTGTCAAAGGCCATAGTAGACTACATTAAACTCTTGAGTTGAACAGGATGAGCCTGAAAGTAGTCTTCCTCGGCACATCTTCAGCCGTACCAGTTGCAGAAAGAAGCTTTCCATCGATCGCAGTCCTCAGAAAAGATGAGGTCATATTAGTGGATTGCGGTGAAGGCGCCCAGAGACAGATGGTTAGGGCGACAATCGGCTTCTGCAGGAAGATGAAGATCTTCATAACACACATACATGGAGACCACATAGGAGGACTTGCTGGACTACTTCAGACAATGGGAATGCTAAAGCGCACCAGAAAAGTCGACATCTTCGGCCCAAGGGGAATCAGAGGCTTCATAAAGGAGATGATAAAGTACCTGAAGGTGGAACTTCAGTACCCAATCCAGGTGGCTGAGGTGAAGGAAGGACTTGTACTCAGAGAAAGAGAGTATGAAGTTTACGCTATGAGAGGAAGACATCTGGTGTCCAACTACTGCTACCTTCTGAAAGAGCTGCCTAGGCCGGGAAGGTTTGATGTACAAAAGGCCAGAGAGCTGGGAATCCCAGAAGGACCCCTTTGGCACAAGATACAGTCGGGCGATAAGATCCGAATAGGAGAAAAGGTGGTTGAACCTCAGGCGATCTTAGGGCCTCCCAGACCTGGCAGAACCATAGGCTTCTCAGGAGACACCTGCCCAGATCCTAGGCTGGCGAAGTTCTTTTCAAAAGCAGATCTCCTCGTCTTCGAGTCAACATACTCAGAAGGCGATAGAAAAAAGGCGGAAGAGCATATGCATTCGACATCTACAGATGCGGCGAAGATTGCCTCAAGTGCGGGTGCAAAGATGTTGGCGTTAACACACCTAAGCGCCAGATATAATGATCCGACAGTGATCTTGAGAGAGGCTCAAAGATTTCACCAGAATGTCATCATAGCAGAGGACATGGACGTGATAGAGGTCCCCTACCCCGATTCAGGCGAACCCTTCAAAACCTACCGCCTTTGAGCAGATGCCTTAAGAAAACGACGGTTTCGAAGACGCCGTTCACGCTTTCTATTACATATGGGCCGTCGAAACCATGCCCATTAAGTCTTCCCACCACATATCTCCAATCTATGTTTCCATCTCCGATTTTCAGATGCTCATCGTCACTTCCGCGGTTGTCGTGAACGTGGACAACCCCTATCCTGTCACACAGGCTATCTACAAACGCCTTCGTCACACCCCCAATGTTCGCATGCCCCGCATCGAAAGCCATCCTGAGGCCTAAGCCGATGCCACGATATAGTTCAAGAAATTCGTCAGGAGTAGTGAGAAGATGCTCAAGTTTCGTGATGTGGTTTTCCACGTACACGTTGAGGCCTATCGACCTGGAGTAATCGTATGCCATCTCCAAGAATTCTCGGTGTCGAGCTTCAGCCTCCCCCCTTGAGAGACCTTTGGGTATGGCCGCAGGATGGAAGACGTAGGCTAGAGGAGAGAGCTCCACCGCATTATACATGGAATTCTTCAGCCTATCCACACAACTCCTTCTTGTCTCTTCGTCCGGGTCGATGTATTTAGTGGAGAAGAGTGGGCCGTGCACAGTGAACCTTAACCCTGATTTCTCAAGCTGCCTATATTCCTTAAGGTTCTTATTTGAAAGGGTGTATTCGCCGTCGTCGATGAGATCCCATGCGTCTGGTCTTTTGGGCCCATCGATGTTTCTTGAAAGCTCTTCGATAACCGACTTAAATGGCTTAGACCACATGTAGAGTATTGACAACGATATGACATTCAAGGCCTACTCACCGCCTTCCCGCCGCCACTTCGACATCACGCTCGGAGGCCAACCACTCTATAACCTCAAGCAGATGTTGACTTGAAATCTTCACATAAATTGGGCCAAGTGGAGACTCAGCCTCTTCTTCGCATAAGACGATATTTCCTATGTATGCAGCCTGCCTATTTACCAAGATCGTGGTAGAATTTTTGGCCATATTCTCCAGCAGAAGCCTCCTTGCAACCGAAATCACCTGCCTTTCTCTAATCTTCCTGTAAATATAGTGTAAGGCATGTTCACCTTCATACTCTAGGACAACATGTGCCTCAGTTTCTTCAAAGTGATCTGGCTCCAGGCCGCCTGTTATGTTTCTGGCCGCCGTTGCAACCTTCGACGGATCTTCAGACTTCTGTACCAAAGCAGAAACCTGAACTCTCACATCTAGGTTGAGAGGTGGAATCTTCATCGCCTACCATCCTCCTCCATCCAAGCCTTAACCTGGTCTCTCACCCTCTCAACAAGCTCTTCTATCGTCGAATTGTTGGATATTATCTCGTCAGCCAAGGCTATGGCGTTGCCGACACCAACATCAAGCTCCCTCCGATCTCTCAGATCAAATTCCTCCCTGGTCTTTGGGGCGTCAATCCTCTCCCTTGACGCTGAAAGCTGAAACCTCCTTTGAGGGGAAGCGTGGACAGCCAACAACCTGACGTCGCCGAGAGACCGGTATAGGTTGACTTCATCGATGCTTCTTACGCCATCTACCGTAATCAAACGCTCATCTTCAGG
Organism: uncultured Nitrososphaeria archaeon; assembly: GCA_964448685.1. GTDB lineage: Archaea > Thermoproteota > Nitrososphaeria > JACIWG01 > JACIWG01 > CAYUWR01. Next base: position 33,543 of record CAYUWR010000015.1, read on the forward strand.
CATACGACTAAGTGAGAGCTTCGCGATCGCTTGAGGACCGAGCTCCCTCCTCAGAGCCACCATTACGAGGCCGCAGTTGGCATCAGTCAACTCGTATCCTCTCAGTTTCGTCTGCTCTCTTACCACATCACCCAAGCTTATATAGTAAAAGCCCATCTTTCTGATCTCCTGTGCGACCGTCGTCTTTCCCGAACCAGGCATACCGGTTACACAGAGAATGAGCCTCTCCAAGCCACCACCACCATTTTCCTCTTCTGCAACCACGTTATATCTGTTCCCCGAATAATCCTTATCAACATGTTGCAATGTCATATCGTTGAATGAGTCTAATACGAGCCTTCATCGCATTGGATGTCGAAAACGGGGAAGTGAAAGCCAAGATATTGGAGGTGCAAAGGGATCTTCTTTCACTTGGAATAGATGGTAAGCCTGTTCAACCAGAAAACCTCCATTTCACGATAAGATTCATTGGAGAAATACACGAGACGATGGTGAGAGATTTGATTGGCGCGCTTTCAATGATAAGATTCGAACCATTCAAAGTAAAATATGTGGGCTTAGGTGCCTTCCCCTCGATGGCCCACATTAACGTCGTGTGGGTGGGAGTAGACGACGAGGCGTCAGAGAAGATGACTTCACTTTGGGAGAGGGTTGAAGCCAGCCTTGAAAGGGCAGGATTCCAACCTGATCGAAGATTCGATCCACATCTCACCATATTAAGGGTCAAGACTGGACGAGGCAGAGAAGAGCTTGCTGCTGCAATAAGAAGATACAGCAACCTAGATCTCGGTGAGGAGACGATTTCCAAGCTTAAGGTGAAGAGAAGCATTCTCACGCCAGGGGGACCGATATACAGCGACCTACATGTCGTGGGGTAGAAGGAGAATGCAGCCCCTTTCCAAGATACTTGAGGATGCGAAAAGGATGACGACGCCCAAGCCAGAAGAGTACGAGAAAGCAGACAAGGTGGCCAGATTGGTCACAGAGCAGGTGAAAAGGTATTCGGAGACAAGCCAGTTCACACCAAAGGTTATAGTTGGAGGATCATATGCACGGGACACATGGCTTCCCGAAGACGCGGACATAGACGTGTTCCTCTCATATCCACTTCAGGCGTCAAAGGAGGAGCTTGAGAGAGAAAGCTACAGGATATCATGCCAAGCCTTCGGCAAAGAGAATCTGATCATAAGGTACGCCGAACACCCATATGTCGAGACAAACGTCGAAGGATCCCGAGTAAACATCGTACCATGCTATATGGTCAAGCGTGGGCATTGGGTGACAGCCGCAGACCGTTCACCACACCATTTAAAGTTCATGCAGGAGCATCTAAGCCGAACACAAAGATCTGATGTGAGACTACTGAAGAAGTTCATGAAGGCCTCTGGCACGTACGGTGCAGAAATAAAGATTGGAGGCTTCAGCGGATACGTCTGTGAGGTGCTCATATATCGCTTCAAAAGCTTCAAAGGACTGCTAGAGGAAGCCGTGAAGTGGAAGCTACCACTGATAATAACCGACAAAGAGAGACAACAGTATGTAATGGAAAGGTTCCCAGACGATAAGGTTATCGTCACAGACCCAATAGACGTCAACAGGAACCTGGGAAGAGCAATATCGGTCGCAACCCTCTCAAGGTTCATACTATCATGCAGAAGTTTTACAAGAGAGCCTAAGCTCGAGTACTTTATGGAGAAAGAGAAGACACTTGCAATCAAGAGGGAGCAGTCTCATCTCATCGACAACGTTCTCTGCGTCTTCTTCGAACACGAGCAAACTAGTGTCGACATACTCTGGGGCATGCTCAACCACACCATCGACAGCCTAACAAAACACCTGGAGGGAGAAGGCTTCAAAGTCATAAGGTCTAAGGCGGCAAGCGACGAAAGAAAGACCAGCGCATTCATCTTCCTCTTCGAGACCATGAACATTTCACCATACCATGTGAGGCTTGGACCTGAAATCTTCGACGAAGGCAACGTGCAAAAGTTCACATCAAAGAATAGAGGAGATTCCTACATGATGTGGCTAGAGGATGACGCCAGACTCAGGGCACTTAAGAGAAGACGCCATTCCACGACAATAGATTTCATGAGGGAGATCTTGAGGAATCCCACCAAATATGGTGTCTCAAGGAAGCTGGTTCAACCGCTCAAAGAAAAACACAAGATCGTAGGTGGAAGAGAGGCTGAATCAGAAGAAAAGAGATGGGTTAATGAAGCCTTAAGTGAGATATTTGAGCCAAGAGACCAAGACTATCTCAGTTGACGACCTCAAGAAGCCACCATATAACCTCCTCGTCTCATATCCGAAGGTAGACGAAGAAAGGGTGGAGAGAATAGTACATAAACTCAAGGACAGAGGCGTATATGCAGTCCACTACAAAGGAAACACGCAGGTAGACGGCTTAAAGGTGCTCGGTAAAGGATGCACAGCAATAGTGTTCGCAGCCAACACCAGATACGGCCTTTCAGCCGTGAAGGTGCTGAGGGCAGACGCGGACAGAGCCACCTTAAGACATGAAGCAGAATACCTCGAGAAAGTTAATAGGCTCAAGATAGGCCCAAGGCTATATCATGCGGCAGACGAATTCCTGATAATGGAACTACTCATTGGCAGAAGAATTGGAGAATACATACAGGAATTGAAGGGCAAAGGGAGAACAAGAAGACTCAGAAAGGTGATCAGAAAGATACTTCATCAATGCTTCATATTGGACCGAGAGAAGATAGCACACTGTGAACTAAGCAACCCACTCAAGCACATAGTTGTGACTTCAAGAGACAAACCTGTGATATTAGACTTTGAGTCAGCAAGCGAGAAAAAGAAATACTCGAACCTAACTTCATTCACACAAAGCCTATTCATTGGAGGAAGGCTTTCGCCGAAGGTCAGAAGAATCCTAGGAATCGGGAACAGTGACCAGATAGTCAACGCACTAAGAGAATACAAGCAAAATCCAGATCAGGAAACATTCAAAAGAGTCTTGACAAGCCTAAAAATGTGAAACGAACAGCAAACATTTTTCGGTGTCGATGCCAGAAGGACGATTACCAAAAGAGAATCGAGCAGGCATCATAGATAAAGCAAATAAACCGACATAGGACATCATCTTCCGAGGGGTCATCGTCCAGCTTGGTCAAAGATGCCAGCCTGGGGAGCAAGAAGCCCAGAACGCTGGTGAGCGTGGGTTCAAATCCCACTGGCCCCATCATATTTTAGTAAGCGACAAAATTGTTGCTTCTAGTTAGATGATAAATGGCGTGGAGCTTTAATGCTTGTTCAATCAATCTGAAGACTTGACCCTACTTTGACGCAGAGACATGAAAGCTTAGCTTATCTGCTTATTGGTTCGAGTATAGTTAGATCCGATTTCTGTATGAATTGAGACTTCGTTGTTGGCATTTTGAGGTATTACAGAAGTTATCTTTGTCATCTCCCCTGGAGTAACCATATTTTATCCTCAACTCTGTACGTGTTCAAATTCGAACCAAAGCCAAATCATAAGGACACGTTGAGCGTAATATGGGATAATACAATACATAGTATTATCTTATGTGAGCATCATTATAGAAATATTTAAATTGCGTTTTGCCCAAAAACGCATATGTTTAAAATAGGACATGAGGGCGATAGTGAAGAATCTTGGTTATCGACAAAGGCTATTTGAGAAGTAGAATTGGAGAAGCAAGAGAAAGCCTCAAAGAGATAGATAGGATAGTGAAAAAGCCCTATACGATTCTAACAGGTGATGAGAGATACTCTCTAAGGTATCAGATAATAGTTTTGGTTGAAGCTATCGGTAGTGCCTGTTTGCATATGGCTATTGAAGGCTTCAACTATGAACCTGAGTCCTATAGTGACTGCATAAAATACTTGGGGAGATCTGAAGTTTTAACCTATGTTGAGGACATCATCAAGGTCGTAAGGTTGAGGAACCTCCTTGTTCACAGATATTGGATTATCGACGATCTTAAGGTCTACGAGTCCGCTAAGAAAAACTTTCAAAAAATTGAGGATTTCTTAAGGGATGTTGAGAGCAGATATGGATTATGATAGAGTTAAATACCATAAGTTAAGTGAGGGGGAAAAAAGAGAAGTGTTACAGAAGCTTCAAGAAATCTTTCAGAAAGAGGATAATATAAAGTTAGCATACATTTTTGGAAGTCTAGTGAGGAGAAATGCTTTTAGAGACATAGACATAGCGGTTTATGCGGTACCTGCACTGACATTCGATGAACTCCTTGAATTAGGAACTAAAGTGGAGTTGGAAATAGATTTTCAGGTGGACCTGGTCCAACTTCAAGACCTGAATCCTAGGTTAAGGTCAAAAGTACTGATGGAGGGCAAGCCGATTATTATAAGAAATCATGAGCTGCACCACAGGCTAATATCACAATCAATATCAGAAGTTCAAGACTGTGAGATGTCAAAGGCTCTTTGACTCGGCTCCGGTCTTGATTCCTCATAATCAATAGCTAAAAGGTTTGCGAATTGTGTTAGTCAAAGATATGAGCTTATATCCTACCATTGATTATGATTTGCTAAATAGGACTGATCGGTATTCTTATATAGTACGTCATTATGCTATTTTATGGTGATATAACTGAAAAAGTATGCAACGATATCCATCCCATTAGAGGTAAAGAGAATTTTGGAGAAGGCGAAAGATAAAGAAGAGTGGGGAACATTCCTGCTTAGTCTTTACAATGAACTTAGGAGGTTAAAAGGTTTAGAGGCGTTTGAGAATTTGAAGAAAACTTTATCGGAAGAGGACTTAAGGTCCATCATGGAGTCGAGTAGGGAGTTCAGGGAGAGGTTCAGCTTCAGATGAAGTTGTTCGATACAGACGCTATTGTAGACATGTTGAAGGCTGAAAAGTATGAGCATGGAAGCATATCCGTTGTAACGTTAACAGAAATTTTGAGGGGTGTGAAGGATGACAAGAGGGGTTTAGTGAAGAAGTTGCTGGAAGATAGCTTTAATGCCATATGGCTTGATAACGATATTGTCCAGGCCTATTGTAAAATCTATCGAAATCTTAAAGAAAGGGGGGAACTAATTCCTGACGCGGACATATTAATAGCGGCTACAGCGGTTTCAAAAAATCTTAGCCTAATTTCAAACGACATGCATTTCGAAAAAGTGGCAGCCTTTGGATTAAAGTTGATGAAAAACTGGAGATAATGCAACACACGATTTCGCTGGGCTAAAATGCTGTGAACATGGGCTGATCCGCATTTTCAAAACTGCTCTCACATTAGAGAAAGAGGACGTTAAAGAAGAACATCACCTCCTACAGGCTGCAGCGAGAACAAACCGACCATGCGAGGACGTTAAAGAGGTTGGGCTGATAATCGACTATGCATGCTTGCATCCTTCCAACTACAAGCAATTAAGGTAGGTTGCAGCAAGGCTTCGACTGCAGACTTCATTGGAAAATGAACGTTTGCAGCAGCCGAAACGCTACCCCACCGATGGTGATCGCGAACATGATCTCGAATGATGTTATCAGTATAGCCTTCTTGAGGCCAAACTCTCTTATCAAGGCAGCTATCGTCGATACACAGGGTATGTAGAAAAGTGTCACCAAAGTGAACACAATCATCTGCAATGGAGTCAAGACGTTCGCGAAGTTCGTTGTTCCAAGAAGGGTTGCGAGCATCACCAACGTCAACTCTTTCCTTAACACACCAAAGATCAGAGCTGCACCTGTGAGCATGGGTAGTCCTAGCCAGGCGACAGTTATTGGGCTGAGTATGTTCCCAATAGGCTCCAGTAGGTTCAGGACTTCAAGTAGCTTGATCGAGAGGCTGCCGACAACTATGAGGGGAAAGGCTATCTTGGCAAATTCCTCTAGCCTGAACCACGTTTGCTTCACAACCGTTCTGAGGCGGGGAACTCTATAATCGCTCATTTCCATGATTAAAGCCGTTGGCTCTCCAGGTAGGGCTTTGAAGGCGATTCTGCCTAAGACAAAGATGACTAGCAGGTCAAAGATGTACAATGCCAGAGCCCACTGGATACCTACATATGCGCCGACTAGGCCTAGGATTATTACTGTCCGAGCAGCACATGGTATGAGGGTTGTGATAAATCCTGCTATAAGCCTCTCCCTCTCTGTTTCCATGATCCTGCAACCGAGACAGGCGGGAACATTGCATCCGTAACCCAACATCACTGGAATGAAGGCTTTGCCATGTAGTCCTATCTTGTGCATCAAGCTATCCATTAGAAACGCGATTCGGCTAAGGTATCCGGAGTCCTCTAGGAAATATAGTATGACGTAGAAGGGTGCGATGTATGGGAGTGCTATCGTGATCCCAGCTATCAAGCCTTCAATCAGGCCGCCCCAGATAAGTTCTCCAACCGGACCGGCTCCGAATAGGCTGATGAAGATTGGCTGCAATCCGTCAAGAAGGCTGGTCAACACCTTCGAAAGGAAATCTCCGAAGGTGAATACAGTGTAGAAGATTGTTAGCATTACAGCAGCCATTATTGGGTAACCCAACAGTCTACTGGTCGTTATGTTGTGGAGGATTTCTCCTGCCCTTGGCTTAAGTGGAGTTCTCACCGTCTGCACATTCCGGGTTATTCTCGCAGCCACACCATACCTCTCTGACGCTATCACGGTGGACGAGGGGTGGCCGTGGATTTCTTCAAGCTCCAGAGCAAGCTTCCTCGCTGTCTTCACGATTTCTGGATCTATCTTTTCAACTTCTTTTTCGATTTCTTCGTCTCCTTGTAGGAGCTGGACTGCCGTATATCTTGGAGGATACTTCAGAGGGCTGCCTTCGACTAGGCCAGCTATCTTCATTATCCTTTTTTCAACTTCATCCCCATATCTGACAGTAGAGGGCTTCGCGTTCCTATCAACGAGTCTAACCGCTTCTTCAACGATATCATAGAGACCCACACCTTTCGTCGCAATGGTTGAAATAACCGGTACACCCAGTACTTTAGCCAACTTCTCTGTATCGATCTCTATTCCCTTGGTCTTTGCCATATCCATCTGATTCAAGGCGATAATCATTGGCTTCTCAAGCTCCATAAGCTGCAGGGTGAAATAGAGGTTCCTTTCGAGCACCGACGCGTCGACGACATTGACCACCACATCTGGATTCTCACATGCAATATACTCTCTTGAAATCTTCTCCTCTATCGAGAAAGGTGAAAGGGAATAGATTCCGGGAAGATCAACTACATCGATCGTGTACCCTCTAAAATGTAGAGTGCCCTCAGCCTTCTCAACCGTCTTACCAGGCCAGTTACCTATGTGCTGATGAAGCCCTGTCAGATGGTTGAATATCACACTATTATGAACGAAGAGCCCGTTTGCTAGCATGAAGTTTCCATTAGCTTCTACCGATAAATCGTATACATAGTCTTTGTTGGAGTCATCCTCTATTTCCGTCACTTCATCCCAGACGATATCTCTGAAGGCGAGTTTCTCTATTAGTCTTGGGATTGTTTTTCCATGTACGGTCACGAACTCGTCGGAAATCTGATACTGTCTGTTTCCTTTCCTAACTTTGTCTGAAAGAAGATTTCCTATATCTATGGACGATCTGGACCGTTCTAAGATTGATAATGTTTCGATTACTGGTAAGAGGTCTCCCTTCAGCAACTGCTTAGCATCTAGCACTTGCAGCTTACCACGTCTTAAAACCATGAAGTTGTGGTCTTGAGTAGCCTTCAACGTGCGTCCTGAAGAGGTCTCAAGACGAATAAGCTTACGCTTCTCCTTATGCCTCAGAACGTATGTCACTCTCTGTTTCTCAACCTTTAAGGTTTCTGGGTTCAGTGAGACAACGAAGAGCCCTTCAGGTTTGGCGAACTCCGTTTCGCCAACCTTTTCAACCCTTGAGCAGCCAAAAACCTCGTCTGCCAGCTCCCTTATTCTTTCTATTTTCCACAACCCATTGTAATAGACGAACACGTATTCTTTTCCGTCAATAGATTTCCCGACATTTGCATTTCCAGCCAGGGCTATCCTAAGCTTCTTGTCGCCCACGCTCCACCACTACATATATCCTCTCAGCCATACCTCTACCGAGCGCAAGCCTCGATCCCCTGACGAGCACTTCAATAGGCCCTTGAAGAGGCGCCGACTTCACCACAGTCACTAAGGTGCCTGGCGTGAGCCCCATGTCCGCGAGCCGTCTTTCAAAACCCCATCGTCTACCCCGTCCTCCCGGCCCTCTTCCACATGAGCCGCCGTCAACATTGGATATGATCCCGCTTTCGCCATTCTTTAAAGCGGTTAGAGGCAGCTCCAAGGCGCTCATCTCCCCTTTCTGACCCACACAACAGAGGCAACCTTCTTGCTGATGGGACGATCTTGCCCATCCACCTTCACTATCATCGATCCATCAAACGCTATCTTTTCTATGACTTCAACATCGGCCCCTGGGACAAGTTTGATCGCCATGAGGTAGTTGAGTATATCTTCGTCTTCGTCCACGATCTTCGTGACCACACTTTTTCCCCCTACATGGAGGGCTTCAAGAGGCTGTGCCGCCTCCTCCAAGCCACCGCAGGCAGTAGGGATAGGGTTCCCGTGAGGGCAGGTCTTCGGATGCCCTAGTGCCTTCTCAAGGGGTTTGACTAGGTCGTCACTTATTGCATGCTCAAGCCCGCAGGCCTGCTTATGGAGCCTACTCCAATCGAGCTTGAGAAAATCGGATAGCATGCATTCCACCAGCCGATGCCTTCTAACTACATCTACGGCTATTTTATGCCCCTTCTCTGTCAGCTTCGCACCCTTATAGGGTTCGTGGACTACGAGGTCGTTCTGCTCCAGCGTCTCTATGGTATTTGTCACCGTCCCCAAGCTTACACCCAGCAGGTCCGCCAGCTGCTTCGTTCTGACAACACCATATTCGTTTTCAAGTCTGTAGATCTGTTCAAGATATTCCTCTATTGTTGGGGAGACGACCAGCCTAGACATCGGCGAAAGTACGACTAGCCAAATTTATATATTTTTTTACTCGTAAATGAGGGTTTGGGGGACAGGGCGCCGAAGATGCCCACAAGGCTTCTCTATCTCTTGCAGCCAAGGACTCCAAGATGATTGCCTAAACGGAGACTGTAATGGCATGCTGCTCGGTTACGTTACCTTTGAGAACAAGAGGTTTTCTAGTATGACAATTAGTCTCCTAAACTTTCCCCTCCTCCATCGACGTCTTGAGAAGACATCTTGTATTCGGTGATATGTAGTGGCCGCCCCTCGCTGAGAGCTTGAGCAGCCTTCCTTCTGGCATTTTGTAGAAGCCTCCAAACAGTGCCCCTTGACACCATCATTTTTCGGCCAGCCTCCTCTTGAGATAACCCCTCTTGATCCACTAGGCGGAAGGCTTCCAATTCAGCTGGACTTATGTGGACAGGCTCAAGATTTTGTAAGGGTAGGGGGGCGAACCTTTCTATGGCTGGGCTTCTCTCGATGTTTATCGGTTTCGGAAGCCTACCTCGTCTTCCATGTCTGTGTCTGTGCCTGTAGCTCATGTGCCATCAGTGGGTTTGACCCTGCCCACCTTTATATATTTTTGTGCTTATGCAAAAAATATAAATATGTGCATATGCACACAATATGCGGTGACAAAGTATGGGATGGAGAGGATTTGGAAGAGGATATGGCATGTGGCCTGGAAGAGGCCCCTTCAGCTATCTACCCCCATGGCAGAGACCAGGATGGCTTTTCGGAAGAGGGGCATGCTGGTGGTTACTTCCATACATTTACATGTATGGCTACCCACAATATCAGTACTCTAGTGCTTTCTATGGTACACCCTATCTTCCGCCAACACAATACTATAGGAGGTGAATCTTATGGGATACCGTAGAAGAAACATGTATTATCTCACAGGAATCCCGGGATGGATGAGGTTCGGGTACTCGCCTGGTTGGGTGGGCAGATCGCCGACCGGCCTACCACCTACGGCAGAATGGATAATGTCGAGTGGTCTGATGCCTCAATTTAGAGAATATCTGAGAACCGGAAGAACATCGCCTGCGGCTGCACCTTATCCTACAGGTGTTGGAGTGAGCAGAGAAGAAGAGGTCAGGATGTTAGAGGAGCAGGCGAAAGCCATAGAATCTCAGCTTGATGCTACAAAGAAGAGGTTGGAGACATTGAGGAAGAATAGTTCAACCGAACAGTCTCAGAGCAGCCTATTTGCATCCTATGGATATCCGCCGACGCTCTCTCCCGAAGAGGAGCTGGCTTCACTGGAGGACTACAGGAAAAGACTTGACGAGGAAGTGAAGGATGTGGATGCGAGAATCGGGGAGTTGAAGAGGCTCCGTGAGGGAAAGGCTTCGACAGAGAAGAAGGTGAGCTAGATAGATGCCATATGGAATTGGACCATTCGGCTGGTTCATGTACCCATACTGGGGTAGGTGCAGATGGTTCCCTTGGCTTCCGAGACGGTGGTGGACTGGCATATATGGGCCGATAACGCCGTATACTGCACCATATTGGATGCCTCCGATATCCAAAGAAGATGAGATAGCCATGCTGGAGGATGAGGCCAAGATCCTCGAACAGGAGCTTGAATTCATAAGAAAAAGGCTGGAGGAGCTCAAGAAGTAGGTGTGGGACATGAAGGTAGCGGTAACAGCGACAGACGACAGCTTGGATGCCCAAATAGATCCTAGATTTGGCAGATGCCAGTACTTCTTGATCGTGGACACCGAGACGATGGAGTTTGAAGCCATCGAAAACACTGCAGTGAACGAGGTAAGTGGCGCTGGCATTCAAGCAGCTCAGACGATCGCGTCCAAAGGAGCTCAGGTAGTAATAACGGGAAGCGTCGGCCCTAACGCTTACCAAGTGTTGTCGTTGGCCAAGATCAAGATCGTCTCCAGTGTATATGGCACAGTCAGAAACGCAGTCGAACGCTTCAAAAGAGGAGAATTCAAAGAAGGTCTAGCCCCAAATCCTGTAGGGGGCAGAATGCGAGGCATGGGTGCAGGTAGAGGGATGGGGCGGACGATGGGCGTGGGTCAAGAGACTGGCGGAAACATTCGAGGAGAGTTTCCAGCTGGCTTCCGAAGGCCTTTCGCTCTAGGAGAGCCAACTTCGAAAGAAGAAGAAATCTCGATGCTGGAGCATCAAATGGAAATCTTGAAGCAGCAGCTGGAGCAGATCAAGGAAAGGCTTGACAGACTGAAAGGCTCCACTCCGCACTGACCTCATAGGTGGATACAGTTGGGAAAGGTTAGGGTAGCTTTGCCAACCAAGGATGACAAGGGTTTGGATGATGAAGTATCTGAGATGTTCGGCAAAGCAAAGACGATCACCATCGTAGACATCTCAGACGGGAAGATAGAGAAAGTCAAGATGATTCAGAATCCAGCTGCATCTTTCAGGTTCGGAGCAGGCCCTATCCTGGTGAAGACCCTAGTTGACATGCGGACAGACGTCATAGTAGCCGGAGAACTCGGCCCAGGCGCCTCAGCGTTGATCGAAGACCATAAGATGTGCAAGGTCACCGTGAAGCCCGGTACAAGAGTGAGAGAAGCCATAAAGATCGCTGAACCCAGATTCGTCAAAATACGTTCCAGAGATTTCGAAGATAGCAGCAGTTGACACCGTTATGTGGGATGTCGATTGGGTTAAGTGTTATTATAGAAAAGACTTAAATACCAATTCTAGGTGTTGTCGGTATCTAGGTGCTTGAGGTGGTTAAGGTAAAGACGAGCATTTACGTGGATAAGGAACTGTGGGAGAAATTCAAATTGCAGGCATCAAAGAGGGGAACAGAAATAACTCGAATGCTCGAGGATATGATCAGAGACGAGATGGTTGACAGTTTTCTAAATCAGATGATAGCGGATACAGGAGAGTCTGAAGACTACAAAATAGAATTTGAACCGGTTGAACCTGAAAAAGGGCTTGTAAGCGAATTGGTCAGGGATATGAGAGATGGAAGAGACAATAGTGTATCTTGATTCAAGCAGCACAATAAAGAGATACATAATGGAGCCGGGAAGCACGCTTGTAAAGAACGTGTACCAGAAAGCGTATTCGGGAGAAGTGACATTAGCTTTCAGCACATGGAACATAGGAGAAATCCTCGGAGCATTTGATAAAGCGAAGATGCAAGATAGGCTGTCCCTGCAGAAATATATGGCTTCAAAGAAACGTTTTCTATTTGAAGCAAGAAGGCTTGTGAAACTTGGTATCCTGCTGCTGGTTCCAGCCAAAACTGGACTTCTTTCCGAAAGCTGGAAGCTGATAGAAAAACATCACGTATACCAAGCTGATGCCCTTCAGATAGTTTCAGCAAAGGCAGTGGACGCATCAGAATTTTTAACGAGCGATAAAGGTCTCTTTGAGATTGCAAAGAAAGAGAAACTGAACAGCACATATACAGCCTGAAACCTTCTTAATCTCAGTTCAGCAAAAAGATAAGATTTAAGACGCAAACTTCCGGAGAATGTGATGGTGTGTAGGATTGCAGACGACACAGAGGCTGATGGGAATTCCTTCATCGAATTTTCATGGTGAATTCGATGTTTAGTGGGAAAAAACTGGCTCTCAAAATAAGGCCAACAGATAATGTTGCAACGGTACTAGATGACGTTGTGAAGGGAGACATCGTCCACGTTAGGTCTGCAGACAGCAGCGAAGACCGCATGTTAGAGGCGAGAGAAAACGTGCCTTTCGGCTTCAAGGTTTCTCTAAGCGACATTCAGAAAGGCGAACACATAATAAAGTATGGCGAGATAATCGGTAAAGCAAGCGATTTTATAGGCGAAGGCTGCCTTGTCCACGTCCACAACGTTGAAGGTCTGAGAGGACGGGGCGACCTAGAAAAGACGGGTTGAAAAAAGTTGACGTTCCTAGGCTACCAGAGACCTGACGGGTCCATTGGTGTAAGAAACCATGTCCTAATCATACCGGGAGGAGTCATTTCCGAGGCAGTATGCAAATTTGTCGCAGGATGCAAGACCATAATTACAGCAGACGGTGGCAGTGGAAGGAGCAAAAAAGATAGGGAGACGATCGCTAGAACACTTGTAGGCTTGGGCAGAAATCCAAATGTAGCATCTGTCATCGTTCACGGTAGAAGTGTTGGGGCAGGATACCCAGAACTTGACGTGAACAGGTTGGCGGATGAGATATCTAAGTCAGGGAAGAGAGTTGAAGTACTTGACAGCCCTAATGCTTCAACTTTAGACTTGATCTGCAAGGGAATCGACCTAGCCAGAGAAATGGTCTATGATGCGTCCAAGCTTAGAAGAAGAGAATTCGATGACAGCAACCTCTGCCTTGGCGTAAAATGCGGCGCTTCAGATACCACTTCAGGTATCGTCGGCAACCCTGTTGTAGGATATGTATTCGACAAACTCGTCTTGAAAGGAGGGACAGCCTTCTTTGGAGAGAACACGGAAATAATTGGCGCCGAACATATCCTCGCAAAGAGAGCCGCCGACGGTCTGGTGGCAACCGAAATCTTGAAAGTTGCAAGGGAAACAGAGGAAAGAGCGTTGGCTATCGGGGAAGACATTCGCACGATAAACCCTGTACCAGCAAACATTGCAGGAGGAATCACAACCCTAGAAGAGAAGTCTCTAGGCGCCATAGAGAAGTCTGGGTCGATGCCGATCAAGGGCGTGCTAAAGTATGCAGAAGCACCAAGATCAAGAGGCCTATATTTCGTAGACAACTGGATGAGCATGCTCTCAATATTTCTTGGATATGCTGCGTCAGGAGCTCAGATCGTGCTTTTCCAACTTGGAGGCGGCGGACTCTCTAGTGACACCATACTATACAGCTCAGGCGGGGTCGTCTCACCACTCTTGTGGCTTACAGCGAACCCGCAAACCTACGGAAGGTTCGGGTGGAAGCTGGACTTCTATTCAGGAACTGCTATAGAAGGGAAGGAGACGATACAGCAGGTCGGCGAGAGATTATATGAGCTTATATTGGACGTGGCTTCAGGCACCATGACAAAAACCGAGACGCTCACCTATGTCGAACCAAACCAGGTCTACACCAGAGAACCGATGCTCTAAAGCACTAAACACGTGTAATCTTGACACCTAGACGATCGGACAGCACCAACATTATTACTTGAACCGCCCTTGAAGAAGCCTCATAGCAGGCAAGATAAAGATAACGAGGAAGCCTAAAAGTACTATGGCATCAGCAAAGATCACATCGCCAGGGTTCAGAGAGAAGGCTCCCCTTAGACCGTCTACAGTATAGGTAAGGGGCATCAGATAGGCTAAATACTGTAGTGCTGACGGCATAGCAGAAATTGGGTAGACAACACCACACAAGAACACCATTATGAAGCGTGGCAGGTTAAGTAAGGTCTGAGCTTCGAACACTTCCTTCACCATAACACAAAGAAGTGCGCCTAGAGACGAGAAAACCAAAAGAGAAGGAACAACGATTAAAGCCATATACAGCACTCCAACACCGGAAAGGCCTAAAGCCAAGACGATGCCGACGGTAACCACTGTCGTCATCAAAAACCCAAAGATAGCGCCCCCAAATATCTTTCCAAACAGTACTGCCTGCAAGCTGATTGGCGCGAGGAGCAGTCTCTCAAGAGAGCCCAGCCGCAGCTCAAAATTGATGACAACAGCCTCCGCAGCTGTCGTGCTAAATAAGATGGTCATCGCGACAAGGCCTGGCACCAGCTGCTTGAAGTCGAGAGGACTTCTTAAGTAGAAGGCTAGAGTCCAGGCGAATGGAAAGACAATCCCCCAGCTGATCGATGGCGGCTTAAGGTAGTATGTTTTCATGTCCTTTAAAGCGATGTAGAATATTCCACGCAAGTCGTCACGTAACAATTCATTTTCCACCCCCTTTTTCTATCGCCATAATAGTTGGGCTCAAACCTGTGATCTTCATGAATGCATCTTCCAAGCTTGGCTTGATGCAGTTTATTTCGTCGATTTCAACTTCTTCATCCTTAGAATACTGAATCACCTTCTCAAGCACATCCACTGGAACGCCGCCAGATACACGAACCCTGTTATGGTTTGCTAAAGAAACCTTAAGTTGTGGCATCCTCGCAGAAAGCCCTTCAACGGTCTTCGAGGACAACTGCTTGAAAGAGATTTCGATCACAGACTCTTCTTCCGCCAAAGCCTTTAAGTTGTCAGGGGTGTCGGTTGTAAGCACCTTCCCCTTGACGAGGATCCCGATGCGGTCACATAGAAGGTCAGCTTCTTCCAAGTAGTGGGTGGTGAGGAAGATTGTCACACCTTCACGTCGGAGGTTGTCGATCAGGATCCGCATGGAACGGGCTGCAACAACATCCAATCCAGCCGTAGGCTCGTCGAGAAAAAGCAGCCTAGGTCTATGTATCAAGGCGGCTGCGATTGTCAACGCACGCTTCATACCACGTGAAAAGGTACCGAAAGGATCATCCTTTCGCCCGTAGAGGCCGAAGCTTTTCAAGAGCCCTTCAACCCTTGTTCTACGCTCGCTATGTGGTACACCATAAAGTCGAGCGGTGAACAAAAGGTTGTCGAAAGCTGAAAGCTCATCGTACAGATTCGAGACTTCGGGGACAACGCCGAAATACTTCTTTGCTTCAACGATCTCCGATCTGATATCAAAGCCAAGGACGTGAGCATTGCCGGCGGTAGGTTTAGACAGACCAGCAAGCATGCGGATAATTGTAGTCTTACCGGCTCCGTTAGGGCCTAGAAGGCCAAAGACTTCACCTTTATAGACCTCCAGGTTGACGCCATCGACCGCCACGACTTGCTCGTACACCTTTTTCAAGCCTTCTGCATCAACGACTTTTTCCACAATTGTCACCTTTGAGTGGATCAGCCAACTTCATGGCATAGTATTCCTTTCCCTCATATTCAAGCCTAACAATCTTCTCTTCTCTTAAAAGTTTCTCGATTGTCTGCCAGCTCATCCCTGCCTTCTTCAGAAAATCCTCGACAGCCTCCTTCCGCATAGGATGTACCGCGATTATATTCAACAGGCTGTCCTCGACATTTCCAGAAACAGTGAAATCGTTTCCCTCATATCCTATCAAGAGTTCAACCCTCTCCGAACCCAACTTCTCGGAGAAACGCTGAAAGGCAGCGTTGACCGTTTCTTCCCTGGCCGGTCTGATCCACCTTTCCGTTGGCGGTCTGGTTGGAGAGGCTATGTAGGCTCTATCCAGCCTCTTGAGAGCTGCCAAGTATCCTGCTATCCGCTCGAATTCATTTCCATATGCGACTTCGTTGATCAACATCGTCTCACTTACGACTGTACCTTTGAATTCTTCAACGAACTTGGCTATACCCTCTAGGATGGCCTGCAAGCTTAGATCGACATGGGGCCTGTTTATTCTCCTCCACAGACGTTCATCTAAGGCATCCACCTTCAGGGAGACATAGTCGGCCTTAAGCAGATCTTCTCTGACACTGTCATTGTATGTGAGTGAAGCGTTTGTTATCACAGCAACAGGTGTTCCTATAGACTTGAGAAGAGAAATTTCTTCACCGAGGTTTAGGTCTAAAGTTGGTTCACCATCTGGCACAAATGTCAGATAATCAATTCTACCATTCTCGGATTTGATAGCTTCAACCCTTCTTCTAACCGCCTTAAAGACTTCATTCGGATCAAAGAATTTTTGCCTATCCACCGTCATGTTTGTTGTCCTGCCAACCTGACAGTAGACACATGAATATGAGCATGTCTTCGCTGGAATATTGTTAATTCCCAGGCTTCGACCAAGTCGCCTTGACGGCACAGGCCCAAAAATCAGACCGCTAGTACACGCCAAAAACATCAACCTTTCTCCATCACGACCTCATACACTCTCTTCCATATTCTGCCCAGCTGTTGAGCCACATCACTTGATGGAGAATATTCTATGACAGGTTCAGCGTTGACCATCGCTTCCGTGACAACAGGATCGAATGGAATCCTTCCTACAACTTCTACACCCATCATCCTACAGTAATCCATTATCCTTTCAGTATTCTCGCTATTTATGTCGTACATGTTCACACAGACCAAGGGAAGTATGTTAAAGTGAGCCAGCAGATCTAATGCCCTCTTAAGATCATGGATACCTGAAATCGAAGGCTCGGTGACGATCATACCCACATCTGCTCCCGTGATCGAAGCTATGACAGGGCATCCGATGCCGGGCGCACCATCCACTAGGATCAAGCTGGCATGCTCTCTCTCAGCCACTACTCTAGCATTCTGTCTAACCAAGGCCACAAGCTTACCTGAGTTAGCTTCGCCTGGGGCCAGCATTGCGTGGACCATAAACCCACGTTCTGTCTTCGAGACATAGACATGCCCTGAAATCCTCTCCTGCAACACTATGGAGCCTGTTGGGCACACGAGGGCGCAGACACCACAGCCTTCACAGGCAAAAGGATTAACTTTGAGCTCTCCTGTGATAGCGTTAAATCTACATTTATCGCGACACAGGCCACACCTGGCACATTTCGTCTGGTCGATGGCGGCCAACTTTGAACCTCTAAACTCCACGGTTCTGATGGGTTTGGGATGCAAGAGGATGTGAAGATCTGGTGCGTCAACATCACAGTCTGCCACTACAACACCTTCTGCGAGGGCCGCGAAGGAAGCCGTTATCGTCGTCTTACCTGTTCCCCCCTTGCCACTTAGAATCGTCAGCTGCTTGATCATTTGACTAAGTTCTCCACCTCGTAAAAGACCACATGGAATCTTTTCTTCCATTCAGGCATCACTTCAGAAAATGGGACGCCAATCGAGTAAAGTTCCGCTATCCTTCTGCTGAAGGGGATTTCAAGCAAGATCGGTATTCCCTTTTCTCCACAGAATTCGTGGACCTTTCTATCTCCAATATCTGCGCGGTTGACGATAACCCCAAAGGGGACATTCATCTGCTTTAGGACTTCTACAGTTATCTTAAGATCATGCAATCCGAAGGGAGTCGGCTCTGTTACGAGTATGCAGAAGTCGCTTCCACTAATCGTTTCGATTACTGGGCATGATGTTCCAGGTGGAGAATCGAGGATAACGTTCTCGTATATTCCAATCGACTTCTTCACTTCTCTTATGATGGGGACCGCCATAGGCTCACCGACTTCAAGCTCACCCCAGACAAGCTCAAGGCCTTTGGCGCTTCCACGCTTCAATACACCAATCTTATGCCTCTGCTCTGTGATCGCCTTCCTTGGACAGACCAGCAAGCATCCACCGCAGCTGTGACAGAGTTCTGGAAAGACCAAAACCCTATCCGATGCCACATATAAAGCGTTATATTGGCAGAATCTGCCACATTCTCCACAACGATCACATAGCTCATCGTCTACTTTAGGGACTAGACTGTAGATCGGCTCAATCTGGTCTACTATAGGATTCAAGAAAAGATGATCATTCGGTTCCTCAACATCACAGTCGAGAAGCTGAATATTCTCTATAGATAGTGCCATATTTACAGCTACCGATGTCTTCCCTGTCCCTCCCTTCCCACTTGCTATCGATACGATCATTTAGCTTGATAGCCCACCTTATCCTATAGTCGGAAGATCAAATTCTCTTCTGCGACCTGATTATCTCCTTATGGTAGCTGCTATAGAGAGCGATCACAGGATTATGGCCCAACATACGGTCTTTCACTATCAAGGTCGTCACAGGCGCCTTCGAGTTGGCTGTAAATAGCATGTCGTGGCCAAGACAGAGGCCGACGATCACATTTATGTCCGTGTCAGCCATGTTTAGGAGCTCCGCTTGAAGGACAGGGTTGCAGCCTGGCTCAAGTTTCAGGGGGTCACCAATCTTATACTCTTTTTCGACACCAAGCCTTGTCTTGTCAGCACCTCCACACTTACACATGACCGAGGCGACGGTGAACCCGCAGCCTTCAAGAAGCTGCGCAATCCTTCTTGCCTCATCTATCATGCCTGCGCAGAATGCCATTCCAATCCTGTTGGCGCCAACCAGCCTTCCAAATTCTATCAGCTCCTTGATCCGAGGACGAACAGCTACTCTAACCCCTCTCACCAGCTCATATGCCTCTTTCTCTGTTATGGTAGCAGGCAGGTATATCTTCTTGATATCCTCCTGCTTGTATCTTTCAACAGCCGACTTGATCACTTCAACACTTGTTTTCATTGGACAATATTCTGGAAGAATGCCCTCGTTCGCTGCATCAAATGGCATACTTCGACAATATCCTCCTGGACAGTCTGCACACTTAGGAGTAATCTTCATCTTTGACCAAGCCCCCTACGTCTTAGGGGTGACGTGCCTGATGACATCCCTCCGTGAGCTCATCAAGCCTATTCTCCTTATATGCGGACACAACTTCTCTAACCGTGTCCGCGTTAGCCCTGAGCACCGCGATCCCAGCATTCTGGAAACCGATCAACCCCCTCGGCCCCATGCCGTACACTATCACTGCAGTAGGCTTCAACTCCAAGATTAGATCGTGAGCGTATCCTCTCCCGCCAGCATGCTCTCCAGTGTTCGGAAAAGCTCTTAAGCTCGAGATTTCACCTTTTTCGTCAATTTCTATGACGGTAAAGTAAGGTGCCCTCCCAAAATGCTCTGCCAACATGGAATCAAGGCCACTGTCGTCTACGGTTGGGACAACAATTTTCGCCTTCACTTTCTCACCTCCTTCCCAAATCTTTCCAGCATCCGTCCAACACATGTAGACCACCATACCAAAATCTTCCAAATCCCTCCTTGCTTGTTTCCACAAGCCAGGTCCTCGACCAGCCCCTCCACAGGATCATTGCATAGATTCACCCAATTGGTCAAGTCAACCCTTCAACCCCCTTGTATACTTACACTGCTTGAGTCAGCCGGTTTGGGCTGACTGCATTCTAGGAACTGCTCAATCTTTTCGACGATCGTAGCAAAGGCTCTAGTAGAAGGTGAACCCTGATGTTCGATTACGAAGGGAACTCCGCTATCAGAACTTGAACATATATCTGGGTCGATCGGAATCCGCCCCAGAAAAGGTACAGCCAGGTCTTCAGCGATCTTCTTTCCACCTCCAGTCCTAAATATTTCAACTTCAGTACCACACTTGGGGCAGACGAAACCACTCATGTTTTCGATTATACCTATGATAGGCACATTCAGCTGCTTTGAGAAGGCTACAGCCTTTCTAACCACAATCTGGGAGACCTCAGATGGTATTGTCACAATCACAACTCCATCCAAGTCTTGAATAAGCTGTATGACACTCAGAGGCTCATCTCCAGTACCAGGAGGGAGATCTATCAAAAGGAACTCAAGCTTTCCCCATATTATGTCCGATAGAAACTGTTGGATCGCCCTCATCTTTAGGGGACCACGCCATATTATAGGGTCGTCGTCGTTCTCAAGCAAGAAATCCATCGATACGACCTTGATCCCCAGAGGCCCAGAGACTGGAAATATTCCTATTGGATTACCCATTATTCTTTGACCTCGCACACCCAACATTTTTGGAATACATGGCCCATGAATATCTGCATCAAGGACACCTACCTGGTTGACGTGGCCATGCATCGCGAGAGCCATCGCCAGATTGGCAGCTACGGTGCTCTTTCCGACACCTCCCTTGCCACTTATGATAGCGATCTTATGTTTGATCAACGCCATATTCTCTTTGACCTTCTTCTGTTCATCTTCCATGCCGCATCTACTCCGATTTGATAAGTAAACTATATTAATACTTTGTGTTTAGAAAATAAACTTGGGTGTGGATCGTGGAAGAAGTTGACAAGAAGATTGTGGCACATCTACAAAAGGATGGACGCATTACACTCACGGAATTGTCGAAAACGACCGGCTACACAAGCATGGGCGTCAAGAAGAGAATCGAAAGACTGCTAAGAGAGGAAGTTATCAAGGTCACAGCGTTATTAAATGTCGACAAGATCAGACTATGCGCTGCAGTTGTGATGCTTGAAATGGAAGACGCCGACGCCCTAGAGAACCTTCTCGAGCGGTTCAAAGACTGCCCCAGAGTAGTCAACATCTTCTCAACCTTTGGCGGATACAACCTTATCGCCTTGGTCGTCGCCGAAGACCAAGAAACACTCGAGAGCATATCCATAGAAAAGTGCTCATTGAGAAGTTGTAAGGGAATACGTAGGTCAGAGTTCTATCCAATAGGGGCTATCCACTTCTCACATTTTCTTCCCGTCAGAGAATATTTGGCCAACAAAGAAAGAGCTCAGGCGCCATGCAATGTCGACTGTAGACCATGCACCCGATATAGGCTACAGAAATGTGTTGCATGCCCGGCGACACGCTATTATAGAGGCACACTCTAGCAAGCGAAAAGATGCAGCAAAAGGCTAACAGACCTGGCCTCTTTAGACCA
This sequence comes from uncultured Nitrososphaeria archaeon, assembly GCA_964448685.1. GTDB lineage: Archaea > Thermoproteota > Nitrososphaeria > JACIWG01 > JACIWG01 > CAYUWR01. Next base: position 54,839 of record CAYUWR010000015.1, read on the forward strand.
AATAGCGTTATGCCGGTGGCCAATCAAACCTGCCCACTATCTTTTTAAATAAGGCTGATTAACGGGTTGGGCAGGAGTTGGTCATGGAAAGCCAATATCTTTAGAGGAAGGTGGCCATGGAACGCCAATTTTGTTAGGCGAGAAGATAGTTCTCGCAAGACTTTTGCTTAAAGCGTTTAACGAAAACCAGTTGCTTATTTTGTCTTCAATCAGAAGAAACAGGAAGTCTACAGCCACATCTTTTCTCAAGGAGCTATCTAGAGCTTCAGGGGTTCCTCTTTCAACCCTGAAGCTTAACGCCAAGATCCTCAAGGAATTGGATCTTGTAACCTACGGTTCACTGCGTGATCCGAGACCCATCAAGCTCACTGAAACCGGCAGGCTGCTGTCGACCATGGTTGCCACATATAAGAGCGCCGTAGAAAACCGTACTCGAGCAAGAAGAATCTCAAAGGGAACCAAGATCAATGTACTAAAGCAGGGAATATCCTCTCAATCGAGCCATCTTCCATCTTCTCTTTCCGCAACAGACTTGATAGCTTCAATCTTCGAGGTCTTCTCCCCCAACCTGGGAAACAGTGAAAATTCGTTTGTCCTGAGCAAGGGACATGCCGCACCCGCCCTATATGCAGCATTGGCTGAAGAGAAGGCAATAGATGAGAACGAGCTACTCTCGCTGGGCGTTTGCGGGTCAAGGCTTCAAAGTCACCCAGAAAAGAGGTACCTACCCGAAGTCCTCGTCTCAACAGGCTCCTTAGGCCAAGGTCTATCGATAGGTGTGGGGATAGCCTTGGGAAAGAAGATCAAGAACAAGAAGGGTAAAGTGATAGTGCTCCTCGGCGATGGCGAACTTAACGAGGGGCAGGTTTGGGAGGCTGTCATGAGCGGTGCTCATCACAAGTTAGATAACCTGATCGCCATCGTAGACAGAAACCTCCGCCAGCTGAACGGAGGCACCGAGGAGATAAAGCGGCTGGAGCCTCTAGACGAGAAGTGGAGCTCTTTCGGTTGGGAGGCAATCGTTGTCAACGGCCAAGACACGGAAGAAGTCGTTTCAACATTAGAGTACATTAAACGCAGCCAAACCAAGCCGGTGGTCTTGATCGCCCTAACTCAAAGAAACGGCGGCATAAGATCGCTGAAGAAGGACCTCTTCCATTACGTCCCAACAGCCGAAGAATACGAGAAGGCGGTGATGGATATAAATGGAATTTAAAGTTGAAAGCTACAGAAATGCCTTCGGACAGAAGCTGGTCGAGTTGGGAGAAAAGAACAGACGTGTCATAGTGCTCGATGCGGACGTGGGAGATTCAACGAAAACGGCACTATTCCGAGAGAGGTTTCCAAGTAGATTTGTCAACGTGGGAATAAGTGAACAAGATATGATAGGCATTGCAGCCGGCCTCTCTATAGAAGGGTTCATTCCCATAGCAGCAGCGTTCTCCATGTTCGTTCTGAAGGCATGGGAACAGATAAGAAACACGATCGCAAGAGATAACATGAATGTAAAGATAGTAGCATCCCATAGCGGATTAAGTGATTTCGCAGACGGCTCATCACATCAATGCCTTGAGGATATCGCATTGATGAGAACAATACCTGGAATGAAGGTGGTGGTTCCCGCAGACGCTCAGTCCACAAGAGGACTCCTCGAGCAGGCCGTGAGAAACAGGAGCCCAACATATTTCAGGATCGGACGAGACTACTGCCTGAAAATATACGAAGATGAAGACCAAGTCGTCCTCGGAAAGGCAAATGTCCTCGTGGAGGGGGACGACCTCACTCTAGTAGCATGTGGTCTAATGGTTCCATTCGCTCTAACCGTCCACGAGAAGCTTTTGAAGAAGGGAGTTAAGTCTTCGGTAGTCGACGCCCACACCATAAAGCCACTTGACCCAAACCTCATACAAGTCTGCAGAAGATCAGGAAAGGTTGTAACCATTGAAGAACATAATGTTGTAGGCGGCCTCGGATCAGCCGTGTGCGAAACCCTTTCCGAATACGGTGTGAGGGTGAAAAGAATCGGTGTAAGCGACAAGTTTGGGGAATCATCAGAAGACTATCGAAGACTACTTAGAAAATTCGCGTTAGACGAGGACGGCATATTCGAGCAGGTCAGCTCATTTGTAGGTTGAAAGAGATGAACTTGAAACTGGTCCGAGAAAAGAGAAAGAGAGAACTCGAGATTGGAGGTGCAAGAATTGGAAGAGACTTCCTGATGGTGGCCGGACCCTGCGCGGTCGAATCCAAAGAACAGCTGTCCACCACCGCCAAGTTCCTGAAGGCCAACGGCACCCACATGCTCAGGGCGATGATCTTCAAACCCAGAAGCTCCCCATATTCCTTTCAAGGCCTAGGAAAAGAGGGGCTAAAGATCGTGGAAGAAGTCAAGGCAGAAACCAGCATGCCAGTCGTCATCGAAGTACTCGACCCACGTGACATAGAGGAAGTCTGCACAGTAGCAGACGTGATACAGTTAGGAGCGAGAAACATGCAAAACTATACCCTACTGAAAGAAGTAGGCCGAACGACAAAGCCTGTTATACTCAAAAGGGGACTAAGTGCAACCATAGAAGAATGGCTTAGTGCAGCCGAGTATGTGATGAACGAAGGAAACATGGACGTCATCTTATGTGAGAGAGGCATAAGAACCTTCGTTACAGAGACCAGGTTCACCTTGGACCTCGCATCAGTCCCAATCGTTAAAAGACTTTCAAGCTTGCCAATCATAGTTGACCCATCACATGCCGCAGGCACATCCGAGCTTGTCACACCATTAGCCAAAGCCGCAAAAGCCATAGGCTCAGATGGACTGACCATCGAAGTCCACCCAGATCCCCAGCATGCGTTAAGCGACAGCAGACAGCAGCTGAACTTTGAAATGTTCAAACAACTTATGGCAGAATTGGACGAGTTGAAAAGATGATAGAAAGCAAGTTCAGCAAGATAGTGGTAGGAAGAGAAGTCCTAGACAAAATGGGGCCGGAGATAAGACATATGGCTCCTTCAAAGGTCGGCATAGTAACCAGCAAGACCGTCGCAGAAAGCTGGCTCCAGAAAGTAGTCGAAGCCATCGACTGGAACGATGGCGTGGAAACGATCGAAGTCGCGGACGGAGAAAGGCAAAAGAGTATAGCCACCGCGACACTTATCTGGAAAAGACTTCTCGAAAAAGAGTTCACGAGAAGATCGCTGCTGGTGGCCCTGGGAGGCGGCGTAGTAGGCGATCTAACAGGCTTCGTCGCGTCCACATACATGAGGGGCATATATTTTGTTCAGGTGCCGACCACATTGCTGGCTCAGGTTGATGCAGGCGTAGGAGGAAAGACAGGCATAAACCTGAAAGGAAAGAACACTATTGGAACATTCTATCAGCCCAAGCTCATATTGATCGACACACAGTTCCTAAACACGCTACCTAACCCAGAATACTTGAACGGCCTAGCTGAAGTCATAAAATATGGTATGATATATGACGCCGACTTCTTCCGATTAATCGAAGAGAACATAGAACCGATTAAGGCAAGAGACCAGAGCCTACTGCAGCAGGTCGTCAAGAGATGTGTGGAAATGAAAGTCTCAGTGGTTGAAAGCGATGAAAAGGAGGCGGGCCTTCGAATGATCCTAAACTTCGGCCATACCTTCGGACACAGCATAGAGAAACTGACAAACTATAGAATCAAACATGGATTCGCCGTGTCTATAGGAATGATGATGGCGTGCAAGGTGGCATCTGAGATGACAGGCTTCAACCAGACAGAACGTTTAGAGAGGCTCCTGAAAAGCTTGGGCCTGCCAACTTCAACAAAGCTCGATATCGGATCTATAGTTCAAGAAACTTCAAAAGACAAGAAGGCCTGGTATGGCAAGACGGTTCTAATATTACCGGAAAGAATAGGAAAGGTGATCGTCAGAGAAGTCGAACAGCAAGACCTACTCAGAATTCTCAGAAGCTGATATGCCAATGCAGAAGCCAAGACTCTGTGCTGTAATCTCAAGAAATAATATGAAATGTGTGGAGACCGCAAACAACGCAGACCTGATAGAAGTCAGAATCGACATGATAGGGGACCGCTGGCAGTCTCTGCCTAAAATGTTGAAAAGGCCATGGATAGCATGCAACAGAATAAGAAGCGAGGGAGGCTTCTGGAATGGATCCGAAAGCGAACGTGTGAGAGAACTCCTAGAAGCATTAGATCTAGGAGCTTCCTACATCGACATAGAGCTGAAATCAACCCACCTCAAGGAGGTTGTCCAACAAACGAAGAGAGCTGAAAGGAATGTCATCATCTCCTACCATGACACAGTGGGAACACCAACCACCTCAGAACTCAAGAAGATCGTCGATAAAGAGATACGCTTAGGGGCAGATATATGCAAATTGGTCACGACAGCAACAAGTTTCGAAGACAACCTGACCATCCTAAAACTAGTACACGAGTACGCAAGCTCAACACATATTGTCGCATTCTGCATGGGAGAGAAGGGTAGCGTGAGCAGAATACTTTCCCCACTGATCGGAGGAGAACTGGTCTACGTCTCCACCAAGGTTGGACTTGAATCTGCTAGTGGACAGATAGAACTCGAAAGCCTCAGGACCCTCTACCAGATGCTCGAATCAGAGACAGAAAGGCAGAAGGCAGGTGACAAAACATGACCTTAAACAGGACACGAGTCTGCTGTGTAATTGGTGACCCAATTGAGCATACACTTTCGCCGTTGATCCATAACAGGGCGTATCAAGATCTCGGTCTAGACTTTGTGTATGTAGCATTCAGGGTCAAGAAGGAGGCGCTCGAGAAGGCTGTTGATGGCATGAGGGCATTCGACATACATGGCATGAATGTTACAATCCCACACAAGATCAAGGTAATAGAATATCTCGATGCTGTCGATGGTATAGCACAAGACATAGGAGCTGTCAACACAATAGTGAACAACAACGGAAGGCTCACAGGATACAACACCGACGCAGACGCCGCAATAAGAGCCCTTTCTGAAAACAAGATAGCCCTGAGAGACAAGACGGTAGTCATCCTAGGAGCAGGCGGCGTAGCGAGGGCAATCGCTTTCGCCATAGCAAAAGAGAAACCAGACCACATAGCGATCTTGAACAGGACAAAAGAGAAAGCCAGAAAGTTGGCTGGACACATTCAAGGAAAGACTGGAATATCGGCCACAGCAGACGGCCTCGATCAACAATCGCTGACAGCAAATTTGAAAAATGCAGATCTTGTTGTAAACTGCACGCCGATAGGGATGGCGCCTTACATCGATCAATCCCCAATCCCAAAGAAGCTTCTTAGAAGGAAAATGGCGGTCATGGATGCCGTATACAACCCTCTTGAAACCAGACTACTAAAGGACGCAAAAGATGCCTCCTCGACCACAGTATCTGGAATAGATATGTTCATCCATCAGGCTGCATCAGCATTCGAAATGTGGACAGGCCACAGAGCACCCTTCAACACGATGAAGGAAGCTGCGATTCAAGCATTGAAGAGTAAGACCACATGAAGACGAACATCGTTCTCATAGGATTCATGGCTACAGGAAAGACCACAGTAGCCAAGGCTATCGCGCAAAAGCTGGGAAAAAGGTATGTGAGCACAGATGACATGGTGGCCGAGAAATCGAAGAAGACGATAACCCAGATCTTCAAGGAGGAAGGCGAAAGAGAATTCAGAAGACTCGAGATGGAGGCGATAGAGAAGGCCTCTAGAATGAGGAATGCCGTGATCGACTGCGGAGGGGGCGCGGTATTAAATAGAATAAACATCGAAAGACTCAAGCAGGAAGGCGTCATAATCCTGCTCAAGGCATCCCCGAAAGCCATCCTCGAAAGAAACTCAAAAGACGACAGAAAGAGGCCTCTTCTAGAAGCCGAAGATCAAGCCAGCATCATACAAGAACTACTCGCCAGCAGGACACCCCTCTACCAGAATTCAGCAGACCACGAGGTCGACACAACCGATCTAACCGTTGAAGAGGTTGTAGCCAAGATAGTTGAAATCTTCCAGAAAACCGGTGACAGAAGTGCGGGCAGTCGTTAAGAGAAGCACCATAGAAGGATTCTTCAAGGCACCACCATCAAAGAGCATAACACATAGAGCCCTCATTTGCGCCGGGCTCGCCAAAGGCAGAAGCATAATATCATCCCCTCTGATATGCGATGACACTCTGGCCACCATAGAGGCGTTAAGAAGGCTAGGTGTCAAGGTGAGGATGAAAGGAGAAAAGATAGTTGTAGACGGCGGTAAACTGAAGGCACCCAAGGGAGAGATATTCTGTAGGTCGTCTGGCACAACCCTACGATTCATGACAGCCGTATGTTCTCTCGTTGGAGAAGAATGCAGACTCACCGGAAACGAAAGCCTGATGAGGCGTCCAATTGAGCCTCTTCTTGAAGCACTCAGGCAGCTTGGCGTAGAATGCCGAATAAATGGAATAACGGTTTCTGTCCGAGGAAAGCCTAGGGGTGGAGAAGCAAATGTAAGAGGTGATGTTAGCTCCCAGTTTATATCCGCCTTACTTCTGATTTCCCCCCAAATCGAAGGAGAAACCGTCATCAGCTCACAGACCAAAATCCACTCACAACCTTACATATTGTTGACCATGGACGTGCAGTCCAAGTTCAGAGCAGAAGTCAAGAGAATCAACGAAGCAAACTTCAAAGTCCTTCCGCGACGGTATGAACCAACCACCTTTAAGGTGGAAGGCGACTGGAGTTCCGCATCATATATCCTTGCAGCTGCCGCCCTCACAGGCAAGGTCATCGCAGAAGGCCTAAACCCAAAGAGCCTGCAAGCAGACAAGGTCATAGTCAACCTCATAAAGAAAATGGGTGCAACAGTCAAGAAAGAGAGGAAATCGATGACGGTCGAGAAGTCACCTCTTAAACCGATAGAGTTTAACGTATCAGACTGCCCAGACCTGTTTCCAGCACTCTCAATATTGTGTTCACAGGCCAACGGCTCAAGCCTAATAACAGGCATTGAAAGACTAAAGTCAAAAGAGTCAAATAGGATCGAAGCTATGGAAACATGCCTAAAGAAGATGAAAATAAAAGTTGAGAGAGAAAAAGACTCCATCAGAATATTCGGCTCAAAGGCCTACGGCTCAAGAATATATCCATACGATGACCACAGAATAGCCATGGCCTGCGCCACACTGGCCTTAACAGCAGAAGGGCAGACGACCATAGAGGATGCAGAATGCGTCAACAAATCCTTCCCTGAATTCTGGAATGTGATGAAAAACTTGAAGGCGGACGTCAAGGTGACCAAATGAGCGCCAACACGATAGGTGTGATGTATAAGGTTACAAGCTTTGGAGAAAGCCACGGCAGATGCGTCGGCGCCATAGTAGACGGCTGCCCAGCCGGCCTCAAAGTCTCAGAGGAGACCATCCAAAGAGAGCTGGAAAAGAGAAGAACCCACCAAAGCAGCTTCTCAACCCAAAGAGAAGAGGAAGACAAAGTCGAAATCATCTCAGGAGTATTCAACGGATTCACAACAGGCGCACCAGTATGCATGGTGATATGGAACAAAGACATAGACTCCACCCCCTATGAGAAGATAAGAACTAAGCCCAGACCCGGACACGCCGATCTCACATCATATCTAAAGTATGGAGGATTCAACGACTACAGGGGCGGAGGCAGATTCTCTGGCAGAATCACCGCCGGATATGTGATGGCAGGTGCACTGGCAAAAAGACTGTTGACATTACTGGAGATCGAGATACTCGCGCACACGGTTGAGATCGCAGGCGTCAAAGCCACACCGAAGACTTTAGCAGAGATCAGAAAGAATGTTGAAAGAAATCCTATCGGATGCGCTGACCTCAAAGCGGCAAGAGAGATGCTGGAAGCCGTCAACAAAGCAAGGGACGAAGGCGACAGCGTAGGAGGCATAGTGGAAGGCATCGCAGTCAACGTACCAGCAGGCCTCGGACAACCAGTATTTGACACGTTGGAGGGAGATATAGCGAAGGCACTGTTCGCGATACCGGCAGTGAAAGGCGTCGAATTTGGATCCGGATTCGAGTCGGCAAGAATGAGAGGCTCAGAGAACAACGACACATTCATAGTCAAGGATGGGAAGGTTGTGACCGAAACCAACAATTGTGGTGGAATCTTGGGAGGAATCAGCAACGGCATGCCCATAGTCTGCAGAGCAGCCATCAAACCCACACCTTCCATCTCAAAGATCCAGAAGACCATCGACATTGAAACAATGGAGCCTACAGGCCTTAAGGTCGAAGGAAGACATGATTCATGCATCGTGCCACGAGCCTTACCCGTCGTGGAAAGCATGATCGCGATCGTCCTCGCTGACCACGCCATAAGAGCAGGCCTCATACCAGAAACCCTAAAAGGTGGCAGACTTGGCCTATGAGAAAGAAATTGAAGCGGTCAGAAAGAGGATAGACGCGATAGACGAACAGATAATGAAGCTCCTTTCCGAAAGAGTCGAAACCTCCAAAGAAGCTGGAAAATTAAAAAGAAGATATGGAAGGCCAGTCCTCGACCAAAAAAGAGAATCAGAAGTCTACGCGAAAACAAGAGAAAGAGCCAGACGGCTAAAGATAGACCCAGAAGGCAGTATATCGGTCTTCGAGAGGATAGTCAAGATGTGCAGAAGCTCACAAGAAGACGCCAACGATGCTGGGAGACCAAAAGATCAGACATCAAAATAGCAAAGGCGCAGAAGTGGGCACAAGGAGCACGACGATCTCTCATCACCCCTGGCTATCAAAGGCATCCTTCAGCCTCATCATCTCCTCCACGAACCTTCGCCTATCCTTCTTCTCCACCATCGCCAACCACTTTCGAACATTCCTTTCAAACCTCACTTCAGCCTCCTCTGTACTATCCAGACCCATCTGAATCTCCGCATACAATCCTGGATCAGAATGGATAACATTTTCGACAAGGCTAAATAGCAGATTAAAGCTTGTACCACCAACCTTCTTCAGCTCCCTTAACCCAGAATCCAGCCAAGTGTCAAAAGCCACAAGAGCTATGAAATGAGACAACCCCAATATTGTGCCCATCAGCCTATCATGCTCCCTCGGAGACATAACCGTCACCCTAAACCCCCTCATTTCAAGCCACCGTTTGAAGTCTGCAGCAAACCTTTCTTCCTCCTCTGAAGTCGGAGTCAATACAAAGTTCTGGCGACAGTCCACAGCGGATGGACCAAACAAAGGATGAGCCCCGAGCGTAACACAGCCTTTGATAAACCTGTGCATAAGATTGACAGGCCCCTCTTTCAATGATGTCAAATCAACAACCAACTGCCCAGCTCTAAGATGAGGGCCTATCTGCTCAACAACCTCTTCGAAATCTTGAGGTGGAACAGAGATCACCACCAGGTCAGCATCCATCACCGCTTCAACGTTATCTTCAGCCACCCTAACAGAAGGCAGCTCCCCTTTGAGCTTATCCAACTTGCTCTTCGTCCTACCTGAAACCGTCACCTCGAAGCCTTCTCTAACAAAGAACCTAGAAAACCAGCTACCCATCCTCCCAGCACCACCGATCACAGCCACCCTTCTAAAGTTCATCACAGGACATCACCTCCATCACGGGCAATCCACGATCTAGGCGACAACTCGACAAACCATATATGACGCACAGAACCCCCAACACATCCAGCAAAGGGTAGATTCGACCACAGACAGAACCGAACTTGGACACGATCATACTCTATCACATCTTCTGAAAGTTACCCCAGTCAACTTCGAACAGCAAACTCCTTCGCCTTCGGATAAGAGCCTAAGACCTTCAAGAAAGTCGAATTCACCTCCAGCTCCCCCAGAGCATCCTTCACCTTTCCTTCCATCCTGTGACCTTCAAAGTCCAAGTAAAAGTTGTACTCCCAAGGCTTTCCCACTATAGGACGGGACTCGATCTTGGTGAGGTTAATATCTCTCCTAGCAAACGGTTCAAGCGCCTTATATAGTGCGCTAGGGACATGCTTCGTCGAGAAGATTATCGACGTCTTGTCGACGCCGGTTTTCGGATGATCTTCCAAAGCAATGACAAGAAATCTCGTATAGTTGTGAGGATCCGTCTCGATATTTCGAGCTAGAATATTCATCCCATAGACCAACGCAGCCCTCTCACTTGCTATCGCCGCCGCGTTCGGAAGATCCTTCTCCTTCAGAACCTTCACACTTCCAGCAGTATCGTAGGAGGCTATTACGACGCAGCCTAAACGCTCCAAGAACTTTCTACACTGCCCCAGCGCCTGAGGATGAGAATAAACCTCCTTCACCGAGCCGATATCCTTTTCCTTCGAGATAAGGCAGTGCGATACCTTAAGAACCGTCTCCCCCCAGATCATGAGATTTGACTGCAGCAGCAGATCATATGTCTGGAAGACACTGCCTTCAATAGAGTTCTCGACAGGCACCAACCCATACTTAGCATCACCTCTGTCCACGGCACCAAAGACTTCCGTCAAAGTTCTACACGGGAGAGTGCTGATATTCGGGCCAAAGAAGTTTAGAGAGGCCTCTTCACTGTAGGCGCCAACTTCCCCCTGAAAGGCCACCTTCAACCCATTCTCTGCCATCAGACCACTCTATCGTCTTCAAACCACAAGACTTAAAAGGATTAAAAGGAGTCAAGCAGACAGGAAACTATAATGTCGATAAAGCCCTTCGATGAAACCGAAGCCACCAAGACCGTGGACGAAATCGTAGGCAAAGTTCAGTATGTGAACCGCATAAGTGAACAAGCTTACAAGTCAATTCAAGAGGCGCTCAAGAAGTCTCTCGAGAAATCGAGGGTCGTCGTTCCAGTCACCGACCCCTCACGCGTCATCCTTAGGGCGACAACAGTCCAAACACTCCTAGATGGCGTAAAGGACCACGTTGGCGCGAGCCTTTATGCAAGACTCCTTCGCAGATGGGGAGAGGAAATCGGAGTAAGCTTCGGCCACATCCTAATCGAAACACTCAAACAAAAAAAGAGACTTCCAAAGACCTACAAGACAATACTTGTCGTCTGGGCCATCTTTGACAGCTCAGCCAGATGGGGCGACATAAGAGTCAACCAATTCGACGGAACAAAAAGGACTGCAGAAGTCAAGATAACCAGAAACTTCCTCACAACCGGATACGAACATGACATACATAGACACTGTTCCTTCTTCGAAGGATACATACAGGGTGTGACCACGCAGGCGTTCATGGAATGGGCGAGATGGTTCAACAGCACATACTCCACCCCCGTGAAACCTCTCCTATGTGAATCGATCACAGAACTACAACATGAAGAAAGCTGCACATTTAGAATGAAATTTAGGGCGGAGGGGCTGGACGTGGCCTGTGACAGGCTTGTAGAATCCTTTAAAGCATACGACAAGGGAAGATGGGAAGAAGCCTTGAAACTCGCCCGTGACAGCCTAGAAGCGGCCTTAAAGGATAAGGTAGGCTTCACAGGAAAAGGATTCGACTTCACCAGAACCTTAAGCGCACTCTTCGAGGTAGCAAAGACGCCGGCGAACCAAGACCAAGCACTCGAATTCTATAGCCTTGCAAGTAAAGCGATAGACCATAAGCTAGAAAGAACGATTTCCAGCGAAGACTCGCATAGGATAGCAGTTTTCACCAGAAGATTCATCACCGAATTGGAGGGAACACCTCTAACGAGAGAGCAGAAAGCGCAGATAAGCGCGTCGACCAAAATCACATAAGATCAAAGCCCACTGCAGAAGTCTTAGCATATGCAATGAAAAGGCTGCCTACACCACGAGTCAAAAACTGACTGGAAAACACAGGCATCCGTTCCTCCCTCATCCATTTGCCAGATCACATTCCGACCATCCAGATAGGCCAACACGCTCAAGAAGATTGCCTCACAGAAAAAGAAAACCAATATAACCTCATGAGCCTAATAGCAAAGAAGATGGAAAAAAGGATCTCTGAAGACATCTCCATCATCAAAGCATATGGCACCCCTCATCAAGCTGGTAGCATCTACGGGCGGCAAGCTAGAGACAAGATACTCAAGAATATTGCAAAGTACAAGGCCATCTTGCAATCAACACACAGCCAAGGATGGGAGAAGCTCAGAGAGAAGACCAAGAAGGGCTCAGAGGAGATCAGAACCTATAATGAGGAAGCCTACCAAGTGATGGAGGGGATCGCTGAAGGATCTGGAGCACCTCTAGAAGACATAATGGTGCTTAACTACAGATATGAACTGCTTTTTTCGTCTAAGTCTTCTTGCACATCTCTTGGAATAAGTTCGAAGGATCTGTCGCTGATAGCACAGAATTGGGATCTCTATCAGGCGATCGAAGATG
>CAYUWR010000016.1:0-4884 GCA_964448685.1 uncultured Nitrososphaeria archaeon
GTCTGAAGTGGACCGTGAAGGCCGTGCTGTTCGATGGTGCCTGAAGGAATGAGGAGCACGGCTTTATTCGCTAACTCTCTGACTTCGTCTCAAGTGAGTTCAGGTAAATATATACGATCTTGGCGCATATTATTCAAGTTGCTGCAAAAACTATATCAACTTTCTTTCTTATCAAAGGCCAAGAGCTTCCTAGGTTACTGTGGTCGATTTACATGAATGGAAGAGAGAGGCTTCTAGCAGCCTTTTTTGGAGAAGAGACAGATCGAGTCCCCTTCGCTCCCGACATAGATCTTGTTGCGATGCGCTGGTGGCACGAAGCGACTGGAATGCCATGGTGGAAAGCGTATCTCTATAACGAACCTTCGGTGAGAGAGATATACATTGATGCTAACAAGAGGCTAGGCTGCGACATCTGGGATTATTGGCATGGTCTGTCGATCGAGCAACCAATAAAGTCCAAGACGGAAATTATGGGCGAAACTTACAGGGGCATCCTTTTGCGTAAATCTACGGAAACTCCCTATGGAATGCTTTCAGAGATGTACTTCTACCCATGCGACGCCCCACCTTGGTGCATAGAGAGACGCGTTAAGAGCATCAATGAGGATTGGCCGAAGGTCAAATGGTTAATGGAACAGGAGACTTTTTGTGCAAAAATAGTGCCCGAGCCAATCGTGGCAGATGATGGCATAACAGAGATCGGGCCAACTCTATTTCCCGACTTCTGGGTGACGTTAAGGGGATCCGAGCAAGCGCTCGTCGATTTCATTCGCTCGCCCGATGTGCTCAGAGAGGTATTCGAATACTACTATAAATATGTCGAAAATTATACGGAATGTTGCATTCGCGCAAATCCCGATGCCATCCTCATACAAGGAAGCGCATCTTCTATGTCATTAATCTCTCCGAGCACTTATCGGAAGTATTCGCTTCCCGTAGTAAAAAAAATCACAAGGCTCTGCAGGAAGGCTGGAATTCCATCTCATCAACATACGTGTGGAAAGTCAAGGCATTTAGTACAGATGAACTACGAAGAAACGGACCTTGACGTAATGGAGCCGTTGGAGGGCCCACCAACTGGTGATGTCGATCTTGCTGAAGTCAAGAGAAAGTTTGGAGATAAATTTTGTCTAAAGGGAAACATCAACACCGTTGTTCTCCTTCAAGAAAACAGATCAGGCGTTGAGCGGGCTGTTAAGAAGGCCATTGAAGACGCTGCGCAAGGTGGAGGCTTCATCCTCTCTACAGGAGATTCGCCAGGTGCAAATACGCCTGATTCCAATATCATCGAGATGGCTAGATCTGCAAAAGAATATGGAAGGTATCGAGGCGAGCCGTAGGATTACAAAAATTCTTCATAGCCCAAGCGTCCAGTGGAAACTAATCGATGCCGAGCTTAATTGTAACGATCTCATATGGTCCAACTTTTACTGTAACACTTTTACCAGTCGGAGTCAATGCAGCAATCTCCTCTTCCATTAGATTCGCTGCATGCACCGTTAAGATGTCCTTGGGAAGCGTAACGGTGGCTGTGCACTGCTTGCCATCAATCTCGTAGAATCTGGCGATTACTTTATCATCATCCTCAGCTTTCTTCAGAGTTGTAAGCACCAAATTATCTGGAGATAACCCAATCAGTTGAGATGTCCTTGGTAGCATGCCCTTGTGTGCCTCTCGATTTACTGACATAAGTCCATTGTTAAACTCGAAGGCACGTCGAACAACATCGATCATCGCCTTTGATTTATGCGGATAGAGGCTGTAGCGTAGTGTATGTATTCCTTCTTCTGTGCTGTACATCGGTTCTGTCGGGGACCTCAGCAAAGTGAGCCTAATGGTGTTGTCCAAGGCATCATATCCATATCTTGAATCGTTTAGAACTGCTATACCATGTTCCTCGTTCGATATATCTACCCACTGTATCGTAAGGCGCTCTTCGCCAGTCTGCGGCCTTACGATTGCACCATAGGGTGAGTCACTTGTTAGTGTGCCTTTTTCGATATTCAGCGGAAATACGGCCTTTATGAGTCTGTGAATATCATGCCAGTCGATAGTAAGGTTGAAGTCGATTCTGTCTAGTTTTGAGTATATGATGATATCTTGTATGAAGGTAGAACTCTGGTACCGCTTGGTGACCCGCACGACAGCCCTAACTGGACCCTCTTCCAAGACCTCTATCTTTGGCTCGGATTCTATCCTCCAAGGCTTGCCAAGAAGTGATATTTTTTGTTCTCGAGCTCTACTTCCTCTCACGAGGAAGCCCTCAGATTCACCCATGTCCTCAAAAGCCTCAAAAGTTACCCCGCTACCTCTAAGAAGTTCACGCCCACTTCTCTTGTCATAGATGGACTCTGGATTGCCAGTTAGTGGGGAGATTCGAACCTTGAAGTAGTCATTTTCCATTTCATTCTCCGTGACATGAATGTTGGCCGATCTTTTGGATTCTTCGCCCAGAGCGATGCTATATGACCTATATCCCAGTGAGGGTACTTTTTCTGCTACAAAGATTAGTTTTACCCGTCTCTTTTCTCCATCAAACTTCTCATTGATTACTTGGGTCTGCACCTCAAAGTTGTGCTCGTCCAGTATTCTGATCTTTTTGGCTAATGGTACAACAATCTCTGCTTCAACTAAGTCGTCTCGCTCCCACGAGAGGGAATTGAAGACCAGCAAAGAAGAATCAGGACAGTCGACCTTTGAGGAAATGGCATGAAGTGCAGAGGTCAGTACATCTCTTGCAACAGCCTGAACCTCGTCGTACGACTTCAAGGCCTCTTCAGCAGCTGTTGGCGAAACGCACCCGCCTATGCAATCGTGAAATTGATTGAAAAGCACCTTCTTCCAAGCTTCCCCAAGCCTTTCCTTCGGATATGTCTGATCCGTTATTAGGTTGGCGATGACTGAGAATTTCTCCGCATCTATCAGTAGGTTTTCAGCTCTTCTATTCTCCTTCTTGATCTCGGCCAAGCCCGTCAGGCAGCCGACAGCTTCATAACCCAGCTCGTAATTGATGATTGGCAGATTTCCCGACTGGGGAAGCAAAACTTCAAAGTATTTCGTTGGCGTATTGAAGAACATCTGAGAGGAGGATTCTCTTTCCAACTGTGCAAGATTCTCTATCTCCGTGAATGTTGGGCCGCCACCGTGATCGCCAGATCCAATTACCACCATGCAGTCACGCACTCCATATCTGTGCTCGATTTCGCGCGCGAAGCTATCCCAATCGGGAAATGGCCTAGTCATGAGGCTGTGGCTATAGGTCACTAAATGGCAAGTTAAGACCCTCGATCCGTCAGGTGATTGCCACCAGAACAGATGCTGGCCTGGCGCACCTCTCATGAAGACATAGTAATCGATTCCGCTCTTCTTCATTATCTGGGGTAGCTGCCATGGATGGGTCCAATTATCGACCAACCACCCAACCTTGACATCGACGCCAAACTTTGATTTGAAGTACCTCTTTCCATACAGGAACTGCCTTACGAAGGATTCGCCACTTGGACCCCCTCCCTCAGCCTCCACGTACATGCCCCCGACGATCTCCCATCGCCCTTCAGCGATGTATTTTCTTATCTTGGCGAAGAGTTGTGGGAAGTATTTTTCGGTAGCTTCGTAAAGGACCGCTTGGCTGTGGGCAAAGGTATACTCAGGTCGGAGCATTAGATTGTCTGTCGCCCTTGTGTATGTGAGCTGGCAACAATCGTAGACGGTTTCCGGAAAGAAACGCCAGAACCACACGACGTCGATGTGAGAGTTGCCTACAACGTGAACCTTAAGTTTGCGACCTAACATACAAAGGCAGGCGACTATCCTTCTCTTCTTTTTTAAGCTCTTCGATGATAGTACATTGTGCTTAACAAAAATATAAAAAGATTTATATACATATAAAATTTACAAAATAAAATTAGGTTTGTATGACAGAGAAATTGCAAATTCCAACTGAGTTACAACGTCAGAAAGTTCCTTGGGTTTTAATTATCATAACAGCAATAGGCGCTACTGTTGCTGGACAGGTGGCTATTACATTCGCTGCTGGTTTAGGGAATATGAGGGCATTTTATATCTGGGGGATACAGGGTGGCGGTCTTGGTTTTGCATTTCTTTCATATGCGCTCCTCATATTGACCTTCCCAGTAGTAAAGATCCTCGGACGGAAGTTCAGTCCAGTTACTCTAACTTATGTCTTCGTCATAGGAACGATGGTTTCCTACGTTATTGGTCATGGTTGGTCAGAGCAATACCCGGTGCTAATGGCTGAATTCAGAGTTTACGATTCTGAGAATGTTCTGACAGGCTGGTGGCAGGTTCCTCTTGAGTTATCTCAGAAATTAATTGCTGGAAATGTTGTAGTTGACTGGATGGCCTGGGCTCCTTCAATCTTCTTCTGGACAGCGCAATTTATCGTCTTCTATTTACTGTCCTCAGCTATCACAATCATATTCAGGCATCAATGGATGGATGTCGAAAGAATGCCCTTTCCACTAGTAATTGCTGGACACGACATCATGGAGGTGGTCAGCGCTGAGAATCATACGAAGCGAGACCTCAGGCCATTCATACTCGGTGTTCTTCTCGGGTTAGCGTTCGAGGTACCTGTCTTCTTCCAAGGTGTCTTTCCGTGGTTCCCTGACATCTATGGGTATAGATCGAACACTTGTTGTTCAGGCACTTGGTGTTTACCCCCCGATAATGTACTAGCATCAAGTATTGTGGGTCTTACTATGGTCATGAAGAACCCCCTCTACTTCGCTATCTTCTATCTATCTCCACTTTCCGTTTCATTCAATGCGTGGTTCTGGACACTAGTTGTATGGGCGTTCCTTCAGGTTGCATACTACATGGGATACTACACTGGAATGCTTTCTACAGGTGGTTCCTGTAGAC
>CAYUWR010000017.1:0-33977 GCA_964448685.1 uncultured Nitrososphaeria archaeon
ATCATGATCAGAACATTTAGAATCGAAGATCCATCATATGATGTAGGCGACACCGTCGACTTCCACCTAGACAAAAGCGACATAGTCTTATACGAATATCCCAAAGAAGGCCTCGAGAAAGCTTTCCGTCTCGAATAACTCGAGCTTCGAGGTCACAAAAGAAGAAGATAAGAATGAAATACCATAACTCTAGCCATGGCTTCAATACTTTCCTTCAATTCTATGTTCGTTATTGTTTTAAGATGGTGTTGACATGCTCATTTATAAGATATTCTGTAACCTTATAGTAGTCTTTAGTGCTCTCTGACTGTTGTAAGCTCATCAAACTTTCCAAACCAGATAAGGCATTGGGCTTTCTTGAGCTCCATTTAAACTCTATATTCCGGTGCGGAAGTTTATTTCGGTGTGGAAGTATGCTGTTCGATCCTAGACCTAAGACTTCGAAGAACGATCTATACGATTTTGATAGAGAATTTGAGAAGCTTGTGAAAAATATCGGAAAACCGATGAATATTGTCTCTGGGTTGAGACGTACTGGAAAAACATCCCTTGTTCTAACAGCCATTTCTGAGTCTGATACTCCGTAACCTTTTTATCGATCTTAGAGAAAGTTTTCAGTCTTATAGAGATCTCTATCAGCTGCTATCTAGAAGCTCTAGTGATTTTATTTCTAGGATTTCACGTAGAGAGAACTTGAGGGAACTGTTCCTAAAAGGTCTTCAAAGACTTCGAGGAGTGTCTGTAGCTGGTCTGTCTATCTCCTTTAGCTGGGGTAAAGATCGCTTCCCTTTGACCGAATTTTTTGGTGCATTGGATGATCTTGGTGAAAGGATTGGAGAGAAGATTGTTATCGTCTTTGACGAGTTCCAAAGATCCAGAGGAAGTATTGGTTTGATGCTTCATAATGCAATAGCATATTCCTACGATTACTACAAGAACCTATCTTTCATACTCACAGGCTCGGAGATGGATGTTCTCTATGGTATACTGAGAGACCCTAAGAATCCACTCTATGGAAGAGCTTTTGTCGAGATAAGAACTAGAAAGCTTGGAAGAGATGAGTCCATAGATTTTCTAGAAAGAGGGTTCAAAGAAGCTGGGCAAGAAATATCTTTTGAAGAAATCGATAGGGTAGTAAGTGAACTCGATGGTATTATAGGATGGCTAACATACTATGGATATCTGAAGATCGGTGGCATAGAGGATTTCGAAGAGATCAAGAAAGAGGCAATAGAACTGGCTAAGACAGAATTAGAGAATTTTCTAAAACAAAGAATGAGCCGAAGATATAGACTAGTATTGAGACTCTTGACAGAAGGAGTGAAAGAATGGAGCCTACTCAAGAGAAGTCTTGAGAAAGCTGAAGGAAGAGAATTAAGCGATAGGGTTCTCTATGAAATCCTCCAGCAACTTAAAAGACACTCAATAATTGATGAAGGAAACAATCTCACAGACCCCATACTTAGAGAAGCCTCTAGAAATGTCTAAATCCTCAATAGACTGTTTATGATCATCTTAATAAATCGCAAATAAGTTTATATAATGAATTTCGAACATTAACCACCAAAGATGAGCGACAGACTACTCGACTGGCTATCCAGAAGGAGAGAGATCAATGTGGTAAAGATGATACAAGACCACCTTAGGCTATCGACGGAATGCGCTGAAGAGATTGCGCATGCGACAAAAAAGATGATAGCGGGAGACAGAGAAGGGGCGATGCTCAACATACTGAGGTTGAACTCAAAGGAGAAGGAGGCTGACATGCTAAGAGCGGCGATCATGAACGAACTGTCTAAAGGAGAGTTCTCTCCAAATCAGAGGGACGACCTCATGCATCTTGTGAAGAGGGTTGACATGATCGCCGACTACGCAAGAAGTGCAGGTAGAAGTCTAACGCTTCTCTCCTTGGACAAGTACTCGGAGAAGGTTAAGGAAATATCGATTCTATTTGTAGAGAAGACCCTGGACTGCGTGAACATGCTTCGAAAAAGTGTTCAGAGCCTAACAGTAAGTGTGGCAGACACCATAAAGTACTGCGACCAGGTAGAAAGAATCGAGGAAGAAGTTGACGAAATCCACGCGAACGCGAGGGGGATACTGAAAGATATACCCTCTTCAGCCATGAACACAGGAGAGTTCATCGTCCTCTCAGACTTCTTCAACGCCCTAGAGATGATTGACGACTATTGCGAGGATTCCGCAGACATGATCCGACTAATTATAGTGAAGCTGAAGTAAGCCAGAAGAGATTCACTTAGTCAGACTGTTTCCGGTTGACGCAAAGAGGATTCTCTCAAACTTGCGGCCGATACCTGATGGCAAGCACGGTTGCTCATTATCTCATCATGTTTGATAGGCCGGCAATGGGGCATATTCAACGCTTGTGAAAAACTATTTATATCGCTATGACGCAGCGCCATAACGGTTGCGATGCCTCCTTACAGGGGTATGGTGCTAACTGTTGTTGCCATTTTGATTGCAGCATTGGCTGTTGCCTATGTTTCATCAAGTGCAACTACTTCAAGTACGACGGCTGAGACCGCGACAGCCACTTCAGCGGAAAGAGTTATCCTTCGGCTTGCCACTACAACTAGCTTAGATGCAACAGGTCTTCTGTCCACTCTGAAAACAAAATTTGAGAAGCAAAACCCAAACATAAACCTCACATGGGTTGCGGTGGGAACAGGGCAAGCGATTGAAATAGCAAGAAAAGGTGATGCGGACCTTGTAATAGTTCACAGCCCACCCTATGAAGAACAATTCATCAAAGATGGCTACGGCATTCATGGAGTTAGGATCGCCTACAACGACTTCATAATCGTAGGCCCAGCCAGCGATCCCGCTGATGTAAATTCAACTAAAACAGTTGCTGAAGCGTTCAAAAAGATTGGAGAAGCTGGTGCACGGGGTAGTGTAACTTTTGTGTCACGGGCAGACAAATCTGGGACACATATAAAAGAACTTGAAATATGGAAGAATTTAGGAATCAATGCTTCAGGCCAAACCTGGTATAAGGAAACTGGGCAGGGAATGGCTCAAACCCTCAGAGTTGCTAACAACCTCCAAGGCTACACTCTTACAGACAGAGCGACGTGGAATACGCTGATGCCAGAACTGAATTTTAAACTCGTTTTCGAAGGAGACTCAACACTTCTTAACATATACAGGGTATTCCTAGTAAACCCAGAGAAGTATCCGAACTTACATCATGAAGAGGCAGAAAAGTTCGTGCTCTTCCTTGTATCACCTGAAGCTCAAGCCTTTATCGGAAACTACACCAAAGGGGGACAGAAACTCTTCAGCCCACTATTTGGAAGACTTCATGAAGTCGGCATCCAAGACACCTATGAAGACCAAGAGGTAGCGTATTGGAAGAGTAAACTGGGGCAATAGACAATGACACCTCCACACCAATTTCTTATTGATTTTCTAAATAACGAGATTGCTAGCATTACAGCCCTCTCTTTTCAGGTTTCTCTGTCCGCTGTCTTTCTCGGAGCAATTATCGGTATCCCACTGGGAACCTTACTGGGCCTAAAAGATTTCAGAGGAAAACAACTTGTCATAACTTTAACAAACACCTTTATGGGGTTGCCTCCAGTTGTAATCGGACTAGTTCTGTACCTGCTGCTCTCGAGATCAGGTTTCTTGGGCCCCCTACAGCTACTTTATACTCCAGGGGCGATGATTTTCGCCCAATTCATAATGGCGATACCCATAATAGCCGGGCTCTCATATTCTGCAATAGCTGCTGTGCCACAGAGGCTCATCGACTACGCAGTATCTTTGGGAGCAAGCAGAAGACAACTGACGTGGATCATCATAAGAGAAGCCAAAGTTGGAATTTTGGCTGCTTTGGTCGCAGCTTTTGGCGGTGCAATCTCGGAAGTGGGTGCAATAATGCTTGTAGGTGGAAACATAAGATACTTGACTAGAACTCTGACTACAGCAATAGTACTTTATACGAGTACAGGAGAATTCGACATAGCAATAAGCCTCGGAATAATACTTCTCTCCACATCCTTTGTTGTGAATCTCTTCTTGACACATTTGCAGTCCAGGTATAAGCCTGATGCAAGAAAGGGGTTCAAGTTACCAAGGTTCAGTGACTAGAAATGATCAAAGCACGCGATATCTGGAAGAGTTTCGGAGAAAGAAGTCTGCTTCGAGGAGTATCCTTCAAAGCCGAAAAAAGCAAAATATTGTGTATTATCGGGCCAAATGGGTCGGGAAAGACGACAACCCTAAGGATAATTGACATGCTTGATGAACCTGATAAAGGGGAGATCCTGTTTGACGACGTCAACATTTTGGCACTCAAAGAAAAGGATAAGGTCACATACAGAAAGAGGATGGCAGTGGTCTTTCAACAGCCAACATTATATAACGCGAAGGTGTCTGAGAATGTAGCATTAGGCTTGAAGATCAGGCATTTCGAGAGAAGTCTGCTAAAGCAGAAGATCGAGGATTCCCTGAAGGCAGTCAATCTTCTGGATTACAAAGATAAACATGCTTACACCCTATCTGGAGGTGAAGCGCAAAGGCTCTGTCTCGCTATGGCTCTAGCACTGGAGCCTGAGGTACTGTTACTTGATGAGCCAACCGCGAACCTAGATCCCTCTAACATAGTAATCGTTGAAAAGATAATCAAAGATTATGCCGGACATGGGGGCACTGTCATATTCACTACTCATAACATGTTCGAGGCGAGACGGTTGGCTGATAGAGTAGCTATGCTTATTGATGGCTTGATAATTGAAGAAGCAGATGTGGAAGACTTCTTCAACAATCCAAGAGATGGGAGGGCAGCCAAGTTTGTAAAAGGTGAAATCGTCTTTGAATGAGATAGTTGAGAATTTCGGTTTCGTAAACGATCTGCGGCTGAAAAGCAAGCTGTTCTTGGTCCGCAAGGGGTCACAGACCGGCCTGGACGAAGACGGTGCAAAGCTTCTTCATGCAGTTAAAAAGTTTGGTTCGATTTCTATGGCTGCCAGGCAGGTGGGCAAAGACTATAGAAGGGCTTGGATAAAGATAGACGAGCTTGAAAAGAGCTTTGGTTTTAGGGTGGTGGAAAGAGTCTTAGGAGGGCTTGGAGGTGGAAGCGCAAAGCTTACGCTGGAAGGCGAAATCCTCTTGCAGAAGTACCTGCTTGCGAAGAAGAAGGCGGAGCCTCTAATGGATTCTGATCTACTTTTAAAGCCAGATTTGAGGATAATGGGAAGCCACTGCTACGCCCTAGAAGTCCTGATCGAGATGATGGAAGAAAGGTTCAAGAACTTCTTCATAGAATATATCAATGTCGGCTCCCAGAATGGATTGAGGTTTGTACTGGAAAATATAGCTGACCTTTCAGGGGTGCATCTGTTTGACTCAGAAAGTGGCGAGTATAACACGTTTCTTCTTCGAAATCCATCATTCGGTAAGAAGATTGCCTTGATAAGAGGCTATTGGAGGACCCAGGGGATTATTGTCGAAAAAGGAAATCCAAAGAACATTCTCACTCTCCAGGATCTCTTTAGGGAAGATGTGGTCTTTATCAATAGAAATGTTGGATCCGGCACAAGAGCCCTACTGGATGCTGTGATAAGCAAGATGGCGTCAGAAAAAGGTTTAGGTTTCGACAATGTGGTCAAGGGGATAAGAGGCTACGCCAATGAAGTCAGATCGCATCTTGAAGTAGCCGTGGCGATCAAGAATGGAAAAGCTGACACAGGAGTAGGCATTAGGTCTGTTGCCAAGCTCTTCGACCTAGACTTCATACCGATTCAAAATGAAAGATTCGATTTTGTGTTGTTGAAGGACAAACTGGGCAGTGAAAACATCTGCAAATTTGATGAGATGCTTTCGTCTCAGGACTTCAGGTCCAGAGTGTGTGAGGGCGAACTTGGAATCGAATTTGACGGTGAAGTGGGAAGAATATTGCTCTAAGAAGGCTGTCTATACGCCTTGGTGAGTGTCTTCACCCTTTTTTGCCTCCTCAGTGAACCTTTTGATTACGATTTCCTGCAGTTTCTGAAAATAAAGTCTGGTAGCGAATGGCATTTCATGAAGATGCATGTCTATGGCCTGCATAAAGTATGCTACGGCACGCTTTGACATGTCAACCTTGAACTTCATGGGAAAGATTGGGTCCTGATCTATCCTTATGCTGTCCCTCAGCTCTTGAGTCGGGCATAAGGCCTTTGCCTCGTTTTCTATGACACTATACCATGAGGCTAGAACTTCAGGATTCAAGCCTTCCTTTGAGCTCGATATTTCCTCTAGGATCCTCGATAAGTCGCCTAGATTGAATGGGTCAAACGACATGTTTCCACCCAGACTTTGATACGGCTCCAGCTAGATAACCTTTTAATTCTCTCCGCATTCTGTTGTAGGCTCTATGTCGAAACAACCGCCTTCTCTACAGTCTCCTCCCTTAACTTGTCTTCCCTGGGTTCATAGGGGATACCGGGCACCTTGGAGACGTCTATCTTCCCACGGCCACAGAGCGTGATTTCAGGATAACCAAGGTCTTCCTGGTAGAAGTTCTTTGAGGGAAATAGGTCTGATGGATATTTGATGTTTCTCAAGGACGCCAGTTCTATCGATATTCCAGCTCCAACCGCGGACTCAAGCATGCCGCCGACCCAGCATGGTATTCCGGCGGCCTCACATAGATCATGGATCTTGACCGCGTTCGAAAGTCCTCCTACTCTTCCCATCTTAATGTTCACAAAGCGGCAGCTTCCGAGCTCGATCGCCTGCTCTGCAGCCTTTGGGCTTGAAATGCTTTCGTCAAGGCAGATCGGCGTAGAGATCTCTCTTTGTAGTTTGGCATGGTCGACGAGGTCTGCGTGGAATAGAGGCTGTTCTATCATGGCCAAGTTGAAGCGGTCAACTTTCTTGAAAAGGTCTAGGTCAGCCAAAGAAAACCCCGAATTACAGTCTATATGGAAGGTATGACTTGGAAAGCGGTCTCTCACAGCCTTAAGCATGTCTATGTCCCAGCCTCTCTTGAACTTGAGCTTGACGCGGGGAAAACCGTCGTCTACAGCCTTCTCAATCTTGTCGAGCAGCATCTTTATGTTGTCTTGGACGCCAAAGTCCGCGCCAACATCTACGGGGTGTGTTCTTCCCCCCAGCAGCCGGTGAAGGGGTTTTCCAACGATCTTCGCATGAAGAACCCACCATGCCACCTCTAAACCTGCTTTTGCAAAAGGATTACCCTTGAAGTGCTGCAGCTGAGACAATAGTTGTTCGGCGCTCTCGATTTCTTTGCCGACGATCTGAGGAGCCAGAAATTCCTTGATCAACGAGAATACACCACCTGCCCACTCTGGTGAATAACAGGGGGCATTCAGAGGGGAAGTCTCTCCCCATCCATATTGGTCGCCAGAAGTCATCTTCACTAGGATAGAATGTATGTCTGAGTCCTCACCGTAGGCTGTACGCCAAGGGTAGATGAGGGGCATACATACATGATATATTTCGATCCTGTCTATCTTCATTCCTATCTTGTCACCTACGTGATATTGAGTGTGCTCGAGGGCTTATATACTTTAGATTTTCTCGAACGAGAAGGACGATGACGTCGTTTTCCTCCAAGGTAGACTTTCGATCATCTATGTCAAGCTACTCTTTCCTGGAGACGCACTCGAGAACACTATTTTTATATTACAAGAAGCTATAGTTACTGCAATGTCTGACCTTAGGGTAAGAGGAAGAAGAAGTCTCCTGAAATATGTTGGCGTAGGATTGGTCGCCATGGGCGCTGTCGGTGCCTGGTTTGCGCTAAGACGTTTAAGGCTGAACTCCACCTCTGGCACAGAAACTGCCGCCGAGGGAAAGAAGTTCCTTCTACCTTTGCCGAAATTCTCCAGTGGCGTCTTAGTCGAGGAAGCTATGGCTTGGAGAAGGTCGATAAGAGAATACAAAGGCGATCCCCTAACAGCGGAAAGCCTATCGATGCTGCTCTGGGCTGCTCAAGGAATAACAGAGTTCACTTACGGCTTTAGAACGGTTCCTAGTGCCGGCGGCACCTATCCGCTGAACATCTACGCTGTCCTCGCCGACAATGGTGTTATCGTCAGCGGCGAAGAGCGTCTGACAGGCGGCTCCTACAAATACGATCATAGAGACCATAGCCTTGTCCTCTTGAAGTCAGGCAACGTCAGAGAAGCGTTGGCTGACGCTGCTTTAAAGCAAGAATGGGTTAGAACTGCGATGGTAAACATAGTTGTTTTCGCAGCATATGAGAGGACGACGAAAGTCTATGGAGAGAGGGGGAAAAGGTACGTTCACATGGAAGATGGCCATGCTGGCCAGAACGTTTGTCTGATGGCGGCGGCGCTGGGCCTGGGCGCTGTCGTGGTCGGCGCATTCGATGACGACCAGGTCAGGACCGTGGTTGGTGCTGGTCCACAAGAGCAGCCTTTGTATGTTATTCCAGTAAGCGTGCCTCTGATCCCATATAAGATCAGCGAAAATGATTTGTCAGACTACTATAGGAGAATGAGGGGGCTACAGTAGGTTGTCGAGAGCCAGATTCTATCTTGCAGTCATCGAATATACATCGATTCCCCTCCTGGTTGGCTTCTATGCTATCTATCTGTCAGGAAAAGGGCTTATCAAGGTTGAGCTTGTGAAGGCGATGACGTTCGGTCTTATCGGCTACTTTGAAAGCATAACCTTACATGTGTCTTCATTCTTGAATTATCTTGTAGCGATTCTGGTGGTGCTCCATTCGGTCGCCGGATTATGTCTTATGGTCAACCGAAAAGTCAAGAATAGGTCTCTTAGGGCTTTACTTGAAATCATCGTGTTACTTCTCGTGGGCTTAACCCTCGCTGTACAGTTCACGATGCTAGAGTTTCTTTGAACTTGGATCGGCTGTCACATGAGTCGGTTGGCTTAGACAGGACTATGGCTGTTGCTGATCAGACTATGTATGGGGCAGCCACCAAGAGGACTATCATGAATGCAAGTAGTAGGCTGACGGTGTAGACGACTATGTTAACCTTCTTTTCGTCGATGAATCTTCTCAAGCCAAACTTGAATATGTGTCCTCCATCCAAAGGATACATTGGTATCGCGTTGAATATTGCCAGGTTGAAGTTGAGAAGCCATATCCAGTATAGGAGGTTCGATGGTATATAGTAGTAGTCTCCTAGAAAGGTTTTGGACACATAGTAGGTCCGCAGCAGATCGGAGAATGGTATTAGGGAGGCGACTCTTGGTAAGGTGGGCATCACCATGTACAAAGTGAACTCCCTATATGAGAGACTTGAGATGGCTGAAAGATATCTGTTCTTGACTTCACCTAAGGAAACGAGATCGCTGACTCCCATGTATCCTACACTCCCGTTATCAGGTTTCTCAACAAGCGTAAAGGAATACTCTAGTTTCCGATCCTCTCTCACAATCGTAAAGGTCATGTTGATACCAGGCTTCAAGACGGGGTCAACAACTCCTTCGAAGTCGCCGAGCGTCTTTACAGGCTGGTGATTGACCGCCACGATTATGTCGCCAGGCAACACACCAGCCTTGTAGGCCGGCCCATTTTGGATAACCTGCTTAACTAGAATGCCTTCTGAAATCGGCGTTAGAGAGGAGACGATCAATAGCAGAAGAAAGAGGGCTACAATGGCTGTTAGAAAGTTCACGCCTGTGCCAGCGGAAAGGGTCTTAGCGAACTTCTTGAAACTTGTCTTCATCAAAGCCTCTTCATCTATGTCAACGAATGCGCCGATCGGCAGGAACAAGAAGAAAATGACGCCGACGTATTTGACTGGCACCCCTGAAACCCGCGCCTGAACTCCATGCGCCAGTTCATGCACGAGCATTCCAACAAAAAGTGCAGCCCATCCATATATGATCGGAAGATAGGGGTTCAAGCCTGGCCATGGAAGGTTGATCGCTGGCCCAAGTTCTCTTATCACAACCCCCACGCTCGGGTTGGTCAAGATGTTCACTATGCTTGAGAGGGTCAGCCAGATCGTCGTCGCCGCAAGCACAGGTAGTAGAAAGACAAAGATCCAACCGGTCTTTCTCGCTGCAGAGGTCTTTGAGAGCTTGTCGATGAAGGCTATGCCCCTCTCGGTCTTTATGATGAGTAGAGGGAAACTGAACTCTTTGACTGGCAACGTTTATTCAGCGCTAGGGGTAAACTGGATTCTTATATGTTCTTTTGTACAAGTGTCATGTTTCGACCATCGGCTGGTGATGTCGAGGCTTAAACAAAGGATAAATAGTGAGCCAGGCCTCGAGTCCATGAATCGCTTTGGCTGTGCTGATAACTGGCGGATCGGGTCTTGTCGGCTCACATACCGTCTTAGAGTTCATGAATCAGGGAAAAGAAGACAGAATAGTTGTCTACGATATGGTCCCACCGAAGATGCCCGAGGTCGTCGAACGTCTTGGAAAAGATGTAGTCTATGTCGACGGAAATGTTCTTGACATCGGCAGACTACTTGAAGTGGTAAAGAAACATGATGTGGATGGAATTGTTCACGCTTCGCTTCTGGGCAACTTCAGCTACATCAGAGCCAATCCCATGAACAGTGTGTCGACAAACTTCAATGGAACCTTGAACGTCCTCGAATTGGCTAGAGCAAGAGACTTGAAGGTCGTCTACACAAGCTCAGGGGCTGTATACGGTGAAGTGTCCGGATGTGTAAGCGAAGATCGCGCCATCAAGCCGGGGGACATGTACGGTATGATCAAAGCCATGGGTGAACTTGCCGGTGAACAGTATGCAAAGACCTACGGCATAGACTATGTCGCGGTCAGGCTCTACTTCATATACGGTCAGACTGTTGTCTCGGGCTTTAGGCCTGTTTCTGAACTTTTCACATCTCCTGTCTCACCGGTGGATGTAATCTCCCAGTTCGTTCTAAGAGCTGTAAGGAAAGAAGAGCTGAGGATTGAAGGCGGAGGTGATTCGGAGCTTGACTTCACGTACGTGAAGGATTCGGCATTGGGCGTCGTGCTCGCATACTACTTCAAGAATCCGCCTCACAGGGCATATAACGTGTCCACGGGAAAAGCGTATTCCTTGAAGACTATTGCAGACATCATCAACAGGATCGCTGGAGGAAAATATGTTGACATAGGTCCTGGTGCTGTTGCAGGATGGCCTCCTCGAGCCAGATGCTTAGACAATAGTCTGGCAAAGCAAGAGTTAGGTTATATTCCCAGATATGATATAGAATCCGGCCTAAGAGAATACTATAAACGGCTGAAGGCCACCATCCAATAGACATATGGGACAATTGATGTCCTGATTTTCGATGCCTTTGGAGGAGAAGTAAAGGTTTGTCCAGCAAACTATAAATAATATGGTCTCAATTAGAAGAGAAGAACGTGCTTGGCGGTTCTAATCACCGGAGGCTCAGGTCTAGTTGGCTCACATACTGTTATGGAACTCTTACACCGAGGGCAAGAGGACGTCATAATCATATATGACATCGTTCCTCCGAGAAACCCTGCTATCATCAAAGAGCTTGGTAAAAAGGTGATCTATGTCGACGGCAACATACTGGATTTCGGAAGGCTGATGGAGACGACCTCAAGATACGATGTAGATGGTATCATACATACTTCCGCGTTCATCAACTACAAGTATGTGGTCTCAAATCCGATGATAAGCATACAGACAAACGTCATGGGTACACTTAATGTGCTTGAGCTTGCGCGGGTCACCGACCTCAAGGTTGCCTTCACAAGTTCGGGTGCAGTATACGGGGAAGTTGTGGGGCACGCAACAGAAGAGTTTCCCATCAAACCAAGTGACATGTATGGTATGACCAAAGCTGCCGCCGAGCTGATCGGCCAACAGTATGCAAGCACATACGGCATCGACTTCGTATGTGTGAGGTTCTATTTCATATATGGTTCAGGTCTCTCTGTGGCCACCCAGTCGATTGAAGAAGCCCTAAAACCACCTGTGCATCCTCTAAGCATACTTTACCTTCTCCTCCTCAGGGCGGCGACAAGAGAGAGCTTATGCATCGAAAAGGGGAGTGACTCTGAACTCGACTTCACATATGTCAAGGATTCAGCTCACGGGCTTGTGCTAGCATATTATGCGAAGAAGCCTCCACATACCACGTACAACATATCCACGGGACAAGCTCATTCGCTGAAGGAAGTCGTTGACATAATAAGCTCGCATACTGGTAGAAGAAACATCATGTTGGGCCCTGGCATGATAGAAGGTTGGCCCCGTAGGGCAAAATACTTGGATAATACGTTGGCGAGAGAGGAGCTAGGATATTCTCCAAGATATGGCTTGAGAAACGGGATCATCGAATACTATGAAGCAATAAAGGCTGGCTTAAGGTAGATCCAAAAGGCTGCAGTTCGCTTCAAACGTCAGAAAAGGCTAAAATCCTGTCTGATATCCACATAGGAGGTCATGGAATTCAAGGGTTTTCCAAGAAGGAATGGCGTCGGCATCAGAAACTACGTGGCAGTCATCAGCACGGTTGGATGCTCCGGCGACGTGGTTCAGAGAATTACCCAGCTTAACCCTAATGCCAAACCACTCGTTCACCATCAAGGCTGCGCGCAGACTCCACCAGATGTAGCGCATGTGGAAAAGGTTCTTGTTAACTTAGCCCTTAACCCGAATGTCCACTCTGTTCTCCTTGTCAGCCTCGGCTGCGAGAGTGTTTCGCCGCAGAAGGTTGCAGATCTGATATCAAAAGAGAAGCCAGTGGATATTATAACCGTTCAGGAGAAAGGTATGTCGGAGGCTATTTCTAGGGGGTCAGAGCTTGTAAAGAGGATGATCGCAGACTCCAGGAAGTGCAGGAGGGAAGGCTTTGATCTATCCGAATTCAAGCTTGCAATCAAGTGTGGTGCATCTGACACGACATCTGGAATAGTATCCAATCCTGTAGCAGGCGACGTGGCGGACAGGCTTATCGGCCTAGGTGGGACAGTAATCTTTGGCGAGACGACGGAGCTTATAGGCGCCGAACACATTATCACCAAGAGGGCGTTCAATGAGAACGTGGCAGGAAGGCTTTATTCAGCCGTTGAAGACCTCGAGAAGAGAGCCATGTCTATGGGGGTTGACATGAGAGGCGGGCAGCCGACTAGAGGAAACATAGAAGGGGGTATAACGACAATAGAAGAGAAATCGCTTGGTGCCATATGTAAGACAGGATCAACACCGCTAATGGATGTGATCGAGTATGGAGAAAGAGTTCAAAAGAGGGGTTTGATCTTCATGGATACGCCTGGGAGAGAGCTCGAGGCACTTACTGGATTTGCTGCGGGAGGCGCTCAAGCAATATTGTTTACTACAGGGATCGGTGCTCCACAGGGGTTCCCAATCGTGCCAGTGGTCAAGGTGTCAGGAAATCCAGGCGTGTGCAGAAGGCTGTCTGAGCACATCGATTACGACTTGAGCCCTGTATTTTATGGCAGACAAGATATCGACAAAGCTGGAAGAGGGCTTCTGGAGAAGATCTTAGAAGTTGCCTCAGGAGAACTGACGAAAGCTGAAATCGCCGGGTACGAGAGCAACTTTGACATCTATGTGAGAGGGCCAGTGATCTGAACAGGCAGGAGAAAGGCTCTCTGTAACTTGAAGAAAATGTCGACGGTCGGCCTGAAGGTGGATGAAAAAAGGTCGACTAGGTGGCCGCCCACGATGTGACTCATGGCATAAACATTCTAAAACATGCTCAAGTCCAAAACGTCCTTGATTCGAAGGAAAGAAGCGACCTCAACAAGGATGGAAGCTCTCATCGCCGGCGCTATGTCAAGAGTTTCATGAAAAGACTTAAGAACACAGACGATCTCTTGTAGATCGATATCGATGACTGAAGTCGTCAAAGGAAAGATGAAGGCTGCACTCCTCTATCGCCCTATGGAACTTAAGATCGAATATGTCGATCCACCTAAAGTAGGAGACGACGAAGTACTTGTTCGCGTCAAGAACGTGGGCATATGCCCAAGTGATGTCAGGAGCTATGAGGGAGTCTACAAGCGGCAGATGTTTCCATTTGGCAGAGAAAGCTATGGGCTTTCAGGCCACGAATGGTGTGGGGAGATCGTCATGTTGGGTAAGAACGTGAGAGGGTTTTCAATTGGAGACAGGGTTGTGCCGGAAATCATCCTGCCCTGCGGCAGATGCAGGCTTTGCCTTGGTGGTAAGACAAATCTCTGCAGAAACAAGCGTAACATCGAAAGAGGATTCGCAGAGTACGCAAAGGCACCATACGATTACCTGTTCAAGGTACCTGAAGGTGTAAGTTACGCTGAGGCAGCGTTCACGGAGCCTATAGCAGTATGCCTTCACGCGAATGACATAATATCGCCGAAGCCTGGAGAAACCGTTCTCGTCATAGGCGGTGGCCCGATGGGGCTCATCAACATGCAGATATCTAGACTGTCAGGAGCGCACGTAATAGTCAGCGAAGTAGTGGAAAGTAGGCTGGCGAAGGCGAAAGAGCTTGGAGCAGACTACATCATCAACCCCACCACAGTGGATCTCGCAAAGACGGTGAAAGACTTGACAGACGGCTACGGGGCAGACGCTATCATTGTTGCAACAGGCAACAAGACAGCAATAGAGGCGGCATTTAAGGCTGTCAGCCCCGCTGGCAAGATAGTATTCTTCGGCGGCACCTATCCACCTGCCTTCGTCGAGATAGATCCTAACCTAGTTCATTATGAAGAAGTACTCATCACAGGCAGCTATGATCACACACCGAACCATGTTGAGCGAGCCTTAAAGATTCTTTCAAAAAAGGCGGTTGATGTAGACCGACTGATATCCCACGTCTTCCCTCTAGACAAGCTGAGGGAAGCATTTGAGATGGTAAAAAGTGCTTCTGCGCTTAAGGTTCAGGTAACACCTTGAATGATAGATCCAGGTAGCGTATTCTGAAAAATAGAAGTGACGCTTCTTCCCCACTGGCACGTCCTAAGATAGGGGACGTAGATGAATCAAGTGATAAGATTTCCGCGGATTTGTCGTTTAAGCATCAAGTCAACATCGACATCAAAGAAGCTTCAGAATTATTATGTCATAATCTTTACTTAATGCTCTTGATCAATATTGCTGGGCAGACTCTGACAACACCCTCAAATCCCTCTATCTTCTCAAGGGCTTCTTCTAACCCATCCATGCTCTCAACAACAATTTCAGCCAGCATCATATGGTCTCCACTGGTCAACATCACCGTCTTAACCTCATCCAACATTTTCAACTGCTCAATAACCTTCCAAAGCTTATCAGGTTCGGTGTCAACGCCGGTTACCGATGCAACCAACTCAGCCTTCTGATAGTCTATTATAGCCCTATATCCAAGTACTGTCCCGGAACTTTCAAGTTTCCTTAATCTTTTTCTGATTGCTGCCTCCGTAAGATTGAGTCTTCTTGCTAACGCTGACTTTGATGTTCTAGCATTCTTCATCAAACTTTCAACTATTATTCTGTCTTGTTCATCCATGGTTTGACTTTCGAACCAAACATTTATTAATTTTTACCTCAGGATGATGTTAGGTGAAAAAGTTGTCCGAAATTGGAAATGGAATACCTCTTTTGGGAAGCACTTTTCCACAAGTAAATGTACAGACAACACATGGTGTGATGGAGCTTCCTAAAGCCTTGTCCGGTAAATGGTTTGTTCTATTCAGTCACCCAGCTGATTTCACGCCAGTTTGTACAACCGAATTTGTAGCATTCCAGAAAAGGTATGACAAGTTCAGAGCGCTTGACTGTGAACTGATTGGGCTCAGTGTTGACCAAGTATTCTCTCACATCAAATGGATGGAATGGATAAAGGAGAAAATAGGTGTTATAATCCAGTTCCCAATCATTGCAGATACAGGTGAAGTTGCAAAGAGGCTAGGGCTAATTCATCCAGGAAAAGGTACAAATACTGTCAGAGCGGTGTTTGTGGCAGACCCTGAATCTAAGATAAGGGTGATCCTATACTATCCTCAAGAATTAGGTAGGAACATAGATGAAATTCTGAGAATCGTTAAAGCTATACAGATATCAGACAAGAATAATGTTGCCATGCCTGCGAACTGGCCAAACAATGAAATTGTAGGCGACCATGTCATAATACCTCCTCCGAGAGACCTGGAATCAGTTGAAGAAAGGCTCTCAAGAGCTAAAGCAGGAGAATTCGAATGCCTTGACTGGTGGCTGTGCCATCGAAAGCTGTGAGAAGCTGTCCACCCTGTTCGACTTCATATCTTGATGGCTTCTTAGGCGATCGAAATGAATCGTCCCTGACTTGGTACTGGTCAGGGTGGGGTTCTAAAGATTAAAATATTAGGCCCTTTGCTGTCCCATTATGTCCGTTCGAGTAGCAGTCTACGGTCTCGGACCGATTGGCACACTTATCGCCAAAGAAGTACTAAAGAAAAAAGGGCTTGAACTTGTTGCAGCATTCGACATTGATCCATTAAAGGTCGGCAGAGACTTGGGTGAAATCCTTGACGTCGATGAAGATATCGGTGTTCTCGTATCCGACGATGGAGATGCGCCTCAGATTCTAAGAAATAGGGAAGTGAAGGTGGTGCTGCATTCCACGTCAACTTACATGGAAAAGAACTACCCCCAAATAGTGAAATGCATAGAGGCTGGCGCAGATGTCATCTCCACATCTGAGACTCTATGTAATCCTTGGTATCGATACCCTGAGCTTGCAACATTGATCGACGAGCTAGCAAAGAGGAGGTGTGTTTCGGTGATCGGAACCGGCGTCAACCCAGGTTTCATCTTCGACACACTCCCTCTGCTTATGACCGCGGTCTGTACTAATGTCGACAAGATATCCGTCGTCAGATCACTCGACGCCTCCAAAAGAAGGTCTTCCTTCCAGAAGAAATATGGGTTGGGGTTATGTGTCGAGGATTTTAGAGCACAGATGGAGAGAAGGCTACTTTCAGCCCATGTGGGATACGGTGAATCAATAAGCATGGTTTCTGGCACGCTGGGTGTCAAGTTGACGAAGATCGTGGAGGGACAGGATCCCCTGATAGCCTCAAGAGATATGAGAACCCAATATGTGGAGATAAAGGCTGGAACCGTCTCCGGTATACGAGGCTATGGTGTCGGCTATGTTGGCGAGAAGGAATTCATGAAAGTTGAGCTGTTGGCTGAAGTCGAGAGAAAAGAATACGAGGAAATAGTAATAGAGGGAACACCGCCAATAAGTTGGAGAAGTTCAGGAACCGCTGGAGATATCGCCACAGCAGCTATGGTCATAAACATGATTCCGAGAATATTGAACTCGAAACCAGGCCTACTGCGCATGAATGAACTACCTGTGCCTTCAGCGTTCGTCGACCTACCCCCTTCTTGGAGTTCGCGGAGTGGATGAAGATGGATTATCAAGCCCGTACTGGGTCGTCAAAGGAGCTGTTTGAGAGGGCCAGAAGGTTTATTCCTGGCGGTTCGGCGTATGCCATCAGATACTTTGAACCATATCCTTTCTACGTCAAGGAGGCTAAGGGGAGCAAGATATGGGATGTTGACGGAAACGAATACATCGATTTCTGGCTGGTCCATTTCGGAGCCATATTTGGACACGGCTATGACCCAGTGATCTCCGCCGTAAGAGAGCAGCTTGAGCTTGGAGCGCACCTTGGATGGTGCAATGAATGGGAGGTGAAATGGGCTGAGAAGGTTGCTGAATGGTTCGATGTTGAGAAGGTGAAGCCTGCAAATAGTGGGACAGAATCGAATATGTACGCGGTCCGGTTAGCGAAGGCCTACACGGGTAGAAAAAAGGTCGGAAAGATGGAGGGTGGATGGCATGGTGGATTCGATGGGCTGAACAAGGCCGTCAACTATCCCTACGATAAACCTGCATCCCTTCATGCTAATGATTCAGAGGACACTATCGCACTTCCCTTTAACGATTTAGACAACCTAGTCAAAAGAGTTCCAAAGAAAGAAGTTGCCTGCATAATAGTTGAACCTATGCTCGGTTCCGCCGGCGCAATACCTGCAAAAGAGGAATTCCTAAAGGGCCTCAGAGAATTCTGCGACAGCAATGGCATCGTACTGATATTTGATGAAGTTATAACAGGATTTCGACACCCCGGAGGTCTCCAAAGGTACTACAATGTGAAACCAGATCTAACAACCATGGGCAAGACTGCAGGAGGACAATATTTTGCAGGAGCTGGTGGCATCTGTGGCATATCAGATATCATGGATCTCCTTGATCAGACCAGTAGAAGGAACTTTTGGGAGCGTTCTTCGCATGGAGGCACCTTCGTAGGCAACGCGATAACAATGAAAGCCGGTTATGTGACTATTTCTGAGCTTCAGAGAAGAGCTGACCAAGTCTATCCATACATCGACTCACTAGGCGGGTACGGCATGAGGAAATTAAACGAAGCCCTCGAAGACAACAGGTTTGAAGCATACGTATCAGGTGTGTGTTCGATGTTCGGATTGCATTTCACCAAGGAGGAACCTATAAACGGGGAAACAGCAGAGAGAACAAAGGATAGAATGATGTGCTCAGAACTCTTTACCTACCTTGTCCAAAACGGAATAGCCTATCTTTCGCCAAGAGTGCCGCACTTTACAGTTTCTGAAGCCCACAGATATGAAGAAGTCCAATACCTTGCCGACAAGATTGGAGAATTTCTGAAAATGAAGAAGCATATTTAGTGTGATATGATCGAGGCCAACCTTGCAAGCTCGATCTAAAGATAATTTGGCTGTCTTAGGTTTGGAGGCGATTTTGCAATCACCAACAAAGCTGGAATGGCTCAAGTCATTGATATAGGGCTCAGTTCAAATGAACATGTATATGGACTCCATAGGTGATATCACATCTTTAATACTAGCTCAGATTACCATAGACTTATATATCGATAACAAGAACTTGACTCTGATATGCCTACAAGATTCAGGATTTCAGGATCTTTGAAATGGGCAAACATCTTGGCCTTTATCTTGACCGTTTTTGTCAACGGTCTGGCCGGTAGCACAACAATTCTTGGAGGCAAGAGCACAGCCCAAGTTTCCGATATGTACCCAACCCTAATAACTCCTGCAGGATACGTGTTCTCAATTTGGGGCGTCATCTACATACTGCTAGGAATTTTCGTGATCTATCAAGCGTTCGCAGGTGCCCATGGTAAGCAATATCGAGAAAGAATCGGTTGGCTCTTTGTCTCCAGCTGCGTGTTGAATATAATCTGGCTTTTTCTTTGGCAATTTGGGTATCTAAGTTTGTCTGTTTTCATAATGTTTCTCCTGCTGGCAAACTTGATTCTTATTTACTTGCGCCTTGGCATAGGTAAGTCTAGAGACGCAATTTTCGGAAGACTGGCAGCTCATTTACCGTTCAGTGTATACTTGGGCTGGATCACAATCGCCTCTATTGCCAATGTTGCTTCAGCCTTGGTCTTCTTAAGTCTGGATGGCATTGTAACAAATCCCGTGGTATGGTCGACTTCTGTAATAATTGTGGCTTTGCTTATCACATTAACCGTTCTAGCAACAAGAAAAGATGTAGCATACACCCTCGTCGTAATCTGGGCTTTGATAGGCATCTCAGTCAAGCAAAGCGAAAACTCGATGATAGTCGTGATAACAGAGACGGGTGCTGCCATCTTGGCCATCGCAGTGGTCGCAGTCCTAATTTACTTTATAACTAGGAAGAAGTGAATAGGGCGCAATATTAGAAATCTTTTCGCATAATGGATGATTCAATTGTGGGAAGATTGATATTGCACGTATCCAAGATATTGGCTTAACAGGGAGAAGAGATATCTTCTGATTTTGGTTGAAGCCTGCAGAAATGAGTATAAGACGCTATGGTTAGTTTTAGGTGTACCAATCTGAATATTGAAAGATTGACGGCCTTCCCTTTCCTGCGACAATCGAAGCCAGTCAAAACAGATTTATATACAGGCAGGAGAGATACTCGCCGAGAACTTCTTATGTCCGAAGAAACCCCGGCCATCTTCACAGCGCCTTTAGAGGAAGTGGACTGTGAAAAAAACGTGATCGCAACCTACTATGTAGAGGGAAAAGGTGTACCTTTGCTTGAGGCAGGAGTTAAAATCGCCGCAGAAGAATCGATTGGGACATGGACTCAGGTCACAACTGCAACCGAATGGATCATCAAGAATCTGTCAGCCAAGGTGTTCGAGTATAAGATAGAAGAGAAGGACACTGGCATCATAAAGATCGCCTATCCGAACATGCTTTTCGACTTTGAGACAGGCGGAATACCGAACATTCTCAGCATTGTAGCAGGCAACCTTTTTGGCATAGGCTCGCTCCAGAACGTAAGGCTCATAGACCTACAGCTGCCCAGAGAAGCTGTATCATTCTTTAACGGGCCAAAGTTCGGCATAGATGGTGTCAGAAAGATCGTCGGAACAGATGAAAGCAGAAGACCCCACCTTGGCACGATCATAAAGCCGAAGGTGGGTCTTGATCCGCGCGAAACAGCTAAAGTGGCATATGAGGCGGCGATGGGAGGCGTTGACTTCATCAAAGATGACGAAACTCTAACCAACCAGAAGTTCTGCCCTCTAGCAGACAGGGTCAGCCATGTGATGGATGCCCTGGACAGGGTGAAGTCTGAAACCGGCAGAACGGTGCTCTATTCTCCTGACATAACTACAGAAACCTACAAGATTAGAGAATTGGCTCAGGTCGCCCTTGACAATGGCGCCAATGCGCTGATGGTGGACTTTGTCCCCTGCGGCTTCTCAGCAGTTAGAGTGCTCGCTGAAGACCTTTCATTAAAGGTGCCTATTCACGTTCACAGATGTATGCATGCTGCGATGACCAGAAACCAGAAGCATGGAATATCGATGATGGTTCTCGCCAAACTAGTGCGTCTTGCCGGTGGAGACCAGCTTCACACCGGCACAGTTGCAGGAAAGATGGGTGGCAGAGAAAAAAAGGTTGAAGAACTTATCTCAATCAACAGCTTTCTAAAAGGGAACTTTTTTGGCCTAAAGAGCACATTCCCGGTTGCATCTGGTGGTGTCCACCCGATACTTGTGCCAATTAACGTGCAAACACTTGGAAAAGATATAGTTATCCAAGCTGGCGGAGGAATACACGGCCACCCAGAAGGGACAAGAGCAGGTGCCACTGCTATGCGCCAAGCAATAGACGCCGTCACCAATGGGATATCATTAGAAGAGTACGCTAAGACACATAGAGAATTGGCTATTGCGATAAAGCATTGGGGTGTAAAGTTCGTGCCGGATGAGTAGATGGAAGACAACAGCCCTCTTGGTTAGAAGAACCAATCCACCTTTGACCTTAAAGGAAGCTGTCATGGGCGATCTATGTTGAAAAAACAGAATTCTTTTCTAAGTAGGTATGAAGAAAAAACTCTAAGGCCTCTCTCTATTCAGCCTGAAACCTTCTTTTCGAGTGTGGCAGGCCTGGCCTTTATTTCTGCAAGCTCTTCCCTTGTTGAAATACTCTTTCTAGGCCATCTGTTTTAGCGTTTACGGCATCGAACCTGGCAAGCATCCCATTTCTCAAGCTTCTCATCTCATTTCTTAAGCCTCCCATTTCATTTCTGAAGCCTTCTATAGCCTTTTCTAGACCATCTATCCTCGCATTTAAAGCCCTGATTTCACCACCTATCTCGCTAAGCTTCGGAAGCAGCAGCCTCTCAATCCATGATGGAATCTTCTCAGCCAAACTCGCTCAAGATTTTATTTCCACACATATATATATATCCTTTATCTTTTTCGTCCCTTTGGTGGAAGATGGTTTGCCAACTGAGTGAAAGTGCTAAAGACAACAATATTGGACTGCTTGCTGTCATGGTAAGCGTAGGCAAAGCTCCCTTT
Organism: uncultured Nitrososphaeria archaeon; assembly: GCA_964448685.1. Lineage (GTDB taxonomy): Archaea > Thermoproteota > Nitrososphaeria > JACIWG01 > JACIWG01 > CAYUWR01. Next base: position 21,808 of record CAYUWR010000017.1, read on the forward strand.
CTACACCCCGGTCTCCTTCACCATTCCCTCAGGCTCCAGTTTCTGATCTTGAAGCATCCTTCTAGTTCTCTGGTGTTCGGAATGTAGTCTCAGGCTTTGCGCCGGCAGCCTGGCCAAAACCATTTCCACCAACTCGATCAGCTCATTCATCCTCTTCAAGTACTCGTTTGCAAAATTCTTTGACATGAAGCTTGGGCACAGAGCGCAGACCCACCTGTGCTCCTGAACCCTAAGAAGGTAGCCTCCTTCAACCTTCTTCATCCTCCACTCCTTGACCGGTGACTTAAACACCCAGTTAAGACAGTACCCCTCCCCATCCAGGTGCACACACGAGCTCCCATCCCTAAACCTCCAGTTCAGGGACAGTTCCAGCAGCTTAAACCTTTCCTCGACAACGGCAAGCCTGCTGGGAAGCCTCGCCACCTCCCCCTCAAGCCTAGAAAGCCTCCCCGCAAACTCTACTCTTTGTTCTCGTCGTCCTTTCCTTGAAGTTGGTTAAGTCTTCAAAGATGTTTGTCTGATTTGCTAACTGCTTTGCAATCTCATGCAGGAGGCTGCTAACCCTGTTCCTCTCTCTTGAACGGTATTTTTGGAGAAGTTTCTTTGCAGTTTTTTCAGGGAGAGTTTGAATCTTTCTTCTCTTAAGCTTGCAAGCTCTATGAACTGTATATAGGCTCTTTAGGTCTATCGTGTAATCCTTTTCTCCATCGTAGCCGTTGAGTGTTAGAAGATTGGTGTCCCATGCTACTGGATTCTCGACCTTAAGAAGTATCGACTAAGAAATGAGGGGTGTCACTTTGAACCCCTTTGATTTAGAAAAAGAAGTTCTCGCTGGATTTCCAAGTCGCTCTCCGAATACTTCACTCTACCTTTCGAAAGTCGTGACTCACAAAACTCTATCATTAGTTCAACGTACCTTTTTTCAGACGAATATATGGATAGACTCTTTTAAAACAGAAGGTATATCAGAGAGGCGTTGAATCGTGACATCTATCACCTCTTTACGAGTAGGAAAAAGGATTCTTCTTAATGCCTTCTCTTTGCTGACAGTATTCCATTTTGGTGGCGGAATAGGAGGTCGAGCGGTCATTCAAAACCTTATAAACATTATGGACCTGCATCAGTAGGCGATATCCATGGCGGATTATATTGGTAAAGTTAGATCCGATGACCTCTTCAAGTTTTCTGTCGATGTCTTCTTGAAGGTTGGTGTGCCAAGGAAAGATGCTGAAACTGTATCCGAACATCTTGTGACAGCAAACTTGAGAGGTGTTGACTCCCATGGTGCGTTCGTTAGAATTCCCCACTATGTTTCCGCGGTTCAAAAGGGTATAATCAATCCGAAATCGAAGGCAAGATTCGTCAAGAACACGTCAAACCTTGCTCTGATCGATGGCGACAGGGGATTTGGGCCTGTCGTCGCAATGAAAGCTACCGAATTGGCTGTCTGGCGGGCTAAGAGAACAGGCATCTGTCTGGTAGGCGCAAGAAACATGAGCCACGTCGGCATGCTTGCACGATATACTTTGAGGGTTGTGGAGGAGGATATGATAGGTTTGGCTGCGACGAATTCTCCTCCGATCGTGGTTCCTTGGGGTGGCACGAAGCCTGTGTTTGGCACGAACCCTTTTACCATCGGCTTCCCAGTTGACGAAAACCTGTCGATAATAGTTGATATGGCCACAAGTGTCGTTGCTGCGGGGAAGATCGCCGTGTATGCTTCTAAGGGGGAGAGGATACCTGAAGGCTGGGCATTTGACAAAGATGGCAAGCCGACAACCGATCCGAAGGCCTTCTTGGACAAGGGTATGCTTCTGCCGTTTGGTGGATACAAGGGCTACGGATTATCCCTCAGTGTAGAAGTCTTCGCTGGACTTCTGATTGGAGCACCATTCGGTTCTCGCATTGCAAGAGGGTGGGCTACCCAAGGCGGCTTTCTCGTCGAAGCCATAAACGTCAGCTCCTTCAGACCATATATGGAATACCAGAAAGATATGTTTGAACTGATACAGGCTATAAAGTCAAATCCTCCAGCTGAAGGTTTCAATGAAGTCCTCTTGCCAGGCGAACCTGAACGAAGGGAATACGAGAAGAGGTTGAGTCAGGGGATCCCGGTCTACCCTGACACCTGGGAAAGCTTGAAGAAGGTCTCTCACGAGTTGGGTGTCGACCTACCACCTGTCATGTCATAAAGATCTTCATGTTCCTTCTACGAATGTAACTCGTGGAGCGCAGTGAAATCGGCTCTAAACTTTATATAAATAGCGGTTGTAGCCGCTGACGATTGACTTGAGAAAGAATAAGCTTAGAGAGTTAATAAGAGAAGGTAAGCCGACGATAGGAACTCGGATTCTCAGTTCTTGGCCGGGTACCGTGGAAATCATAGGCCAAACTGGAATGATAGACTACTTCGAATTCATCGCGGAGTATGCGCCCTGGACCCTATATGATCTCGAAAACATTGCAAGGGCGAGTGAGCTCTACGATATTTCATCTATGATAAAGCTTGACGCGATCCCTCGAAGCTACATCGCCGCGAAGGCGCTTCAATCTGGAATACAGAATTTCCTCTTCGCAGACATTAGGACAGTTAAGGACGCGGAGGAGGCGGTGAACTCTGTCAGGCTTGAGCCTAAGGGGATTATGGGTGTCGGCAACTTTCGAGTAGGAGGCTATCTTTTCGCCAACTGTACTGTAGCAGACTATAGAAAGGCATGTGATGACGCCGTAATAGCTTTCATGATAGAGAAGAAGAGTGCGGGAGAACATCTTGAGGAGATTCTTTCCGTCAAAGGAGTTGATATGGTCCAGTTTGGGCCATGGGACTATAGCCTGAGCATGGGCCTCTCCGGCGCCCCGGGGACGTCTTGGGCGCTTGCCGACCCAAAGGTGAAGGAAGCCGAGCTCAAGACCATAAGAACTGCTCTCAAGTTAGGATTGCGACCTAGGGTGGAAATTGGCGATGTTAAACAGATCGAGCCCTACCTCAAACTTGGAGTCAAGGACTTCAGTTTAGGCACCGACATCAGAATACTTTACGCCTTCTGGAAGGAAAGAGGAGAGGAGTTGAGAAAAGCCCTCTACGGTGCCAGATAATTAGACGGTTCTATTGAAGAATCCGACGTTTCCTTATGGTATTGACATCATCGCGGATGTACGATCGAGTAAAACTTATCAATAGGTTCTTTCAGAATGAATCCTATGTCAGAAATAAAGAAGACAGTCATAGGCAAGGTTGAACACTTCTACCCGAAGATAGGCGTCGTTGTGGTCACATTGGAGGCGCCTTTGCAGGTAGGAGACAAGATATTCGTCGAAGGGAAGACTACCCACTTTGAGCAGATAGTCGAATCTATGCAGATAGAAAAGGTCAACATACAGAGAGCCGAGAAGGGGCAGTCGATAGGCCTCAAGGTGGTGGATAAAGCGAAAGAAGGAGATATCGTCTTCAAACTGGAATAGAGACTGTCTTTAGAGATGAAGACTATCAGAGCATATCGCAGACGCTTGGCTGCATTAGAGAGATGAACTATTGAAGGGTATCTTTTTAAGTTCATTTGGTCTCGGTCGATGGCAACAGATGAGCCGATCTTTGGAAATGATGAGAAAAGAATGTTTGACATATCTATAATTCTCAAGATCATAGGCGTCAGCGCGTCTGGTGCACTCGCCCCAGGCCCACTCACCGCCTCCTCTATTGCAGCAGGCGCAAGAGGAGGTTGGAAGGCTGGTCTCCGAATCGCCATCGGGCATACTGTTGTAGAATTTCCTCTCGTGCTCGTAATAGCCTTCGGCCTTGGAGCATTCTTTCAGACATCATGGCTTAGGACCACTGTGGGGTTGGCTGGAGGCCTATTCCTACTATTCTTTGGCTGGCTAACAATGAAAGATGCCTTCACAGTCAAAAGCCTTAGTGTCGGTAGAGAAGGAGCACATCATAAGTCAGCCTTCATGGTAGGTGTGATGTTGACTCTCCTTAATCCCTACTTTCTCGCATGGTGGATTGGCATCGGCTCCACACTTCTCGTCGAGGCCCTTGAGACCGTCACGGTCGCCACTGTGGGGCTCTTCTATCTTTTTCACGTGTGGCTGGACTATACTTGGCTCATTTTCATCTCCATACTCGGTTCTGCTTCGAGGATCAACTTGAAAGCATACAAGGTGGTTCTTTTGGCGATTTCGGTCATGATATTCTACTTTGGTTTAGAGCTGATACTGTCGATCACGCTAGGTCCCTGATGTAGACATAGGCTTCATACTCCTTCAAGACTAAGGCTGGAAAGAATTATAGACTTCCACAAGACTACCTTCGAAGCGGGAATGTTGTCGCAGGATATCAGGTTCATATTTAACCCGAGTTCGGTGGCAATCGTTGGAGCCTCCTCGAAGCCTGGCAAGATTGGGCATGAATGTCTCAGAAGCATGCTTTCAAGTGGATACAGGGGAAGGATCTATTCTGTCAACCCGAACGCTAAGGAGATTCTGGGTTTGAAAGCCTATTCTGACATCAAAGAGATCCCAGGCGACGTCGACCTAGTAGTCTACGCGCTGCCAGCTAAGGAGGCTATCAGAGTCTTCCAAGAGTTCAAAGAGAAGAATGTCAAGGCCGCCATAATAGTTTCAGGAGGCTTTAGGGAGGTGTCAGAGGATGGTAAGCTGATTGAAGAGAAGGTTGCTGAAATTGCAAGAGAGGCTGGTTTCAGAATTGTTGGCCCAAACTGTGTCGGCGTATATGATAGTTATTCTGGCGTAGATAGTCTGTTCCAGTCGTCGACGAGACTTCCTAGGCCGAAGCAGGGCAAGATCAGTATGATCTCGCAAAGTGGGACATTTGCAATAAGCTTCTTGGACTGGGCTTCTGATGAATGTGTTGGAATCAGTAAGATCGTGAGCTTGGGAAACAGGGCGGACATAGACGAAGCAGATCTCATAAACTACCTAGATTACGATGAAGACACCGATGTAATCGCCATGTATATTGAGAGCTATACTGACGGCAGAAAACTCGTGGAAGCTGTAAAGAGAAGCAGAAAGACTGTCATCGCCTACTTAACTGGTAGGACACGTCAAGGAGGTGAGATCGCCAAGTCACATACAGGACGACTGGCATCTGACTACAGGATAGCCTGCGGCGCCCTCGAAGGCGCGGGCGCGATTCTATCTAACTCGCTGCGACATCTATTTGACAGCTCCAAGTCAGTAGCCCTCCTGAAGAGAGCTTCAGGGGACAGGGTTCTAATGATTACGAATGGTGCTGGACCTTGTGTCGTAGCCGCAGACCTCATGGATGAGGTGGGTCTAAAATTGGCGGCGCTACAGGATGCATCAATCGAGAACTTGAGGAACAGGCTTCCAAGATATGCGACGATAGGCAACCCAATCGATCTCACAGGCAGTGCGACATCATCAGACTTCCTGGAGGCTATCCGGTTAGGTGATGGCGCAGAAGAAGTGGACATATTAGCTCTATTCATCGTCTTCCAAGACACCCCACTCGAGGACAGCTTTGTCGAAGACCTTGTAAAGAACAAGACCAGGAAGCCGATGCTGGTGTTCGCCGCAGGCGGCGAATATACAAGACAGAAATGTAGATTTTTGAACGCCAATTGCATACCGACCTTCCAAGATGTCGGCAGCCTTGTGACGTCGATGAAGGCTCTCGTAGACGCTGGCAAGAGGCCTATCCAGCAGGTGCACTCAAATCGGTGATCTGCAGCATTCAAGATGCGCGTCTTCAACGCTTATTAGACCGACATTTTCAGGCTACGCCATGATGGGTGAAATAGTTGGGCTTCTCCCTGCAGTCTCGTGGGCTATAACGCCCATCTTCTATCGGAAGGGGCTGAGAAGACTTGGCCCAATATATGGAAATGTGGTCAGGGCGATACCATCTACCCTGATAACTTTCTTCGCATCCTTTCTCGTGCTCGGTTTTGAGGGTACATTCTCTTTGTCAGAGGAGTTGACGATCCGATGTCTATTAAGTGGCGCAGTAGGGTTGGGCGTAGGCGACCTAATGTACCTCTTCGCAATAAGGCAGCTGGGTGCTGCTCGAGCGATAACGATAACAAGCAGCTACCCTCTTATCACACTACTTCTTTCCCATTTGGTTCTCGGAGAAGAAGTCGGCTGGATGGTCGGAATCGGCACCCTATTCGTCGTATCCGGTATCACGATCATATCATTCGATGGCCAAAGATCAAGTGTTGAAATAAGGGGTCTGATTTCATCAACTATGGCAGCTCTTCTATGGAGTGTGAGCATTATTCTCTTGAATCCGACATCATATTCGCCACCCCCTCTTGTGGTCAACTCTTGGAGGCTATTGGGGTATTTCCTCTTCAGCCTAGTACCGTTCACGCTCCTCTTGAAAAAGGATGGCAAATTCGCGATCGACACGAGAGGTGCCCTATATCTTGCTGCAGGTGGGATAGTTGCCCAGAACATTGGATGGATGCTCTATATTTACAGTATTGGACTGATCGGCATATCGAGGGCGACTACTCTATCCTCTGTTTCTCCACTCTTCACGGCGGTAGCCGAGTTCGTCCTCGAAAGACATTTCAGCTTCAGGGTGTTGTCTGGGACGGCGCTAGCAACCACAGGCATAGTTCTTGTGACCATCTGAAGGCTGTTGCATCTGTCCGCTTAAGAAAAGCGGTGAAGAACTCCTTCGCATACCGTCCGGATCCTATCTTAAGCCTTTCTATCACCATAATCGTTGAAGCCTGAAATCTCTTCGATCTTCTTCCTATAGTGGACCGACGCTGCCGACGCCTCTGAAGGATATCCGACCGAAAGAAGGGCGACTACACCATACCTATTCGGTATATTCAGCAGCCCTCTGACGACATCTTCGTCGAAGCTGCCTATCCAGCATGTCCCTAGCCCAAGTTCTGTAGCCTCCAAGGCCATATGCTCCATCGCAATAGAGACGTCAACTGGATACCATTTCGGTGAAGCACTGCGGTCGCCACAGCCGACTATTACCGCTGGCGCATCGACGACAAAGCCGGCCCATCTTCCACTTTCGGCGATCTTCTTCTTTTTCTCTTTGTCGGTGACCACGATGAAATACCAAGGCTGCCTGTTGCTTGCGGAAGGCGCGAGGCGAGCGGCCTCCAAGATCCTATCAATAACCTCAGCTGGCACCTCTCTGTCAAGGTATCGTCTAACTGAGGTCCTTCTCCTTATGGCTTCAAGAACATCCAAGACCTACACCTCTATATGATGGGTTTCTATTTGATTTAAATCTTGTCACTTGCGTAATCGAAAATTACTTTGTTAAGAGATCCTTGGAGTGTCCACTAAAGGTCGTCGGAGAGCTGCCGACGAGCTAAGCCGCTTTTCGGCCCTAAGTGGTCTGTATTTGTGGAAGCAGTCTATCCCCTCTTGCACTTATGGTTTCCTCTTATTTTTCTGGTTGCATGCGGCTGGAACACTCAAGACATGCGTTCTCCCAAAGATTATCTAATCTGAGACCATTCGAAGAACCATATATTGCACAAAGATCGAACAGCGGGACAAGGCATAAAAATAGCGGACAAAATTTATCTTAACATCATCGACGGAGAAGGAGGAAAAGCTTATAGCTTTGGTATCCATTGGTACCAAGATGGGATGGCTCAAAATCAGAATATTCTGGAGCGTGGTGGACTTCAGGTGGCTGTTAGACTCTCTAAGGTAGACTATGCTAGGATTCGGCAGCTTGTTGAGCTCGGACTTTATAGGAGTGCGGCCGACTTCCTGAGGGAGGCGGTGCGTGATAAGCTCGGTAGCATGGAAGCTGTCGGCGTTCATGATGTGGATTCTCAAGAGGCTGAAAGGTTGATTGAAGACTATTTGGTTAAACATCCTGGCCCAAGCTTCGCCAGCGAAATAGCCGACGCACTTGGTTTAGAATACAGTATCACATTTAAGGCTATCCACAAACTCTTGGAAGAGCACCGCATAAGGAAGGCGAAAGCATGACGGTGCTGACCAAGGAAGGCGATGGCATAGTCGGCAAACGCATTGTCTATGTCGCTCGGAAGCTTTCTGGACCGAGACTTGTTATGAAAGGGGGAAGGCATCGAGGATTAGAGGGTGTCTTATATGACGCCGAAGCGTACATAGACATAGCAGTCCAAAAAATGACTGGCTAGCCATAGTAGCTCTAGTAGTTCAAATCCTCAGGGCAAGTCAAGGCTACCATGACTGCCGAGAAGCCCAAAGTGAACTATCGACGTATAATGTCTGCATACGTCGTCAGCATCGGAGGCAGAGACCGCCTATCCAGAGATTCCCAGCGACTTTAGAGCTTACTTGGATAGCTGTCTGGCTGAAGTGGAGTTGCACCAGATCAAAATCTAGTCTTTGATGTTGTGTCTAAAAGAATCTTTCTAAGCCCCTCTTCTCCTCGAGGTCTATGATTGTAATACGGCCCCTCAGAGGCATGGAAACGTTGACTACAGGGACGCCCTTAACGCTTACCATTTCCTTCCCCTTGTGAACATGTGCCGTTATGACGATGTCAAACATCCCTATCAATGGCTCAAGCTTGCTTGTACCCATCTGCTTTAGAAACCTTGGGTTTTCTCCCTCAACCACCTTCAAAGTCGGAGGATAATGGATTAGAAGTATCTTAAGGTCTGCCGTACAGTCTGCCGCCATCTCTGCAAGCTTTGCGGCTCTGGCTTTGTAGACTTCTGCTATGTTTGGCCACCGTTTTCTCTGCCAGAAGGTTGGCTCTTCTAGGACACCTCGTGATCCAATTACCGCATAGACCTTGTCGCCTGCGGCAGCTTCAACCATACTATCGTCCAAAAACTTCACATTTGGAAGTTTCTTTGAAACAAGTTGCTCATATTCTTTGTATTCGTTGTTTCCATAACATCCGTAGATCGGGACATCGATCTCCTTCATGATGTCTGCTATTTCGTCGAGTTGGTCGAATCTGCCACCGTCAACTATGTCTCCGGCCAAGAGAAAGGCTGTGAGGTCAGTTTCTGACGAGAGGACATCTCCTAGGCTGTCTCTGAAAGGTTGAAGGAAAAGGGGTGCGTGAATGTCGCCGACTGCAGCTATCTTCATCTGAAAACTCACTCTCTTTCCAATTAATATAATTTTTGCATGCGGTAGGTTCCGGAGATAACTCGCCCTATTATGTCTTCAAGTTTTCTTTAAAATCAATAATTTTGTCGAACAAGAGTTGAATAATCTTTTCAATATTCGGTTATTGGACGAAAAAGCTTATTTACCTAACAATTTTGTCATGAAGGACAATAATGGAGTTCACCCTAAAGCACGCCCAAAGAGTACCGTATAGCCTCTCAGGAAAAAGGATGGCTGTAGTGGGCGCTGGGCCTGCAGGCTTGGCGGCTGCCAATGAATTGACGAGTTTCGGACATAAAGTTGATGTGTACGATCAGATGCCTGAGCCGGGTGGGCTTCTTCTCTTTGGAATACCAGAGGAGAGGATCAGCAAACAGAGTGTAAGAGAATGCGTGAGACAGCTCAAGTCATGCGGTGTGGATTTTCATTGTAGGATTAAGGTTGGCGAAGATATCAGGTTCGGAGAACTGGTCAGAGACTATGATGCGGTTCTGGTGGCTACTGGGGCTTGGAAGAGCAATGAGATGGGGATAGCTGGAGAGCATTTGAAGGGTGTCCACTATGCTTTAGACTACATAATCCAGTATAATCTTGCAAAGCTCGGTTACCTCGGATTTAGCGAGATTCCAGCTCTCGGTGGGCATGTGGTGGTCGTAGGAGGAGGATTGACGGCTGTGGACGCTTGCGCCGTTGCATTGGAGCGGGGTGCAACCGATGTCAGTCTCGTCTACAGGAGAACGAGGGCGCATGCGCCTGCCGGTCAACATATGATAAAGAAGCTGATAGCGTCTGGTGTTAAGTTCATGGAGTTGACTCAACCGATAGAGTTCATTGGCAACGATAGAGATGGCGTTGTAGCGCTGAAGGCGGTCAAGACAGAACTGCTCGCAGCTGGAACTGGTACTAGGCCAAAACCTGTCCCGATTCAGGGCTCCGAGCATCTGATCAAAGTTGACAGTGTGCTTCTTGCAACTGGTCTTTCTCCTGTCCTCCCATTCGGTGGCGATGGCTTTAGGATAGAGATTGACAAAAGCAGAAATGTGAAGGTTATGGATGCCCATGGGTCTGAATTGAAGAAAGTCTTCTTGGCAGGTGATGCATTGTATGGTCCCTCATATGTTGCACCGGCAGTTAGAAGTGGGGTCAGGGCTGCGTTAAATATTCACGAGAGTCTTTCTCGTCAGAGATCGAGTGAAGCTGTCTAGGGGCTCTCCAAGGTGCGTAATTCTAGAAGTATTCTAGAAGGTAGTGGATTATATAGGCTGCGAACGAAACAAGGTTAGAAGATGGCGATCCAAGGTCTTGCTACAACGTGTACGGTTTCGGTTGTCCAGCATGTACTATATGCTTCCTGTAGAAGCACGAAATCAGGGCTAGATCTGACCTGTTATGTTAAGAGGTAGAATGGCGATGAGCAGTTCCCCCACCACCATTCAAGAGCAACTCTTTCTATGTCCCATGTGCAAGAGAAGATTCAGGACTCTCGCCAGCCTAAAGATACATTTCAATGCAAAGCATGTCTTGGAACGGTGTCCTGTATGCGGGAGAAAGTTGAACGTAGGTGGCATGAGTGCCGTCAACCATTTTTCGAGGAAAAAGGATAGGTTGCACTTGGCTTTTGCATACCTGTTTCTGAGGTCCGATAGCAAGAGAGGATCTTGGAAGAAGGTGTGTGAGGCAGCTGCCGATCACTTCTCATCGGTTTCATCGCTAATATCTTTGTTAAAGAAGGAATGTTCAGAGCTCTAAAGGCGTAAGCCAATCATATCGGATATAGGTGTTCTAACTTTCTGGCCGCAATATTATTACTTCACAGTATTTCGATGCCTTATCCTTGAAAGAGTTGGCATCTGCAAACGATCCCACTATTGAACCTATGTGCATCGGAATCGCAACCTTCGGTTTGAGCATCTTAACCATCTCCACGGCTTCATCCACCGTCATCACATACTTGCCACTTACTGGCAAGAGGGCCACATCTATGTCGCCAAATCCAACGATGTCTGGTATGTTGTCTGTGTCCCCAGCATGGTATATCTTGTGCTCTTGCAATGTAATTATCCAGCCCACTCCACCATATTCCTTCGGATGAAAAGGCTGACCTGGCGCCCGAAACTTTGTGAGATTGTATGATGGCACAGCCGAGAACTCTATACCCTGGACTGTTGAGGCTTCTCCTGGCTTAAGATATTCTATCTTTGCAACTTTGACGCCTTTCAGCTTTCCCTCACAGTTCTTTGATGCAAGTATGACTGTATTTTCTGTCGACACTTTTCGTATGTCTTCAAGGCTTAGGTGATCAAAGTGATCATGTGAGACGGTAATGATGTCCCCTTTCGTGGGCCGTTCTCCTACCTCGAACGGGTCCGTATATATGACCTTACCCTTCCAAGTTATTCTGAAGCAGTCATGGTTTACAAATTCTATTAGGACGTCTTCGAATTGATACATAGAAGGTTGTATGCATGGGTCATTTTTTAAGTTTTTGGAACAAGACGTGAGCTCGCAGATCTGCTCAACTAATACAAGTGGATTCAAGTAAAGACGTGGCAGAAGTTTAAGCTAGAGGAGGCGAAGACCGCGATCGAGTCCCTTTCGTCACCAGAGAGAGATGGGAGAATATTCATCGACCTTTCTGATTTCTGACAACAGTCCATTTGAGTCATGCAGGAATGTGACGTTGCTTGTTGGTTCGATCTGAAGCCCTGTAAACAGATACTGTTGCAGATGTAGAAGGTCTATGTTGAATAGCTCCATCACCTGCTCCTGTCTCTTAAGTGCCTCCACTATCTGCCTGTAGGCTGAGGTGTCTTCGACGACGGCATGGATGAGCCTTCTCTTCTTCTCTACTCTAAGGTTAATGTATTTTTCTACCCAGGTCGCTTCCATCACACCGCTCTGATTCTGTAGGGTGAATAGAAGCCGCTCGCCATCTTCACATGTCTTAGGAAGAATGTATAGGCTCGGATGGTAATGGTCTCTGAGCTTGATGACCTCACCGTCTTCTGTTCGAATCTTTTAAGAAGCTTGATTTCTTTTTTCATTTCTTCGGGGATCTCTCTTTCAAATGCCCACGT
>CAYUWR010000018.1:0-72462 GCA_964448685.1 uncultured Nitrososphaeria archaeon
AACCAGCAATAGGGGATCACTGACAACACGCCTACTTGTTTCGTTTCTAACTTTATCATAAACATCTCCTATTCCATTCTTCACGCTAACAACAACACACGGCTCAAAACCTATGAAAGAGTACTCTGCAAGCTTCTCCGGCCCCTCAACAGACTCTAAAATGTAAGCATAATCACAATGTTCGCATAGCGAAGCGAAAACTTCTAAGGGAGATCTATCCCAGTTGAGCTTAACAGTGTTGGGTTTAACCAGTCCCTTAGCGGCCGAAGCGCTTCCCTTATTTTTCACATGCTCCATAGACCCATACTGTGCAGCAAAGTACATATTTAAACTTTTATGCCCAGAAATGTCCATTAAAGAAAAAGTTAGAGGTTTATGAAAAGGGTCACTTTAATTGTGCGCCAGCTGAAGCTGAGCAGGTTTTTCCCTCAAGGGTTTCACATGACTGTCGAAGATGATGCTTCCATAATCGACGTTCTTAAGGCTGAGGATGAGGAGGTAAGAAAGAAGGCTGGCTGCTTTCCAGTTGAAAGGTATAGAGGTCTGCTACAGATGGTTTATCATCCTTACGAGAAAAGGTTTTATAAGCAGGTGGCAGTTCAAGCCCACGTGAAGTATGAACCTTTAAATGTGTGGGAAAACCTTACAAAGCCGTTGCCTGATGGAGTGACGGTTATTTTGATTCCCGAAGACGGATGTCAAACAGATTGGGAGGAGCCTGTTCAAAGGAGGATGCCTGATGGCTGATTTAAACAAGCATGAATTGGAGAGGTATGATAGACAGATTCGCATAAGCGGTTTTGGAGGGCGTGGACGCCGTTGTCGATGCTTTGGATAATTACTTGGACAGATACGCCCTTAACAAGGCGTGTTTGGAAAAGAGAATTCCCTTCTTCCACAGGGCTGTTCACGGCTTCACAGGGCAGGCGATGACGATAATACCTGGCCAGACGGCTTGCTTAAGATGCATAATTCCAAAGGCGCCTCCAAGGGAGACTTTTCCCATTTTGGGCACCGTCGCGGGAACTATAGGGTCAATTCAGACAACAGAAGTAATCAAGCATCCTGTAAGTTTGGGTAGCACGTTAAAGAACAGGCTGTTAATCCATGATGGGCTTTTCATGGAATTCCATGTTATAGAAGTGAATAGAAACTCTGCATGCCCAGACTGTGGAAAACCTCTTAATCGATCTCAATCGGGTTAAAGACGTGTAAAAACAAACATGCATTTTGCTCATGCAGGCTTATACCGTCGCGAATTACCTCGTCCAAGCCAGCCAAACCCTTAAGATCCGAGGATAAACGGCGTATCTCAAAGTTCAGAGGCCCCAAGCCTAAACTTCTAAGCCAGCAACGCCTTTACGCGTGGAAAGCCCACAATCAAGTTAAGCCTCCTCTTAGCGCTCTCAAGCCTTTTGCCATATCCATATATGTCTGTCATTCCAAAAGCCAGGATACACGAAGACCTAAATGGGGGCTAGGTTAGCGCACCAGAACTAGAGGTGTTAATGCTCCGGCCGGGATTTGAACCCGGGTCGATGGCTCGAGAGGCCATTATACATGGTCCCTTCTAGGTTTGACCTAACTATACGACCGGAGCACGCTAGTAGCTTTCGGCCTTCTGTTTATCAATCTTTAGCTCTTTAGGACATATTTGGTGGCGAGTCTTATGTCTTCTGCCTTTATCGTCCTTCTTCCTGCGTGTGTTGACAGTTCGACTGCATGCCTTCCTATTTCGACACCGACTTGGTCAAGTGTCCTAGCCAATTCTATAAGTGCATCTTCTCCAGCTCTTTCGGCTCCAGCTTTCTTGAGTATTCTATAGATTGGAGCCAGCCCGAATTCAAACTCTTCAGAGGGCATGCTTCTTCTCTTGCTTGATGCATATAAAAATTTTAGTATGAGGCATTGTGGATATGCGATGTTTGCTGGTAGATTCGCATTCGCACTTGGCGGAAGATGAGCTTAAGCCCCTCCTAGAATCGATCCTAATCTCCTGCAGAAAGAGTGGCACAATTATCTTTACTAATAGTTCGAACTTGCAGTCGAGCATCCAAAATATCGCGATCGCCGAGAGCAACCGTGATCTCGTCAAGGCCTTCGTAGGCGTCCACCCGTGGGAGGCTCAACACTACGATGACAAAGCATTCAATGACCTGGTCACAGATAAAATGGAGCATGTTTCAGGCATAGGGGAAATCGGGTTAGATGGAAAGTATTCTAGCATTATACCGTTGGAGACTCAAAAGGAAACGTTCGAACGACAGTTGGAAGCCGCGGAAAAACATGAACTACCGATATCCGTTCATTCAAGAAGGGCGCAAGATCACGTCCTAGACATCTTGGAGACTTTCTCTTTGGGAGGCGTTCTACTTCATTGGTTCAGTGGAAGTGAAGAGCAGATGAGAAGAGGCCTTGACAGCGGATACTTCTTCGGCTTCGGCCCGACAGTCGTATACAGCAAAGGCGCTAAGAGGCTACTCGGAAAATGCGATCAGGACAGGGTGTTGGTTGAAACCGATTCACCCGTACACTATGGGGCATGCTTCGAAAATCGCGTTTCAACACCGCTTCTGGTATACTCGGTTGCTTATTCGGTTTCTAACATATTCAAAAAAAGTCTTGAAGAAACTTTAAATATTATATTAGAGAACTCGCAGAACTACATAGGACGGAGAATAGTTTGGAGATGAAACCTCTTGGGGCTTGTTAGGAACCTGGCCCTTGACCTGATTCAAAAACATGGCAACGAATTCACAGCAGACTTTGAGCAAAACAAGAAGGTGCTCGAAAAGTATGTGGAGTTCAAATCGAAGAGTTTAAGAAACAGGGTTGCCGGATATATTACAGGCTATGTCAACAAGAACATCGCAGCCTCGAGGGTTGAAGAAAAAGAAGGGCAGCCTAAGTGATCCAGAATCCAGAAGGAGATGACGGCGGATCATGAAGATCATATTGGTAGGCCATCTCAGAAAGCTCTTCGACTCAGGCGAAATAGCCTTGGATGGGAGCGTCCGCGACGTCTCTGACCTGCTGATCCGAATTAACCAGATGAAGAAGAATGGGACAGCTTCCCTTAACAGAGAAAACATGTTGCTGTTTGTAAACGACGTAGAGATTTCAGCACTAAATGACCTGATGACAGAACTTGGGGAGAATGATATAATAACCCTTGTCCCGATAACACATGGCGGTTAGCTTGGAGTTCATATCACCTAGTTGGGACGACATATTTGACATGTGCGTCGAAGGCGCCTCAAAGATCGAAGAACTTGGATTCAAGTTCGATATCATTGTAGCTCTCTCTAGGGGTGGACTTATCCCTGGAAGAATCATTTCAGACCTCCTCGAGATAAAAGATATCGTCGTACTCGACGTAAAATATTATACGGGGATAGGCTCCAGGTCAGATAAACCGAAGATTACAGAGTTGGTGACGAACACTATCCGCTCCAAGAACATCCTCGTGGTAGACGATGTAGTCGACTCAGGTGAGAGCGTTAAGGCGTCAGCCGAATACCTGAAAACCTTTGATCCCAAGACCATGAAGATTTTCACCCTCCACGCAAAACCTCACAGAACCGTCAACCCAGACCTTTTCATAAAGGAGACGACGGCTTGGATAATCTATCCATGGGAGCTTCTTGAATGCTTCAGAGAACTGGAGGAGAGAGGATTCAGTCTACCCGAAATAGTGAAAGAAACTGGCTTGAAGAAAGAAACCTTACAAAAGGTAAGAAGACTATATGAGAAGAGGCGAAAAGGAAAAAATCCCTGAGGATGCATCCTTCTTCTGCTACGGCATAAAGCTCAATGAGCAGGCTACAGTCACCTCACTACAAAGCAGCATCGAGAAGGAAACGGGAGCCATCATCCAGGCCCTCAACAGCAAGTTCATACTGGATCGAAACCATGCAAAACTACTGCTTTACCAGACACATGAAGCCTACCTCCGAGGCATTTCGATTGCGAGAAAGAAGGAAATAGACATACTGCTGAGGGCTCTTTGCACAAAAAAGATAAACAAGGCACTCAAGGATGCCACATTCGAAGAAGGCAGCAGAGAGTATGTTGTACTCGGCTTCTGTGATCCGCCAAGATTGAAAACCTTGAAGGAAATGCTTGAGAGGTTCGGAGAATTGGATGACAGGATCCTTGAGCCAACACAACAGAAGATAGACTTTTTGAGAGGCTACCATAATATTACAGATTCAGAGATCGAAAACTATAACCTGGCATATCTATTATGTGAGAAGTCTGCGTCGGGTTTAGCCAGACACTATAAGATGGTAGGCTAGGGGAACAGGTCTCTTACGGGAAGAGCCCCCTCCCTGAGGACAACGATCTTACCTTCCGATACATCGACGACAGTCGATTCCCTTCCATAGATCGTCTCGTTGCCGTCTACATATAAGTCGGCGTCTCTACCAAGCCTAGTCAGGGTCTGAGACAACGTTACAGGCGATGGATAACCTGACCTATTAGCACTCGTTCCAACAAGAAAGCCGCCAACCTCCTTAAGCAACCTAAGAGTCCAATCAAGAGATGGCACACGAACACCAAGTTTGCCAGTATCACAGGTGATCTTTGATGGAAGGTGGACGTTATCTTTCAGCTTCCCTACGATCGTCAGAGGCCCAGGCCAAAAGAGCTCAGCAAGTCTATCTATCATCGGGTTCCATTTTATCATGGTAAATGATGCCTCAGCATCAGAGCATAGTATGGGAAGCGGCTTGTCCACTCGCCCCTTCATCGAAGCCACCCTGATGACCGCCTTCTCATCTGACGGCAGACAGCCGACACCATAGACCGTATCCGTTGGGAAGACTATGACCCCACCGCTAAACAGCACCTTCTTAGCTAGAGGAATACTTTCGTCTGACTTCACGTGCACGAACATACATTTAACCCTTGACATAAAAGTTTATAAACAATATACTTGACTTGATTGAAGGCCGGTGTTATTAGTTGGTATACTCAGATGAGGGAGAAGAGGAATTCGAGGAAGATTTTGAAGAAGACTGGGAAGACGACTGGGAAGAAGGAGAAGACGAAGGCGAGGAGGAGTTCTAGACCCCTCGCGTCAAATTTTTATTTGCCAAAGGCGGCAGCGGAGCTAAACTTATTATCGGAAATAGGTATACCCAGCTGGATGAAGGATGTTCAAAACACCGATTCTCATCATCAACGCAAAAAATTATCTTGAATCTTCGGGAGAGAAGGGAGTGCTGCTGGCAAAGTCCGCTGAAAAGGTTGCCAGAGAACTCGAAGTCAATATCGTCATCGCACCGCCCACACCACTCCTGTACACTATCACAAAGAGCGTCAGCATACCAGTTTACACACAGCATGTTGACCTCTCAAAGGTAGGAGGCACCACCGGATTCATTGTCCCAGAGCTTATAAAGGATATGGGAGCAAAGGGCTCAATCATCAACCACAGCGAACATCAGCTTCCAATCAAGATAGTATCGCAGACCATAGATCGGCTCAAGTCGATCGGTTTAGAGACCGTCGTCTGTGCTGTCGATCACCGGAAGGCCACGACCTTCGCGAGAATGAATCCTGACGCGGTTGCAGTTGAGCCACCCGAGCTCATAGGCAGCGGGATCGCAGTTTCAAAGGCAAGACCTGAAGTCATAACAGACTCTTTGAAGGCTGTAACAGGCACAGGCTCCAGATCGAAACTGATATGCGGCGCAGGAATCGTCACAGGAGAAGACGTAAAGAAGGCTCTAGAGCTGGGGGCTGAAGGAGTCCTCGTGGCAAGTGGGATCGTGAAGGCATCAGACCCCGAAGCCAAGATAATGGAGCTTGCCAGACAACTTAGAACATGAGGACAAAACTATAAGAACAGCCCATATGGTATTTGGGTGTCACAGTGATATAGTTGTCAAAAGAGATGCCGATTCTCGACCACATCGAGGAACTTAGGCAGAGGATCATAAAGGTCATCATCGCCGTAGGCGTCCTATCATTCCTATTCTTCATGTGTGAAGTAAGATTCGCCAAGATCGGCGACATCCCTATACCCTACCTCTTCCCGAACGTATTCCACAACGTTGCAGCATCGATCATCGACGTTCTCAGACAGCAGGTGCTTCCGGCAAACGTGAAGATCATCGTAACCAACCCATCAGAGGCGCTCGTCTCCGAAGTGTGGATCGCGATATTCTTGGGGGTGGTCTTTGGAATGCCCATCATAGCATACGAATTCTGGGCTTACGTTTCCCCAGCACTCTACGAGAACGAGAAGATGCTTCTTGTCAAGCTGACTGCCCCAGCAACCATACTCTTCGCAGTCGGATCACTTTTCGGCTACATCTTCATCGTTCCATTCGCATTCGAGTTCCTCTACGCCTACGCAGCAACCATAGGCATCATAACTTATATTACAATAAACGACTTCATCACCTTCATTCTATTGTTCTGTGTCGCGATGGGGATAACATTCGAGCTCCCGCTGATAATGATCGGGCTGACGAAGCTTGGAATAGTCAAGCCTGAAAGTTGGAAGAAGAACCTAAGATACTTCGTCGCCTTCTCAGTCGTCTATGGAGCGTTCATAACCCCCGACGGCAGCGGTGTGACGATGTGGTTCGTTGCATTGCCAATGATAGCCTTGTATGGGCTTGGATACGTCATATCTAGGAAAACAGTTAAATAGAACTATGGTAGGAGTTTCTGGTGGATAAGAATGATAGAGGACTTGGCCATGTTTAATATCGCCGGACAAGAATGGATCTTCGTGATAGTCGTACTTGTGGTACTTCTCTTCGGCGCAAGCAAGATACCTGAACTTGCAAGAAGCATCGGAAAGGCTACAGGAGAATTTCAGAGGGGAAAGATGGAAATTCAGAAAGAGATAGACCAAGCTGCTAAAGAGCTTGACAAGACCCCTGAAAGGCTGAGGCTTGAAGAGGCTGCAAGGGCTTTCGGAATAGATCCTGCGGGTAAGACGGATGCGGAGCTCAAAGAAGAAATAAAGAAGGCAGCCTAAAACAGCTTGTAAAGGCGTGCTTCGCTGACAACACCAGTACTTATTTCCTTTTCTATCTGCTTAAGCAACAGTATTCTCTTGAAGGTAGGAGGGTGTGTAGCAAAAAGGCTGTTCATCTTCACCCACCTAGAGTCAGCCTCCTTCTCCATGGCAAGCTCCAACTCTCTTTCATCCAATACACCATCCCTATTCAGATCATATACATCCCCCCTCTTCATGACTTCTCGAACTTCATGTGCAGCAAGAATCGGGTCAGAAATGTAGAATGCCCTCACACCCGCCTGCTCCTTAGGCGCCAAGGCGAGACCATAGGTTATCCTCGCCAAAGCCCCAATCAGCCCCCGAGGGTTCTTGGTCAAAAAAGCCGAATAGGCGTCAGCATAGTTCTCTCTCATCCTACTGAAGCCGTAGACGAAGAGTTGGCCGACAACATAGATTATGTACGAGATAGCCGCCAAAAGGATAAGCAACACACCATCCTCCCCCTTGCCACGGCGACCTCTTCCAGTAGATGGACCTGCAAAGAGAGTAGCCCTCGCTATGAGATAGGCGAGAAGAGGCAGTGACGATATGGCGGTTATTATAAGTGCGTCTCTATGCTTGATGTGCCCCAGCTCGTGGGCAAGCACAGCCTCTATTTCTTCTCTGTCAAGCTTCTCCAACAGCCCTCTGTGGACAGCCAAGGTCGCATTCTTAGCAGAGTAGCCGAACGTGAAGGCGTTCGGAGTCAGGTCATCTACTACTGCAAGCCTTGGAACTGGCAGACCCGCCCTGCCACAGAGGTCTCCTACGACGCCTTCAAGCCACGGGTTCTCACCCTTTTTCAGATATCGAAGGCCGGTCGAGAGCCTAACCATCAGCGGACCTAATGCAAACTGCAGCAGTATAAACAGCCCCGCCAAGATGAAACTGAATATTGGGTTTACGTCAAAGAAGTATGCGATCAAATAGAAGAAGACAGCGAAGAACAAGAATAGGGAGACAAGAACTACCACCATTCTACCCTTAAGTTGAGCGAGGCTTGCCATACTACAGCAACCTTAAAAAGGCCATGGCTCACACTTATAACCTTGTCGGTATGTCTGAAATCATCAAGGAAGTCAACTGCCCACACTGTGGTGCACCGTTAAAGTTCGATAAGGGAGACATAATCTTCACATGCGGCTACTGTGGCTTCACCGGACTATTTGACCTATCCAAGTCGTTTACATACGAGCATGGCATGTTCATCAACCAAGTCGACGTAGACGAAGTGGACAAGATCGTAATCGACTGGTTCGCCGAAGGCTTCCTCAAACCTCCTGACCTAAGAAAGAAGGGAAAAATCTTCGAGAAGAAGCTCGTCTATGTCCCGCTGTGGATAATATCATTGGACGCCACAACCTCCTATGAAGGCTTCTTCGAAAGGCTTGGACCCACCACACCAAAGAAGAATCAGCTGAAGAAATCATATGATTGGGTGATCATCGCCAGAAAGAATGCACCCTTCCCTGAAAGAGAATATCACCTAGGGCTTGCATCAAAGAGCCCATTTGACGTAAGCAGGCTCGAAAGATACAGTACGGTCTTAAACAGTGAAATAGATGCCGAAGAGGCGGTTGACAGAACCATAGAAGAAGTTAAATCGCTGCATCAGTATCTGGCATTGAGGGATGTCGACAAGATCTTAGCCATAAACACCGAAGTGAAGATCCTCGAGAGAAACTATCTTCACGCCCCAATATGGTTTGTAACCTACGAGTACAAGGGAAAACTCTTCAAGATATACTTGGATGGTGCAAGAGAAGAGGTCATCGTCGGAGAGTTTCCTGAAACCTGAAGGCTGATACATACCCATTTGAACGCCAGAGCATGTCGGATTTCCAGCTGACCCCTTTAAGTCATCGGGGACTCCACAAGCCTCGTCGTGGACAGAAACTCTTTCTCGCCTCTGATGATCCTCAGAGACACTTCATCGCCGGCCTTTCTCCTCCAAAGTTGTGCGAGAAGGTCGCTTAACCCCAAGATCCTCTCTTTGTCAACTTGAATGATGATATCTCCCTCTCTGAGCCCTGCATGGTAGGCTGGGCTGGCTTCGACAACAGAGACAACCAACACGCCAAAGTCTACAGCAAGGTTATAGTATTCTGCGATCCCACTACTCATGTCGATTCCATTTATGCCCAGCCAAGGCCTTATCACCCTCCCATACTTGATCATCTCTTCAGCCACCCTCTGAACCGTGTTGCTTGTGATCGCGAAGCCTATACCTTGAGCGTATGGGATTATCGCAGTGCTCATGGCGACGACCTTACCATCGAGATTGATAAGCGGGCCGCCACTGTTGCCTGGATTGATGGCGGCATCCGTCTGAATCAGGTCCTCTATTACAGGACCCCCCTGCGCCTGTATCCTTCTCTTCAAAGCACTTATCACGCCAGCAGTAACCGTTGGCCCACCAGCCAAACCAAATGGATTACCCAGAGCCAAGACAAACTGGCCGACCTTAAGGGAGTCTGAGTCATAGAATTCTGCCGGCGTCAACCCGGTTCTGGGAATCTTGATCAAAGCGACATCCGAAAGGGCATCGCCGCCTACAACTGAGCCCTCTGTGATCCTGTTATCTGGCAGAGTGATGGAGATCCTCCTAGCATTAGATACTACATGGTTGTTGGTCACTATGTAGCCATCGGCACCATATATGATCCCTGATCCAAGGCCGCCAACCGGCATGCTACGGAAGAGGAAGTCAGAGACCAGCGTGACCGTGTTCACGCTTACAACATACCTACTTGCCTTTTCAACAGCTCTAACCACCTTATCTTGATCGACTGGAACCATTTCAGTCGATTTTTACTCATTCAATCTCGTTAAAAAACCTTTTGAAGAATACGGCTCCTTTAAACCTTAAAGTGTTCAAAAAATTTAATATACGAGCATGTAATCGAGATAGATGGTGGACGATATGAATTGTCCTATCTGTGGCTCAGAAGATGTTGTCGTAAACCAGCAGCTTTCCCTTAAGGACTCAAAAGTGAGAAAGATCTACTTGAATGGCTCATGCAAGAAGTGTGGCGCCCAGCTCACAATCGAGTTCACTCCAACCTCCGCCCGCCAACAGACCGTAGACTAAAGTGGTCACCATATTCAGCCGCATAGGGATAACTGGTTCACCTGGAACAGGAAAGAAGACACTGGCAAAAAGACTTTCTGCCGCTACTGGCTATAGGGTGATAAACATAAACCAGTTGTGTATTTCAAAAGGGGCCATCCTAGGAAAAGACAGATATGGCGTGATAGCGAACACCCAGAAGCTCAAAAAGATCGTGGCAGAACAGACTACCCACGACAATTTCATTCTTGTAGGCCACCTTCTACCCTACGTGTCTTCCCCCGACAACCTAGAGTTTATCATCGTCCTAAGATGCAACCCATACACTCTCAGTGAGAGACTTAAACAGAGAGGGTATCCTGAGGGAAAGGTCTTGATAAACGTCGGCGCAGAAATTCTTGGGACATCATATTTTGACACCATAAGGAGGTTCGGAAAGAGAAACGTACACGTGATAGATACGTCATCGAGAAAACCTCAGGAGACCCTCACTGAAGCCCTTTCGGCCCTGAATGGGGAAACAAAATACGATGGCTCAGACATCGACTGGCTGGGACTTGCCAGAGACAAAGGCGACCTGAGAAGATTCTTTCCCGACAGCTACTGACGACGCGTCGACCATCAACAAGAACGGTGACCGAATCCGGCCCACGCTGACTATAGCCTCCCCGGTCTTAAGAGATGAGAGAAACTTCGCCTGCTCATCATTCAAACCCAACGTCTCCCTGAGAATGCGCATGTCCTCAAGCCATGAGACCCTATGAACCACCCTAAGACCCGAGTTCTTGATTATCTCCGAAGAAATCTGAGTTGGAAACTGGGCGACGAAGATCATGCATTCACCAAACTTTCTCAGCTCGGAGATCATCTTTTCACCAATAGACGGAGGATCCTCAACCCGCCTCGAAGGCACAATAGCCCTAGACTCTTCGATGACTGTGACATGCCCTGCCGAGGACAGCCCCGAAAGAAGCCTGTAGTCGTAGATCATCTTCAAGAGGATAGTTGAAAATATCGCCCTCGTCTCAAAGTCTCTAAAGTTGCCCAACTCTACGCCGACGTTGTTAGAGAGTATAGAGTCCATCGAAAAAGTGTTTTCACCGTTGAGAGCCAAACCCGCCTGCCCCTGAGTCAAAGGAACCAGGCGTCTAAGCAACGCTGCCTTTGTCTCAGTATCATAGGTCGACCTTATCGGAGCCTGCTCGATGCAATCAACCAGATTAGAGAGTGTCGGAAAGCGGGTGAAACCTTTTTTGTCGCCGTAGAGGTTCATCAGCGCGGTTCTGAAAGTGAACGATTGAGGGCTTGTAAAACGATAAACTTCAGAGAATATGTCTGTGATGAGGGCGATATGCTCGTAAATGTCCGATGTACTGATCGCATCCAACGGATTCAAGACAAACGAGTTATCCTTGCCGACGTCAACTATTACACCACCCATCTCTTTCAAGAAGCCAGCGTATTCATTGTGCCAGTCAAGCACCATAACCTTCTTTCCAGACTTCATCATCTGAGAGAGAATTAGCTTGCATGTTGTCGACTTCCCTGAGCCCGTCATGCCAACAACACATAGATGCTGCGCAAGATCAGAGTCCCTCAGAAAGAACTTGTGAGCTAGGCCACCCGAAGACCATACATGACCCAAATAGATCCCCTCACAGCCCGATTCCTCGAAGTTTGGGATATAGAATGCTGGAATGGCGTCCGCTGACGACTTGGTCGGCAGAAGAGGAGAATATCTCAAAAGAAGCGGAAGCTTGAAGCCTTCAACATCCTCTGAGCCCTCAAACGACCCCCTCGGCTGAACTATAGACTTGATGAAGCTTTCCAAGCCGCCTCCAGTCAACACTTCTGGGACAAAGTCTCCATATCCTACACTGGCTGCAGTACACAATATTCTTGTACGCTGGTCAAGGTCAGACTTCATGAAATCCATCTTAGATGCTGCGCCTTCAACCCACGTTATCGCGAAGACGGCTTGCTCGAACATCCCCCCATCATCGTCTTCCCCGCCACCTTTAAGAGCCAAATTCAGAAGCCTTCCAATCGGCGACTGATGCTTCGCGGAAACAGATACAAGATAAAGCAGTGGAATATTGGCCTTATAGAGGCCTTCAAAAAAGCCAACCGCCTTCCTATATGATACAATAACTTCGGCAGATGATATATCTTCGGGCTTTTCAAATTGGGAAATCTGCTTAGGTCTAAGCTGCACCACCGAATACAACCTTATCTTATCGTCTTTCTTCACACACGGATATTTTCTGTCCACTATGTCGATCATCTGACCTGCCTTCCTTCAAAAGAGATTCTTTTTCTTCACCATTTCCATAGAAA
Source organism: uncultured Nitrososphaeria archaeon (assembly GCA_964448685.1). Lineage (GTDB taxonomy): Archaea > Thermoproteota > Nitrososphaeria > JACIWG01 > JACIWG01 > CAYUWR01. The sequence goes on from CAYUWR010000018.1 coordinate 12,429, forward strand.
ACCGAATAGGTCTTCAACCGCCTTTGAGACCGAGCTCCAAATGGAAGAAGTCAGCTGAGAGACTTGGTTGAGCACCGACTCTATTCCACCCATCACAAGGCTCAAGACAACGAGGGCTACAGAAATCAAGATCGCCTCCTCTACAAGTTGAACAGCACGCCTCTTCATCTTCTTCGATATCGTGTCTTCCAATGCCATCCTCGGTCTACATAATATGTCATCGACGTATTTAATCGCCAACGTCAAGGGCTGATCAAGGTATCCAAAGGCGAAGACAGACAGTATCCTGCAAAGTAGAAGACGACATAGATCAGGACACAGACGATCAGCTTCCTTCTACCAAAAAGCAGCGCCAAAAGCGTAGAGGAGACAAGCCCAAGCGCAAAAGAGGACTGAACAATGCCTTGAGCACCCGTCCCGAGTCTGACCGAGAAGTCGAAGTCATAGAGTGTAGACAGAATCGGGGAGATCTTCGACAGGACAGCTAACGAGAGACCTAGCAGGCCTACGACTACTAGGCTTCTGTGGTAGAGAAGCTCCAGCAAGTTCGATCTTTCTCTACCGAGCTTCCTGTTAGAAAGAAGTATGGACACAAGCTCCTGCGCTACCTTGCCAGCGAAGATAGCCCTTATTTTCACTATGTCTAGGATGAAAAGCGGCAAAGTGGAGCTGAAAGGTAGACCTTCCATAACCTCTGAGCAGCTTCCTCCCCTCAACAGGTAGATCATACGCCTTCTTATAGCCGGCACCTTAGATGACCTGAGAGCCTCGAGGAGGGCTCTCTCTAGACTACATCCTTCAAGCATCTTCTTCGACAGATCCTCTAGAAAGGATACTTCGTCGAACCCTTTAACTTCCCTTTCATTGCCTTTATTTTGCAGCCGCAACCTCTACACCAGCCTATGTCTGACAAGGCTTCTCGTCAGAAGCACATAGATAAGACTCTGAAGTATGACGAGAAAAGCCGTCAAGGCTACAACTTGAAACAAATCGCGAATATATATGGACGAAAATATTACACCCACTATTGGAGAGAAGAAGAATAGACCCATCATGACAGAGAATCTTGTCTCCAGCTGCGAAGTCAGGGACTTGTAGATGTCCACGGCTTCCCCATATGTCTTGACGACGTCGTCGCCTGCTGTACGGCAACCTAGTAGAACCGAGAGAAGGCCGTCTTTGAAAGAAGATGAAGGCTGAAAATCAGCTAACCTAATAATCGACTCAGACACATCTTCACCTCTAAGACCAGATACCACTACATCTTTAAACATAGAAGAAATTATTGGGTACCCAGACCGATAGACATGATAGCAGGCATCAAAAAGTGAAGAGAACAATGTGATTATGCTCAGGTCTGATAGCGCCATGTAGCCCAGAGAAGATATGATAAAACGATGCTGTGAGTAAACCAGATATGGATAGCCTAAGGCAAAATACAGTAAAACGACAAAAGCCATAGAAAACAAGAAGCCCTTCAATACAAGACCTTCAGCTGGAAACATCAAGGCCAGGACAAGTGAAAGCGTAAGAGAAAATAGAATAGATACCAGGACATGCTTGCGCACGTCCACTTTCCTGTAAAAGTAAGCCTTTCTCAGCTCAGACATTGGCAGATTCATTCAGTTCACTCCATGCACCAGAAACGAGCCTGACAAGGCGATCGAAGGAGGTGCCTGAATCAAGTATCGGCCCAAAAAGTTTCGACATCGTCCCAAAATACGATTTCAGAAAAGTCTCACAATATACTCCAACTAACTTCTTGAACGTCCAAGTCTTCTCTATGGGACACAGACAGACCATATCTCCTCCAAGATCTCTAGCGAAGACTTCGTTTAGAGAGAGATGAATCCTCTCCCCAACCGAACTTAAAGAGCCGGAAGACGAAACCTCTGAAACGGAGGCAACGTAGCGTCTGATTGGAAAGGTAGAAGTCTTATTCATCTGCACAATCACATCCAACTCGTTTAAGCTCACGGGATCTATGCCATGGGAGAATATCCATCGCCTGAACGCCTGCTCCACAGATGTGGCATGAAACGTCTGCATGCCTCGTATCCCAGAGGATAGAGAACTGAACAGGGCTTCACTGTGCTCCCTCGTCTGAATTTCTCCAAGAATAATTATGTTCGGAGAGCGATGTAGAATCTTGGTCACCTCGACACTCTTTGAGCTTCTCTGTGCGCCGATGTCATAAGGTGAAACCCTGTACTTTGCCTGATGATAGTTGTAAGAGAGCAGGTCTATCGATTCCACGACGTCCTCTACATATATCCTCCTCTTTTGAGGTGGCAGCAGAAGGTCTAGAGCGTTAAGGAGCGTGGTCTTTCCCGAGTTGGATTCCCCTATTATGGTCACATTTCGGCCGAGGCTCAAATAGAACAACAGGTATAGGACAGCATCCTTCGAGAGAGCGCCCGAGCTAACAAGCTGAGGCATCGTGTGAACCTTCGACGATATCTTTCTCACATCCAAGCTGAAGCCGGTTGCAGAAAGCGGCGATATGTCAAGGGAAATTCTGCACACATATTCTCTAACCCGCCAATCGGTCTTAAGGGAGTTTATGGAATAGTCAAGCGCGTAACCGCTAAATGTCTGCATGTGAGTAGTCAGAGCCCTAACTTCTTCTGGTGTAAACTGTATGTTCGTCAGACACCTACCCCACAAGTCATGGTCAAGGTATACGGATGTCGCCGGAGAATCCACGTAGAATTCTTGGACATGAGGATCCAGCATAAGAGGCAAAATCCTCGATATCTTCATATATTCGAAGGTTAGGACAAGACCCAAAATTGTCCTATCCTCTTCCCTCAGGCGATCTTCAGTCATCCTGGACAGGAAGAGGCTGCCAAGATGTCTGGTGAAGGAGTCTAAAGACACCTCCCCAAAGTCCATGAGATGAGGATCATCCGACACTTCATCCAGCAAATATTTTGTCTCCAGCAACCGTGAGAGAAACTCTTTAGAACATGATACATGGTATAGGCTTCTACCTTGAAGATTTCTCAGGGACACCTCGAAAACTTCCAGGGGATAGCCATCGATCTTAGGGAGGCCAACGCCGTCCTCTGACAGAAGCTCAACGAAGAGACTAGGTCTCTTAGATGAAGACGTAGGCCGCTTCCTGACAGGCCCGAGAATCCCCCTCAAGTTCATGCCCAACTACAAGCATAGAGCGCTGTTTATCCTTAAATACGCCAACAACATGATTTCATGAAAAAGAATGGTTGAAATCTTAGAGAAATGTCTAATAGTCGGGATAGGACTCGTCTTAGCTTCTACACTACTGCCAACACAGTACAACATCATCGAACAAGCAGGCAGAAAAGTGCTAGAAGACAGCTATTCTTCATATGCCAGAGAATTGGATGATGCAGTATGGAGAACCTACGACCTCGGACAGGACAACTCCCTAAATATGGTCCTACAAGAAGATGCTTACATCACATACGGCGATAACATTCTGAAGATCGTCGTAGGAAGCCAGGAGTTCCATGTTGGAAGATACCCATTCCACATCCTGGTACAGGATACTAGAAGCACCTATGGAAGAGCCACGCTCACACTGAGCAGACAGGATGGATACATCCTAGTCGTGGTAGAAGATGCCGAGTGAAACCATAGAAGGAGCATGGGATTTCACAGCATACGTTTCCCTTGGAGTCCTCACATTACTGCTTCTGGCTCCAACTGTACAGCACCTATACAGCACATGCGAGCTCGAGCAATACAAGACCATCTTGACCTCCATATCGAAGATCAGCGGAGAACTTGAAGAAGGCATGACAGTCAAACTCTCACTTTCCAGCACATTCGGCGATAGGCTGTCTCTGACGACGTCAGGCACAAGGATAACATTACATGCAAAAGATCGAAGCATCGACGAACGCGCAAACGTCACATTCTATGACACAAGCATAGAGCTCGATCGCCAACTTTCGATTTCCAAGATAAACGGTAAGATACTGGTGGAAAGCGGATGAGCAAAGTCATCGATTTAGCTATAGAGGTCATGTACTTTCTCATCTTGATCTTGATACTGTTGGCTCTCGCTCTCATAATATATCATGCCACAGTAGGGCTTGAAGCCCAACTCACATGATCTGGTGGAGAAACAAAATGTACAAGCTCTTTGACAAACTTACATCATGCATTGTGATAATAGTGATGACAACAGTCATATTAAACAACCTCTACTTCTACAGCCTACACGACTATCGGGAGGCAGAAGATAACCAGAAGAAGGCGCAGAAGGTCCTTGAAGAGTTCCTCATAGGCTACAAGATTCCAAGAATACTTGAGGCCATCGAAGCAGGAACGATGCAGGAGCTGCTAGAAAGATTTCTGTCAGCAAATCGGCTACATGAGTCAACATACATGAAGATAAGCCTGGGAACTTCATCCTTCTCCAGTGGAACTCCGGACCTGAGGAACAAGGGTACAGCAACCTTCAACCTCTTTAAGGCAGACCTTGAGCTGGTGATAGAAGTATGGGTAGGAGAGCGATGATCAACACCTCTACCACATTGGTCATACTCTTCAGTTTCGTCCTATGCTCCCTATATATATTATCAGGCCAAAGGCAGATCGTGAACTATTTTGAGTCCTCAAGCAGGATCGCCACGTTAGAGAGTAAAGTCCACGAATTGGAAGTGAACATCGTGACGCAGTTCCTCAACTTGTTGGATGCCAACACATCTTCGAGAGAGATACACCAGTACATGGAAGTAAGTAGGATGCTGGAGGAAACCAGCCTACAACTAGAGTACACCAGAAACCGCATGAAAGCATCTGTTTCAGCCGTCTGCAGCAAGCTTCAAGAAAACCAGAAGGCAGAGGCTAGAAGGTTGGAAGAGTTCCCCCAATACAATGGCACAAAGTTTATGTTGAAATTAGCGTACGAGGTGTCAGATGGCCTTGGAAACGAGGTTCACGGAGAAGACGAGGTTTTGGTCGATTACTCCATAGACTTCGATAAGCTGCTAGCGGAAATAGATAGCATGAAGGCATACCTAGAGAATACCATTGGGGAAACTGATTTCTCGAACATGACAGAAGAGCAGATCAGAAACTATGTAATCGGCTTATCTTCAAGATATGTTGGAGAATGTAGGGTGCATTTTTCGCAGATACATTTAGATCAGCAATCTCTCACGATCTGCTGTCGGCTCCTCTGTTCGACGTCTTTCCAAGGAGCCCTCGACTCAGCCAAGAGAAAGTTTACAGTCTACGACGAGCTCTCGTTAACATTTTACCAGAACAGCGCAGAAAGCCCACACATTCAGGGATTAGAGGATGCCAGTTGAAAGAGAAAAGATGAGACCGCGTCTCTAAAAAGCTCTCCATATTGCTCTCTTATAGTGTATTCTGCGACATCAACAGACTGGGAGACGATATGCTGAGAAAAAATAGGCTGACGCCTTTCTATCTTCGAGAGAGCTATTTCTCCTGCATAAACTGATGTGGCAGCCAACGCGTATGGATTATGTCCACCCTTCCTATGTTTTTCAACGTAAGCGAGCACAGACATAATCGTACGATACAGCTTTCTCTCATATTCCACAGAGGAGGAATAGTATCTTTTCACTCTCTCATTCACTATTGGGTTAGAGGTCACAGCAGGTATCATCGTCAAAAGGTAGTCTTCAGAAAGCTTCGGTGTCAACGGAACATCGACTGCAATAGACATCCTTATGATCGATGAGAGATTAACACGATATCCAAGCTCTTTAAAGATCTGAACCAGCTTCTTAGTGTTAACCCTGTTGACATAAAACTTCTTACAGGACACCATGAGAGAATAGAGGCAGACCGTCGGTATACTTATACCCTTAGCCTTCGATCTAGCATCCAAGAAGTTCTTGGACAAGTCTAGGGCATATAAGGAGACCGCTTCCGGCAGCCCCAACTTATCACATATACGGGATATTATACGCATACACGAGTATTCTTCATAACCCTTTGAAGACTTGAAACCGTAATCTGAGACCATCTTAAGGTATCTTATATTCAACTGCCCCCCACCCATGCCTTGAAAAGTATTATCCATCGAATCAATTTTGGGAGGGCCGACATAACTACCAAGCTCATAGCTTGAGATAGGCCTGCCACCTAAATAGGCAGCTTCCCTACTAGATATAGGAGCCTGCACATCGTCTTGTAGGACGTAGCCACATGATTGGCATACAAGCTCGTCTTCGACAAGAAGAAGTCTACTGTCGCATAGTGGACATAACCGCCCCTTTTCCATGTGGCCGATCTGCTAGAAAGGTGCTCTTATCGAATACACCTCTAAGTTGCATCATCTACTTGATCTAGAATACATAAGCTACATGCTGCTGGTATTATAGGAGAGAGCTTGACAAATTCGATCAACATCTTGTTTCCAGACAACGTAGACATGCAAGCATCGCCACAGCAGGTAAGTTTAAAATAGAAGTTGGAGATAGCCAATGCAGAGCAGGTTCTTGATGTCTGCCGTTACAACCAAGAAGTTCGCTGAAGAGTTGGTGAACTTGGTCGGCAAGAAGGTCACAATCGAAACCATGGATGGGACAAAATACAGTGGACAACTTTCTGCAATAAGCGAAAACCTGAACGTTATTTTGAGCAATGTTGTCGGAGGAGAAAATATCAACAAGCTGATAATAAATGGTAGTTTTGTGAGAAGAATAGAGTTAACCGAGAAACTCTTTGATCTGAGAGCATTAGCTGCCAGACTGGAGAAGGTCTTCCCGAACAACGTGAGGCTGATGGAGGAATTGGGAACGATCATGGTCATGGACAAGATCAAAGTCACAGAAAAGGGTGTAGAAGGTGTTGGGCTGGCGACGATCAGGGTAAGAGAAATCTACGAGGAATATTTAAGAGAAACTGCGAAAAGACAATGATGGGATGCCAACTTTCGAAGTGAAGAAGACCGACCTAGCGGCTAGAATAGGCATCTTAAAGACAAGAAGAGGAAAAATAGAAACACCAGCGGTCTTGCCTGTCATCCATCCCTTCAATCAGACGATAAAACCCAAGGAGATGGCCAAGATGGGATTTGGCGCACTGATGACAAATTCATATTTGATCTTGAAAAGAAACAGGAAAAGTGGAGAACGATATGAAGTACATGAGCTTCTAGACTTCGACAAGCCTATAATGACCGACTCAGGAGCCTACCAGCTCTTAGAGTACGGAGAGGTTGAGACAACACCAGAGGAGATCGTCGAATTCCAGAAGTCGATAGGAACAGATATAGGAGTCATCTTGGACACACCCACCGGCTTCACCAAGAATAGAAGAAGAGCTGAAGAGACAGTCAAGAAGACATTTGAGGCGGCGGAAAGATCCAAACCTCTCCTCGACAGAGACGGAATCTTGTGGACAGGGCCCATACAGGGAGGAACATTCTACGACCTAGTAGAAGAAAGTGCAGCAATCATGTCGAAGATCGACTTCGACATCTTCGCATTAGGCAGCCCGACTCAGGTAATGGAACAGTACAACTTCGAACATCTGGTGAAAATGATTCTGGCTGCGAAGAGGAATATACCATTAGATAGGCCACTTCATCTCTTCGGCGCAGGCCACCCGCTGACCCTCCCAATAGCTGTCTCGCTTGGCTGTGACCTATTCGATTCTGCATCATACATTCTCTACGCCAGAAGGGGAGCATACATGACCGAGCATGGAACACACCATTTAGACGACTTAAGATATCTTCCATGCGAATGCACCGTCTGCAGCAACTACACAGCCAACGAGATAAGAGAAAGCGGCGACATGATTAGGCTGCTGGCCACACACAACCTACATATTCTCTCCAAAGAAGTCAAAGGCATAAAGCAGGCGATATCCGACGGCAGACTATGGGAATACGTGGCAGCCAAGTCCAGATCACATCCCAAGACTTGGGCGGCCTTCAAGACCTTCAAGGACCTAACGGAGTATTTTGAGCAGGGAACATCAATATTCAAGAGCCACGGACTATACCTTTGCAGCACACCAGACCAGTATAGGCCAGAGTCAAGACGTAGCTTCAATAGGATCATTGAAAACGTAAACATAGAGAAGGAGACCATAGTAGTGCATCTTTCTGCTACAAACGACCATTCGTTCCTCTACCGCCTTAGGGCTGCAACAGAACGCAGGATAGGCGAGAGGATAGATGAAATACAGTTCTGTGCCGGCATATTTCCCATAGGCGTCGTGCCAATAGAACTCTGTGACATATACCCATTCTCACAGCATGAGATATCACTGCCCCTAGACGAGGAAATGAAGAGGGAGTCGGTCAAAAGGTTCAGGAGATTTCTTTCAGCATACGACTTCAAGAAAGCAGTTCTAGTAGACCATTCAAATGGCAGGTATGAGGAAATAGTGAAATGGTTCAGAAAAAGCAAGACGATTCCAGAGAAAAGAATCGTCCACGATAGAAGAACCGAAAAGATCGTCGACGAAATCGAAGGCTTACTAAAATAGGCAGAAAGCCCACCCTTCAGTCATACGCTCAAGGGGTGGGAGAAGGTCAGGAGTAGAATGAACCAGTGGCCTTCTCTCTATCTTCTTCTCTGACCGTTGGCTTCGCCAGCTCCTGCTCGATAGCTTCTGCGCCTTCTATAAGCGGTCTAACATCGACCTTGACACCGTAGACCTTGCTCAAGACAGACAGAGCTTCTGCGCAAGCTCTTGGATCAAGCCGATTCTGGGCGGCAAAGGATAGGACAGACAGAGCTGGAAAACCTATCGCTTCAAAATGGTTCAGGAGAATCGCGATCGGCCCAACAATAAGCCGGTCGTCTTCAAGCACCAGAGAATCCTTGAGGACCTCAGGTACAGCATACTTGCTTGTGTGAACGATCCGATAGGCTGTAGCATCATCCTTCAACGTGGAATCTAAGCCTCCGATCAAGAAAGCCTCCTTGAACTTCGCAGAAGCGATCCAGTCAGCCAACTGCACATAGAAAGAGTATTCCCTTTCTCTGGGTGGAGAGACCTCTGCCTTGAAGAAGACGAGGTTTTCCTTGCGATAGAGTTCAAATGGTGTGACGATCCTGTCACCGTGCACCGTACATATTGGGGGAGAGAAGATGCTTTCTATGAAGCCGACTCGTTCAGCCTTGAGCTGTTGAATCAGATACTTGACGCTCCAGTATCCGGTGAAACCTATCCCATGAAAGCCCGTGATCAGCGCGCAACCTCTGAACCTTTCTTTGCCAGTAAACACCCTAATTACCATCGCAAGGGAAATGGTTAAAGATGTATAAAATGATGTCTATGTCGATACAGCAAATATGCGACTAAAATTCCTCGGAGGAACTCGACAGGTTGGACGATCAGGTGTCCTCCTAGCCGGAGAAAGGACAAGACTCCTACTAGACTATGGTGTAATGCTTTCTAGAGAAGAGCCTGGGTTTCCAATACACGTCAAGCCAAGAGACTTGGACGCTGTAGTCCTCACCCACGCACATCTCGACCACTCGGGAGCAGTACCGATACTATACATAGACGATGGAGTACCCTTGATCACCACAGACCTAACATTCGAACTTTCAGAACTTCTCATCGAAGACTTCATAGGCCTCTCAGGATTGTATCTACCCTACGAATACATAGACCTCCTAAACATGAGAAAGCACCTCAATGGCACCTCGTTCAACGAGACCACCAAAGTCAAAGATTCGACAGTGGAATTCAAGGAGGGGGGACATCTGCCAGGCGCAGGCATGGCAGCCATCCAAATCGACGGGAAAAGGGTCATATACACCGGAGACATAAACGCTAGAAAGACAACCCTACTCAGAGGAGCAGACATAGAATTGGGCGAAGTAGACGTGCTAATAACAGAGAGCACATACGCCCTACAGGAACATGAAGACAGAGAGAAGGTGGAAAAGAGCTTCGTGGAATATGCGAGACAGGTCGTTGAAGGAGATGGAACCCTACTTGTACCAGCCTTCGCAGTTGGAAGGGCACAGGAGGTCGCGATGGTCCTCTATAAGGAAAGGTTCGGCTACGACGTCTACATGGATGGCATGGCCCTTAAGACAAACGATATACTGCTGAGGAATGGTGAATACGTCAGAGACCTGAGCCTACTGTCCAAAGCACTTAATTGGGTGAAGAGAGTAGAAGGCTGGAAGGATAGAAAGAGGATCGTCAAAGAGAGATGTGTCATAATCTCTCCGGCTGGGATGCTGGTCGGAGGCGCGGCAGCATTCTACAACGAGAGAGTCAGTGGAAACCCAAAGAATGGGATATCTTTCGTATCTTATCAGGTTCGAGGAACCCCAGGAAGGCAGATGCTGGAAAGCAAGGTTGCATTGATCAACGGCAAACCTCAGAAGGTGAAGGCAGAAGTTAGAAACTTTGACTTTTCATCACACAGTGGAAGAAGCGAGTTCTTGGAGATGCTCAAGAAGATGAAAGGAAGCCCCAAGGTGTTCACCATGCACGGCGAAGAAGAAAACTGTATCCAGTTCGCAAAAGACATAAAAGATAAATTCGGACTAGATGCAACAGCTCCAAGAGCAGGTGGAGAATATGAGCTCTAGAGACAAGATATCAGTCTACCCAGTCTACAACATGGACGGCTACAAGTACATGACTCAAGTCGAGGCAGCGATAAGGTCCTATGACAGAGAACCGGATGTTTCAATCGACGTGATACCCCTTTCAGCCCAAGAATATGACAGCTCAAGAAGACAGTACAAGGCAGACCTTATAATAGGCCTAGTCGCTGCGAGAAGAGATGCTGACAGGAAAGGTAAAGTTCTGGGATTAACAAGCGTCGACATATCTATGCCAAAGATGAACTACGTCTTCGGTGTCACCAACATAGCTAAAAGAGCATCTCTCCTGTCGACGGCCAGACTCGCCATCCTACCAGGAGGAGTCCACCTTGGACTTAAGACCGTCGAAGAAAGAATATTCAAGGAAAGCGCGCATGAGATCGGACACCTGCTGGGTCTAACACACTGCCTCGAACCAACATGCATCATGTCCTTCTCCAATTCAATAAAGGAAGTCGACGAAAAACTTCCAACTCTCTGCAACGCGTGCAGAGAAAAGCTGAAGAGTCGAAGGTGAGGCCTCTTCAAGACCTTCTACAAGCTCGCCTTCCTCGTCCTACTCTCCGAACTGTTGACTTTAGCCCTCCAAATATCATCAAAGCAAATGTATGATGAGCCACTTATGCCATCAACTTCAGACCCACTCGTGGCAGCAGGCAACACAATATACTTGATCATCACCTCACTTGTTGTGTCCTTCATCTTCGTCTGGGTGATGAGGAAGAAGATAGTGAGGTTAGACTACATAGTATCTTCACTTAAGGGCATATTATGTGGAATACTCTTCTGGACAGCCACCATACTACTCTTTCCAGAAATCTCTGAGATGCAAGAGTACATCATCATAGGAGCCAGCACCATCATAGCCGCCGTAACATTCATATCTTCAGCCAAGAACATTACACATCTGGCTACACCGGCTTCGATATGGATGACTGGAGCAAGCGCCTTCCTGATCAAGTTGATGTTCTCAGACCTCGCTGTCGGAATACTCTTGGTCGGATTCTCTCTATTCGACATATACGATGTCTTCAGAGGCCCACTCAAACATCTAGCACAGACCTCACACGATAAAGGTGTTTCACCCCTCCTGGTGAAGGCTGGATCGATAGAAGTCGGCTTAGGAGACCTCCTATTCTATTCCCTGTCCACCGCCCTCGCATACAGCGTCGGAGGAATACCATTAGCCGTCCTCGCCTTGACCACGATAAAGGTCGGCATGTATATTACTTTGAAGCTTCTTGAGAAGAGGCCGATGCTCCCTGGCCTTCCGATACCTGTCCTGCTTTCCGCCTGCGTGACCTTCTTGGCTTCACTGATTCAGGCTTCTGGTTGACTTCATCAACTCCACCCTTGAAGCTTGAAAGAAACCTTTGCACGACGTCAAGAGGCATCTTACACGTGTAGAGAATCGAGCCAACCCTCGCCTTCACCTTAGCGAAGTCATCATACCATACGATCGTGACACGCTCAACGCTGGAAGCGAGCTTACTGAATTCTTTAGGCTCCAGAATCTCTCTCGGCATACGTCTCCAGCCTAGCTTAATCTATCGGTTTATAAAAGATTTTGGAGCCTATGGAAGAAGAACAGCCGCAGAGATCACCGTAGTCCAGAAGCCCCTCTTATCTCCTTCAGCAGACTGTGTTATGTTCGATGTCTTGACGATCCTACCTGAGATAAGCCACTGCTCCTTCTGCTCATCATAGCTCTTGTCAGGATCAAACTCCAAACCCAAAGTCGACGCAAGCATGTAGGCAGCAAGGTCTTCAGCATACTCGCCACATTTTTCACCTGTCATACCATAAGAGTGAAACTCTGACAGATAGCCATACATCGACCTATCTTGAGGAATAGCCAAGCCCACCGAAGCAGAGATCAGGCGGTTAGGCTCATTAGTCTCATTCCGGCTTATAACCACGAAGATGATCTGGCCTGGTGAAATATACTTTAAACCCTCCTTCTTCGAAATCCTCCTAGCCCTTGCAGGTATAATACTCGAAACCGAAACCAGATTACAGTGCTGTATGCCGGCATCACGCAAAGCCAGCTCGAAGCTCGCGAGCCTATCCCGGTGTACGCCAACACCATTCGTCAAAAAATATTTTGTAGGCACAAACGTGGACATTTCCCAGTTTCGAGATACAAATCAAGGCTTATTTAAGCTTAATATCTCGCATCGTATGCAGGTGGAGGCTGCAGCTTTCTCGAAAGAGTCGATGGGAATAGGTTAAAATACTTTAGTGGACATCACGTGAGCAAGAGGATGTCACAAAATGGAAAAAGAGAAAAAGGACAAACTCAAGCTCTTTTCGATCATCTTAGCCGACAAAATGAAGAGCCTAACGGTCATCCTAGTCATACTGTTAGCCTGCATCTCAGCACTACTATATTACCAAACCGACCAAAACATCCAATTATCCAACAGTCTTACAGAGACAAAAGACAGGTACAGTTCACTAGATGCCTCATACAATGACCTCGCAAGCCGATATGACAAGCTGATAGAAGACAGCAACAAGCGACTCCAGACAGCCAACAACGACTACAATATCCTCAAACTGAAATATGACAGGCTGAATACAACAAATTCAGATCTCCAGCGATCATTCGATGATCTGAAGGCAAGCTTCGATAACCTAAAAGGAAAACTCAACAGCATCCAATCAAACTACACAAGCCTCCAGTCATCATATTCAAGCCTACAAAACTCATACAGCGATCTGAAGAAAAAATATGACACACTGCAGTCATCATATAACAACCTCCAATCATCATATGACAGCCTTCAGACATCATACAACAGCCTACAGACAGCCTACAACAACCTCCAGTCCACATACAACGACCTTCAATCGATACTAAGCCTGCAGAAGAACACCGTCTTAGACAAGAACAAGACCCTCACTCTCGCCGAGAACGGCACAGCATCGCTCCTATACAGTACAAAGTACGCGGGATACATCATGTTCAACTTCACATCAACACAGTACATTTATTTCACAATATCGAGCAACTACACCAACATAGAATACGCCCGCTACCCCCTAGAAGGCGCAGCCACATCTGGAGTGTTCAAGATACCAGTCTTCCCAGGCACCACAAAGATAACTGTAAGAAACACCAACTACTTCTATGGCGCTACCGTAAGGTACACGATCAATTACTTCTACTAGCGCCTCAAACCCCTGTCTTAATTAAACTGGGTAAGGCTACACTGTCAACATAGAAATCTTGTCAACTTCCTCCCAGCTTAACATTACCGGAAAGAATCTACCTATACTGGAGCTTCCAAGGTCTCCTTCTATCGATCAATTCCGTCAACAGCGCAGACGACTGCTCCCTCGGAAGCGATAGAAAAAGCTTACATAAGTGCTTACACAGCCTCATATTTACAAGACCCTTTTTCCAGTCATCACAGTCGTGCACAATGATCCCGTTAACCCTATCTATTTCAATTACGTATTCTCTGACCCTTGCAAAAACACGCCCTTCGGTCACCTCTACAACCTTCATTTCTTCATCTCTTATTGTACTTGAACGTTCCAGACGCCCTTGATCAGTCAACTTTAAGATCAAGTCCCTAACGTCATATCTCCCTGTATCCAAGCCAAATTCCTCAAGCGTCTCCTCACGAGCCACCTTCTTCTGAAGAACATATCGGGCAATCTTCTCTTTAACCCGAACCTGTTCTGGCAATGCAAGCTGTAACATTTCTAGAATTTGAATGCAGTTTTCTGGTGCATACCCGTGGTAGTGATTGTTAAAGTATCCATAGACCGTTTGAGTTCTCTCACTGACTTCATTCACTATAGGCACCCACCTTTCGAGCTCTTCACTGCTATAGCGGTAGTTGTACCAGAGGCGCTTTCCTCGCCCATGCCAGCGGATGTAGGAAAAGTCTGCTGTGACATGGACTTCTGGTGGTAGAAGGGGCTCGTCCACTATAGTGTATGCTACATTATGTCTTTTCAGAAGCTTCCAGATATCGCTTCTCAACCATGAACGGTCCCTAAACTCTACCGCAAAATCGTATCCTTGAGGCAACATTTCGATGAAGCTTGAAAGGTTATCGTGGTCCTTTCCATACGAGAAACTTGGAGGAAGCTGTATGAGGATAGCTCCAAGCTTACCAGAGTTCTGAAGAGGCTCCAACAACTCCAAAAAACGGAAGAGATCCTCCTTCACCCCCAAGCTTGTGTTCAAGAGCTTCTCATGTGTCAGAAGCTTAGGAAGCTTTGCGGCGAAAACAAAATCTCCAGATACTGTCTTATGATAACCGTGGACCTGTTCCCTTGTTGGATAGCGATAAAATGTGGAGTCTATTTCGACACTTTTGAATATTTTGGAATAGTAGGAGAGCATCTTATCCTTCTTATCATAAAAGGGTCCAACCCATTCTTTATACGACCAACCGCTCGTCCCAAAATGGAGGACCGCCAAATCCAATCCTTACATCATCACATTTTGCCAATGGCTAATAAAGGTTTTAAGTCAGAGCGTATGCCATATTCCAAGCTTGACCAAATATCTTGTAGGAGCAGGAGGATGGCACTACTTCAAGATACCTGATCAGGATCCGCTGAAAGCGTACTCGAGAACATTCAACTTCGTAGAAGTGAATTCAACATTCTATAAGATGATACCATACCGAACTGTTCAATCGTGGCGAAGAAGGACCCCTCAAGACTTCGAATTCTCTGTACGTCTCAACCGAGTTGCCTCCCACAAGAACAAGCTCGAGCCAACCAACGAAACCTTCAAGGCATTCGACTACACCAAAAGGATGTGCGATATCTTGAAGTCTGAGACAATAGTTCTGGAAACACCAGAAGCCATAGAATACACCCCCAACAAGATAAAAGCCATAAGAGACCTCTTCGAAAGCCTAAATTTAGACGGCAAAAGGATAGCGTGGGAAGCGAGAACTCGACAAAGAAGACCACCCAAGGCACTTCTCAAGCTGATGCAAGAAGAAAACATAATTCCAATATCAGACCTATCATTCAAAGAACCATTATATCCTACAGACCAGATCTATTCAAGACTATTCGGCAAAGGAGAAGATAACATCTATCAGTTCACAGACGAAGAGCTACAGGAAATACATGCAAGGACAGAGAAAGGCAAACACAGCAAAATCACACTCAGTTTCCACGGCATCAAAATGTACAAGGATGCAGCAAGATATCAGACCTACCTCAAAACAGGCCATTTCCCTCCTGTAACCAGAAATCAAGGGCTAAATTCGCTAAAGAGCGTCCTCGAAGAGGACACCCAATATCCTATATCAAAAAAGGAGCTACTTGTAGACCAAGGATGGAAGGTCATCGACATTACAAGAGAAAAGAGAGCTCACGCGAAAGAGTTACTTGCACATCTCCCAGAAAGGACATATAATAACACAGAGGAGGTCATAGATGAACTCAGACGGCTAGTGAGTATGTAGAACCTTTTGCTGGAAATCTTGAATCGGCCTCCATCAATTGATTAATAGGTAAAAGAGTGACTATGATTTCGTGAAAAGATATTGGGCGTAATAAGGAAAGGAATAACCATGTTGGATAAACAAGATAAATGCACTAAAGTATGAAGAGCCACAGTTTGTGTTTTCTCCGGAGTCGGCTACGAAAACTATCCTATAGTCTCCAAAGAAGACAAGGGATATTGGTGTGACTTCACGCCAACTATCATGATATGATGAGACGGACCAAAATCCAAATGAGAGCGGGCCAGGTCGGACTTGAACCGACGACCTAATCCGTGTGAGGGATTCGTCCTACCAGTCTAGACCACTGGCCCATCTATCAGGTCAGCCTACTTCTTAGGTCCAACCTGCCTGTTCTTTAATCTTAAGTCTTTGGACCCACACTTTCGGCATCTGTCCGCTCGAATATTGTTCTTGGAACCACATCTGAGACATATTTTGAAGAATAGGCGTCTCCTCTGGGCTATCTGCTTTTTTACAGTATCTGTGATAGGCATACCATCCACTGAATCTTCCACGGTACACTTTTTATCTTTTTTGACACTTCCATGATTTTATTCATGGAACTTCTTTAAGTTTTCATCACCACCCATTGCAGTGAACTCTGTTCTCCATTAGATTGTTCAAAGAATGGGCACTTTGACTTTATCCAACGGCCTCCTAAGTTTCTTGAAGCAAGAGAACATCTCTGGCGTTGTGAGGAAACCGAAAGACTTTTCATGAGGTCATGTGGCGACCACAACATATATAAACGAAAGGTTTACTTTCCATGTGCTGAACTACGGCGATTCAAGATGGTAGATACAAGCACTGTATTGATCGGCAAGAAGCCGGTGATGAACTATGTTCTGGCCTGCCTGACACTGCTTCAGAATGGCTCGTCTCCGATAACGCTGAAAGCGAGGGGAAGGGCTATTTCTAAGGCGGTTGACACAGCACAGATTCTCATGAAGAGGTTCGCGACAGACGTCAAGGTCAAGAATATATCGATAGACACGGAGCAGGTCAAGAACGCCGAAACCGGCGCAGTGAGCAACGTCAGCTCTATACTTATCGAGATAGGTAAGTAAGGGGTTTAGCCAACCCAATTTTTTATTTTTGGAATTTCACTTACTGATCCAATAGCCTAGAATGTGGGCTTTCCAGGCATCTTTCGATAAATCTTATTTACCATGAAGAAGCTAGTGTTGATGGTTGTATGTTTGAAGGCTCCGATCTGCAACTTCTGCGCCAAGACAGGCGCGTTATGCCCAGAAGACAGTAAGAAGCTGAAAAGTGGGCAGATTACCACGTTAGACGTTGAATCTTCAGTGAAGCTCACGAAATTAGCTGAAAAGGATAAGATAGTGGATAAGCTCGCCTTTGTCAAGGCGATCGAATCAAATGGGGAAATAGTTTTACTCTTCGGAAGTGGAAACCTTAAGCTTCTAAGATCAAGTCCGAAGACGATAGAAGATATCAACAGGCTATTCGGCAGGAAGGTCTGGCTCTTCGAAGCCGACGCCACCGACCGAAAGCTGATGGAGGAAGCATTCTATCCGACACGAATTCTTACAGTCAACATGGTCTGGCTTCCAGATGGCAGCAAGCTTACAAAGGTAATTTTACCATATAGTAGAGGAGCGGAAGAGAAGTTGGACGAGAAGGCTGTTAAGAGAGTCCTAAAGTTGTTGAGAGGGTTAGATGTGATGATCGAGTATGAACGTAGAGCATCAACATAGAAGATACTATGCGAATGAAATCCCGAGCCTAGAAGAAGACAGAACCGCGATCCTCAGGGGATGGATAGAGGACATTCGACCTCTTGGAAAGATAACATTTGTGACAATACGTGATCCGACCGGGCTCGCACAGGCCGTCCTGAACCGGAACATCGTAGGAGAGGAAGTCTTCAATTCAGCAAACGGCGCAAGCAGGCAGAGCATCGTAGAGGTGGCTGGTAAGGTCAAAAGAAGCAGGTCAGAGAACGTTCCTAAAGAGGTCTTGGCTGAAAGATTCAAAGTGCTATCCAAGTCGAATCCGCCGTTTCCGATCGACCCAACAGGAAGAGTCTTCTCGAGTCTCGACAAGAGGCTTGACGCAAGAGCCTTGGACTTGAGAAACCCGAAGATCCTGTCAATATTCAAGATAAGGCACACCGTCATCAAGTCTATGAGACAGACATTCTATGATCTAAACTTCGTGGAAGTCAACACACCTAAGCTGATAGGGCAGGCGGCAGAGGGAGGCGCAAACCTCTTCACGCTATCATATTTTGGCAAGAAGGCATATCTTGCACAGAGCCCCCAACTTTACAAGGAGCAGCTTACAATGTCACTTGAGAGGGTCTTTGAGATCGCACAGTACTTTAGAGCCGAAAAATCGAACACACTAAGACACGTCTGCGAATTCACAAGCCTCGACATGGAGGCAGCGTACATGGACGAATTTGAGGCGATGGATGTAGCTGAAGAAGTCGTCTGTAGGGTGATAGAAGACGTCGGCAGAGAGAATCAAGAGGAGCTCAAGACGATAGGTGCAAGACTTCCCAGAGCAGCCAGACCATTCAAGAAGATAACATACTCTGAGGCATTAAAGATGCTGGAGGGAAAAAGGGAGATCCGATGGGGGGAAGACCTAGAAACCTACGATCTGAGAAGAATCGGTCGAATACTCAAGGAATTCTATTTCATATACGACTGGCCTAATGTAATAAAACCCTTCTACATCGAGAAAAGAGATGAAAGGGTTTCTAAGTCCTTTGACCTCATGTACGGCTACCTAGAACTGGCTTCAGGCGGCAGACGAGTCAGCGACAGAAACGAACTGGAGAGGAGGCTCTTGGAGCAGAAGCTCGATCTTGGAGAGTTCAAGCCACACCTTGACACCTTCGAATATGGCATGCCACCGCATTCAGGCTGGGGTCTTGGAGTTGACAGACTCCTCATGGTGATCACAGGACAGAAGAACATAAGGGAGACGATCATCTACCCTCGAGACCCAAAGAGGCTTACTCCCTAGCCGACCTCGAATAGAGCAGCTATAGCGCCTTAAAGTTTTCAGTCCAAGAAATAAACGCACGCAGCATTTCAGGAGATACACTTGGCCTCCTAAAGCGTAACACTTCCCTAAAGTCCTGCATCTTGATTTCTCTCGTCTGCGAGTTCTTGTCAACAGCCGCCCCTGAGTCGAAAAGTTCAGAGACAACCCTCAACTGAACCGACTGACATATGTCCCTGATGTCGCTGCCTGAGTAGCCTTCGGTCAGCTTCGCAAGCTGGTTCAGGTCCACGGAGGCGTCAAGCTTCAAGGGTGCAGTATACAGCTTGAACATCTCCAGCCTCGCCTTCAGATCAGGCAGTGGGACGTAGATCCTCTTCTGGAAACGTCTAAGGAAAGGGGAGTCAAGAGACCAAGGCTTATTCGTTGCACCTATCACATAGAGTTGAATGGTCTTACCCTTATCTATGATTCCATCCATCTCCTTCAGGAACTGGTTTCTAACCCTTATCTCTCCACCAACCTCCTGAGACCTTGTTCCAAGCAGAGAGTCAAGCTCGTCGATGAATATCATCACTGGACCGTTGTCTTCAAGAAGCTTTCTGGCATAGTTGAAGAGCTTCGAAACATTCTTTTCCGCTTCACCCAACCACTTCGACATTATGGAGGCGGCGTCGACCGTGATAAAGTAGCCCTCTATCTCGCTTGCCGCAGCAGCTGCGAGCATCGTCTTACCGCAGCCAGGAGGACCATACAAGAGCATACCACGAGGCCACCCTAGAGGAAACAGGTCAGGCCTCTTAACCGGAAAGATGATCGACTCCTTTATCGCCCTTTTCGCATCATCCAACCCTATCACCTCCTCCCATTTCACGTCAGGCTTCTCCTTCATAACAAGCTCGTCGAAGCTTGCCTTCAGCGTCTCAACAGACCTCGTAGACTGCATTGGCGCAGCCGAGGAAACATCTCCAGCCGCCTGATCAGCTGCAGGCGTAACACCTCTTGCAGCCTGCAACGCCTTGACACGCTCCTGATATGCCGCGGCACGTTCAAGGTACATCCTGTTCAGCTTATAGTCTGGGTAAAGCTGTGCAAGCTTTATCAGGGTGGCTATAGCTCTCTGGTAGTAGGATATGGCAGCCCCATATGAGCCCTGAGAGTCCATTCTTATGGCCTGTGAGGCATAATTGTAGGCTGAATCTTCAAGCTCTTTTGCGGCCTGGTTACTCAACACCATCACTCTTCCTCGGGACGTATCTTTCCCGCTGCCGCAAGACGGAATATGGACTGCTCAACCTTGTCCACTGGGACACCAAGACTTGTAGCAATCTCTATGACATTATAAGTGTTTTTGGCGTTTACGTAGTCGAGTACCTTACTGTCTAGGCTGGCCTGCTCAGGCGTTGGATGTGGAGCATTCAGCAGCGTCGCCTTAAAAGACTCCTCCTCATCTTCTCCTGAAGCCAAGAGGACGATATTCTGGATCTTGTCCAAAGAGTACTTGCCTGAAGCCGCCTCAATAGTTTCAGGAGTAGGCTCCTCAAGCGCGTTTATCTTTTCGTCCACATACTTCTTCGCAGACTCCAAGATGTCTTCGCCTTGGCTGACATCAAGTATGATCGAGCTTTCAGGGCTTATCTGCTGAAGGCTCGCCAACGTGTCTGTCAGAACATTATTAACCTCCTGCATCGTATCCTCGAGCTGCGGCATTATCGACTTTATCTCTTCCCCAATCTTCTTAACAACCTTGAAGGCTGAAGAGACCTGAGCAATGACGTCCCCTGTGTCACATATGCTCTCTAACCTGATAACTATCTGTGTTAACGCAAGCTCACTCATGGTCACAACCTTGATGACCCGCTTGAGTTCACCATGCTCCGTCGCATAGACCTTCGCACGAAGCTTATCCTTCTCCTCAAGAGAGTTAACCGTCAAAGTGAACAGCTTCTCTCTCCTCATTTCAAGACGCCTCTTTATGCCCTCAAGCTGCTTACGATAAACCTCTATCAGCTTGATAGATTCTACAATACGGTCACGTGTAGATTTGTCGTCTCTTACCCTCCAGACTCTCCAATTCAAATGCGATCACCAAAAAACAGGTGGGGGGAAGAAGACAGCTGCCCAAACCCTAAGATCAGGCTTAGACAACCGCCTTCAACCTAAGGTGCTTAAGTGAAGGCTGACTCTCCAGTAGGAACGCCAGTCGGAAGCTCCGGAAACTTCTCCTTCATCCTCTGTTCCGCTACAGCTGAAGCCTCTGCAAGTATCTTCTCCGCGTCCTCGTTTGCGGCTTCAAAGTTCAGTGTCGACCCGCTGACTTGGCCAGCGTCTACAAGTATACTGCTCAACAACCCGCTGATTTCGTTTATCTCTCTTTCCGCTTCAGGCAGCACACTGATTATTCCAGACCTGACACTCCTTATCACCGACATCGCAGGAGCCAAAGTGACAACTATATCGCCAAGTTCTGTGACAGTATTTAACCTAAGTATGATCTGCTCTAGAGCAAGCTTCGAGGACGTCACCATCTTGTTCATCTTTCGAACCTCAGCAAGCTCGTTCGCGTAGACACTCGCATGCTGAGTATCATGCTTCTGAATGGCGGTAACGACCTTATTGAATATCGCCGCATCCCTCTCCTTCAGCTTCGTGGAGGTAGCGTCAAGCCTCGCAACCTGAGTCTGTATCGCACGCACAGCATCCTCCAGTCGTGGCTTAAGAGGGCCAGATGGCCTTATAGCCTCCCTCACCTTGTCACCCATACCCGGCTTCTGTTCCTTCACCCATTTCTGTTGGAAGTTAGACATTTTTTACCACCGAGTCTTAAATCCCAGACATCCCACTATTATTCTATATGTTACCGAGACAGCTGTAACCGAAGTGACATCAGTGGCGGTGACAAGCTTGGGCGTCGGCGACGTAAACGTCTCCCTTGAGGAGTTTGGGTTGAGCGAGTATGAGTCAAAAGTCTACGTCGCCCTCCTAAGACACGGCCAACTCAAGGTCAAGGACATCGCCATAAGCTCAGGAGTGCCGAGGACAAAGGTCTACGGCGTCATAAGATCGCTGGCAGGAAAGGGGGTTGTCGAGATCGCGGGCAAAGACCCCACAGTCTGTGTGCCCGTAGCCCCTGAGGAAGTCTTCACAAGACGACTCAACTATGAAAAGAGGAGGTTCAAGAGGATGATCCTAACATACAAGAAGATAAGGGAACTTCGAAGAGAAGCTCCAATATTCTCGGACTTTGAAGAGAAGAAGTTTCGAGTCTACAGCCCACAGTCCTTCGAGAAGAGACTTAGAGAGCTCTTATCCAACACATCAGACACCTTCCTTTCCGCGCTAAACTGGTGGGGATTCAACATGCTGGCGGCAAACGTGGAGACATTGAACAGCCTCTCCAAAGAGGCAAGCGTGAAGGTCGTCATCGGAACATACAACGACGAAAAGGTCCTTGAAAGATTCGATTCAAAGGTTGATCTCCGCGTAACAGGAAAGACGATAGGCGCAAACATAATGGTCTTCGACGACAAGACAGCCGTCCTACTCGAACAGTCTGGAAAGATCACCGAAATAGAGGATAGAGAAGTCTGCAAGCTGGCGAAAGAGGTGATCGTAGACAGATTCTATAAGAAATCTATCAACTGGAAGAAGGCCTTCCAGATAACACAGCTTGGAGGAGAAGACCTGATAAGCCTCTACTCTGGAGAAGAGAAGGTGTATGATGCGTTCATACAGGCAGTAGCAGAGTCAGTCTTGGACGAGGAGAAACTGTACCAGATCGGAGAAAGGTTCGTCGACAACCTTGTTACAGCACTGCAACTTGACCTATTCAGCAAAGGCTTCGAAGTGCAGCAGCCGATACTTTCAACGCTCATGTCAGAGAATCTTGGAAGAGACTCAACAACAAGATATGATCCACTCACAAGACTATATACCCTGGAGGCGCCGATGACATCCAAGGGACTACCTGCCACAATATGGCTTTTCGCCTTAGCAGGAGCAGCCAAAAGAAACGAGCTAACATTCAAGATACTACAGAACACGAGCATACCATCTGAAGGCAAACACATAATCCAGGCAAAAATAGAGAAGAAACCTCTCTCCTAGCTACTTTGACATATAAGACCATAAAATTATCGAGATATCCATGATTATCGCTCCAGCAAGACCAGACAGAAATGCGCCAGCAACCTCCTTGCTGCTAAATATCGCAGGCAGGGCATCCACCAGAAACTGCACGATTCCAGGAGCGATAAGGTAGGCGATGAAGCCGACCGCGAAACCGAGGAGAGAGAACCCAGTCAATATCGTTATCCTTCCCATCCACTACACCAAAGAGTGTACGAGAGAACCCCGTATATAAGAGTTTACACAAAAAAGGGAGGTGTGAAGGCTCCCCTTTAGGATAGCCTTCTAATCAAAATAGCTAGTTCGACAACCAATGTTATAGCAGCCAGTATGCCGATGATGATCAACCACGTCGATAGGTCTCCAACCGATGACTTGACATCCTTCGAGATCGCGTCCTTTGAGCTGGATATAGAAGACTGTATGCTGTTCGCGCTGTCAGAAATCTTGCCAGACAGAGTAGTACCCAAGTTGTCTATCTTGCTCGACAGAGAGCTTCCAACGCCGTCCACCTTGCCAGATAGACTGCTGCTAAGGCTATCTATCTTGCCATTGACACCACTGAAGCCTGAAGAGACCGCACCCGATAGCGCTGAAACGTCACTCTTCACACCGGCAACATCACTTCTGATGTCCTGAACACCCTTCGTCAGAGCAGCATTCAGTGCATCCACCTTGCTGGAGAGAGAGCTCACAGAAGACGATAGGGCTGCCAGCGAAGCCTTAAGCTCGTTCGCAGACGTCGTTATCTGGTTCAGTATCAGCTGAGTGTCAGGAGATGGACCTGTTACAGTGAAGAGGACGAAGAATGGCTCAAGTTCACCACCAGCATAGATTGAGAACACATGGATGCCAGGGGCAAACCCAGCGGCTACGAACTTAAGCTCGACGTCACCTGTCCCGTTAGCGTATACCGATGATGGGTAGTCCCAATTCTGATGATCTACACCGAGATAGTTGTTGTCTATGTTTGGTGTGTAGCCCAATGTCGGGTCAAAGCCGTCACCGTAGACCGTCACCAACTTACCGTCGTTGGCAAATGTGCTAGGAACAATGCGTAGCCTCAGGGTTACAGTGAACACAGCAGTCGCATATTCGCTTATGGAGGAAGCTTCTTCTCCCTCATAGGTGTCGGTAGCTGAAACGTCATGTTCTCCGCCGTATGTGTGGAAGACTGTGAACTTCACTGTAGTCTTGAATTGGCCGTTTGATCCCGTCGTTGCGTTAGCCAGCCAATACCATGTGTCATCACCATATTCCTTCTCATACCAGTATAT
Source organism: uncultured Nitrososphaeria archaeon (assembly GCA_964448685.1). GTDB lineage: Archaea > Thermoproteota > Nitrososphaeria > JACIWG01 > JACIWG01 > CAYUWR01. The sequence goes on from CAYUWR010000018.1 coordinate 36,858, forward strand.
GAAGTAGTCTGTGTCAGCCTCGAACCCGTAGGCCTTAACGGTCACAACAGTGCCGATCGGCCCCTCCTTTGGCTCAAGTATCAGAGTAGGCATCACCTCTATCGTGAATACGAACTTCACGTTCTTGTCCTTCAAGACGACATTGTGGGATCCGATGGTTGTTATCGGAACCTGCACCGTCTTGTTAAAGAATCCACTGCTGTTCGTCAACGCGGTCCCAATCTGTGATGTGCCATCCCACCAGATGGTCACGTTGCCTGGGTAGAAGTATTGGCCTGCGATTATAAGGTCTTCTCCTACTCCCAACTGTATGATACCGGTGAAGTCTGTGGCATTACCATACAGGTAGCCGCTTTCGAAGTCTGCCAGCTGATCGCCAGCCTGCAGCAGACCCCTATCGTATTCGGTGAAGTCAAAGTCAAGTTCGCCTAAAGAACCATATCCTGTTTTGTTGTCAATAGCCCTGAATGTGATTATCTCATAATCTATTGGCTGTTCATCGGCGGGTGTCAGTACCTGCTTCATATCAGGTGCCTTCATAGAGTAGTTGAATTGGCCGAGCGCGTTTGCTGACAGAAGGTTCTGTATCGTCACATATTCTCCTTCGATCGGGTCCCAGTAGCTAAGGTTAACCTTGCCGCTTGAGGTGAAGGCGTAACCCTTCAGTGTGATCGAGGTGCCACCAGGTCCCCAGTCTGGGACAACTTCAAAGCTTGGCAGCACATTGATGTAGTTGTCTGTTACCGCAACGGATGTCGCTGAGCCGTCAAAGCATTTCACATAGTAGTGTCCTCCGCCGATGTTCTTTGGAATGGACATGTTAACCCAGTCATTTCCAATCCAGACACCGTTCGAGATTGTTGGAGTACCATGTAGTTCTGCTGTCGTAAATGTTGGCGAATACTTAAAATCGCCTGACGAGATCTGTGAGAAGCCGTCCCTGCTCCAGACAAGATAGAACTGGCCACCTGAAAACGTCACCTGACCGAAGTTTAGGCTGACGTTCGCTCCAGCAGCCACATCTACTGGCGCAGGCGTTGGAGGGGTGTCCGTCTCTATTAGTATGTATCCTGTTGAGGCTCTAGCGGCCATGAATGGTGTGAATGCCCCCACAAGTAGTAATGAAAGTAGTATGGTTGTCTTTATTTTGTTCATATGTTATTTACACCTTTTCCGTGAGGTTTGAGACAGATCTTGTCTATTTAAGTGTTATGGATGATTCGTCTATCAGGCGAGTGGAATGAGACAGGTACCTGTTGGGAAGACACAATAAAATATTCTGGAAAACAGTATTGAGTGATAGCTGCTCTACTCCAAGCTGCCATGACTTTTTAGTCTATAGGCAGTAATAGAAAGATGTAGGCCCTAGGATTCTAAAAATTTCATTAAGCAAGTCGATACATCTGGCTAAAATGTATCTTAAAAAAAATAAAGAGGGCTATTTAGTCAAGCGGCCAATATGGTGGAAACCACGTCAGTTGGTCATGATAGGCGTATGCCATGATCCAATACGGTGGAAGGTTATAGTAGTCTTGAGGGTATCCGCTTAGTCTAAGAACATGTGTCTCTATATCCCCAGTCGGAAGCCATCTACTATTTTCTTGATCGTATTCATAGACTTGTCCGGTAAGCTTTATCATCAAGTTGATGTAGTAAACTGGTGGGCCACTTGCGCACGTATATGTTCCACTGATCGCAACCTTTGAGCCATAACTATCTGTTGCAGAAATCTTGAAAACAGCCCTCTCCCAGTCTTCATAATCTACTGAAACCGTCACAGGCCTAACAACCATAGATCCCCCGCCTGTTACATGGGATTCTTGATCAGGCACCCAACACCCTTCATCCTCATCATATCGTAAAGTCCCGAAAACGATCGTCTTAGCCGACCAACCTTCCTCGTCCACGCCCCATGTTGTGTAGCTTACACCAAAGAGCTCAAAGTCCTTTAAACTAGATCTTTCTACGGGCAGATCCATGTCATTTACAGCGAAAAACCAATGCTCGTACTTTTATTGTCCTTCCCCTTTACTCTCGTATGATAGGGCATAGAACCACGTGCTAGGCCCAGTTTTTGTACCTCGTGATGAAGGTATCATAGTTGTTAGAAGTAGTAGAAGTATCGGCACAAAATATTTGAGTTTTTTAACTTTCAACAACTTCGTCATCATACCAAGGCATGACAATATACTTAAATTTTATGCCAATATTAAATAAAAAAAGGGCTCCGCTTCTACGTGCCTTTACCTTACTATTCCGTAGAAATTATATATGCTGTCTCCTATTGCCACTTCTATGTAGCCGTCAACTGACAACCTGACATATCTGTCTACCCGATCAGGTTTGAGAACCTTGCAACTACGCCCGATAGTTTTGTTACTTTACTACCACAATATAGTGCATTTTTGGTGAAATTGATATTTCACCCGCCTAAATCGTTAATCATAGTCCTTTCCCTGCAACCCAGGTGCCAATTCCAATAGCATGATGATAATAGGTAATACAGTTATACGAATGCCAAACCGGAGAGATAAAACTCTCCACAAAACCATTAAGCTTTTATAACCACTACAAGTGGAGCCTAGCAAAAAAAGGGAGAAGATTTAACGGATAGTTACAGCAATTTTGAATGCCTGTGCAACGTTCTTTTCAAGTTCTTCTAGGGAGTCCCCGGCTGTGTAAACCATGTGTAATGCTTTTGTTTCTCCCGGTTTCAATCTACCAAGTAGCCACTGATAGACCACACAGCCATCAAAGTACGCTGAAGTTGCACCTTCATACGATAGTGAAACCTTATAAGGGTCATATATATCTCTAGACTCATAATCGTCCCAGTCTAGGTCGTAGTCTGTTGGCTTTTCACGAGATGCAAACCCCATGTATACTGGTCTAAGCGTATCGATTGAAGCGATATCCATGTCTCCATAACCTCCAGACACGCTTGAGTTGATGAAGGCTACAGCAAGGTTCATGTTCGGCTTCCTAATATTATCCATACCGAAATAATTGTCATAATCTTCAATCTCTGGGTACCATATGTCCCAGTCGACGATCCTTTTTGCTTCCAAGTCTTGAACTGTTGCTGCTCCAACATTCTTTATGAACATAACCACTATCAAGAATTTCTTATCTGTAAAGAATCTGATCTTGAATGTTAACTGAAGCTGCCCATCATTTGTGTTTAGAACAATGGTCTTTAGATAACCATCACTTAAAGTTCGGACAGAGACGGTTGGGGTCACATCCTCTATTGTACCCCAAGGCCAATCGTCTGGGCTAAAGCCAGCTGAGTTTTCACCATAGAAGACCGACCATCCGTCACCCCACCATCCTGTGGCTAAAGACTCATATTCACTTCCTATTGGATATTGGAAGCCTACTGAACCTAGTTCTTCGTCATCGACGCCTAGTGCACCAAAATCGTTTACACCAACCCTTATCTTACTTCCTGTAAAGACATTTCCTTCATATTGACTTTGAACTGATGGCACTGAAAACAAAACTATCAAAAAGGTTATGATTATGCTGGCAGTAATTTTTTCTGAACTGCGCATAAATGCATTATTTTGACTCTTTATATAAATTTTTCTAAGATAGCGGTGCCCTAAAAATGTCACAGCCAATTCCCCCTTGCTTGAAGTCTTCTCAGGTGTTTGAGACTTTGGGATGGTTACGACATCTTTCAATCCTGCTTCTTCTATTTCTTCGATTCTTCAACTCTGTAGCTCTCTTGGATGGCTGCTACTTCTCGATTATGGTGACGTTGTAGAGTTGTTCTATGACCCAGTTAATCCTTGTTCTACCATCCCATCCTTTAGCCCCTGAAGAGACAGGCCTGATCATCTAACTTTATGACCCCTACTTGATTATGTTTTCCGGCTTTCATTCCAACATTAAGCTCTTCAAGTCTAAAAATCATATTCTTATAGAAAAGCCTCCCGTATTAAAGCTGAGAGCGTTGCTTGTCGGCCAAAACGACAGCCACGCATGAGCCGTCCCTTTTCTTGTTTTTCAAACCGTTTTGTTTATATTTTACCTCTTATTATGGTGAAGCGGCTAATATGAAGAGGTTAGATGAACTCGATTTAAAAATTTTAGATGAGCTCTACGAGAACGCTGGCTCATCGATTCCGAGGCTGTCCAAGAAGCTTGGCGTCAAGCAGTCGAAGGTGTACAGTAGGGTGAAGAGGCTAATGAGAAAGGGTGTGATAACGAGGATGACTATCGAAGTGAACGAGGAAGCGTTGGGTTATAACGTGAAGGCCTTTGTTGGAGTAAACGTTGAATCCTTGGAGAGGGATAAGGCAGCTGAAGAAATCGCCAAGATTCCTGAGGTGGTGCTCGTCTCCGAGGTTACTGGAAGATTTGACATGATCGTCGAAGTTCACGTTAAGAGCCTTGAGGACCTATATAGTGTTGTGTCAAAGAAGATCGCGATATTGCCTGGAGTAAGCCACACTGAGACATTCATTCAGTTGAAGAAGAGGAGCACCCTTCGAAAGTTTGCCCTGATCAAGCAAACGTGAATGGTATAGGAGACGGATTGGACTGTGGCGGCTGATGGAGGTCTCGTCTATTGTCGGCTCTAGTATGGTTTTATAGTCGTCCCCCCTAATAGTCTTCGATGGAAGAGCATGAATAGGCTATTCAGGTTCGAGGATGCGAAGATACAGCAGTTGTTCGATAAAAGGTTTCTCTCCAGCCTTTCGAGGAAGGTTCTGACTTTAGAGTCTTGTGTTAGAGAAGTCGAAGAAGCATCCAACCTGAAGTTTCCCGAATACTATGTGGAGCCTATTCTGCCGATATATACTGGTGGATCCGGGGAGATCGCCGTATACTATGCGAGGACACTGCCCTATTCTGGCCCCTCTGGCTTGGACATCGTCGTCCAGGTTTCAGCAGCTCTATTGTATTATGGGTCAAGGCCTTCAATTAAGACGGTTCTAGCCCACGAGCTCCTCCATTACCTTGACCTGGTCAGGAGGATGTCCAGGTTCGAGATGATATCCGACGAGGTCACAGCAAGCACCTTCGAAGCCATGTACTCTGACCTAGAGAAGACTATGAAGCCAGAATACGTGTACTCGGACAAGAAGATCGTCAACATCATCAGGAGAAAGTTCTCAGACGGCTTCGAAGACAGAAGGCTGAAGGAGAAGACCCTGAACAACTGGATCAATAAAGGAAAGCCTGTTGTCGAGCTGCCACCTGAAGAAAACGTGGTCAGGGTGCCTGTCAGCATGATCTTGACAGTTAAGTTTGATCCAATACTGCTTTTGAGAATAAGGGAGATAGAAAGGAAGTCAGGTCTAGTGTAGAGTATATGGCGATCAAAGAATCTACCAAGGAAGAAATATTGGAGATCCTATTGAGAGAATATGAGCCGGATAACTTGTCAGCTGCCTGCATCTACGGCTCCTATGCTGCAGGATACGCTCGACCAGACAGCGACTACGACGTTATCGTCGTATTAAAAAATCATGTGAGCAAGATCGGATACAAGTACGTGAAGGACCCGATCGACTGCTCGATACTTGCAATAGAGCAGAAGCTGCTCCTTGATGACGCGAAGAAGTCTGGCCTCGGAGAGTTTGTATGTGGAAGATTCTTGAACATATATGAGCCTCTCGTCGGCCAACAGCTTCTCAGAAACATTGAAGTCGAATACAAGAAGAGGGTCATAGTTGAGATTCTGATGGAGTTCAACGGAAAATATCAGCCACTTCTAGATAACGTGAGGTTTCCACTCAAGTACTTCCTTTTTGAGAAGCTGAGGAGAAGGGCCATATTCTATCCGCCTGCACTCTACAGCTACACAAAGACCTATAGTGAACCAAACAGGGAAAGAAACCTTGGGTTCACGCTAGATGGCTTCAGGACGGCGGCGATCGAGCTTACACAGGAGAACCCGAGCATTTCCTTCGACGACGATAGGGTCTGGATATCAGACGCCAAAGCCTTCAACAAGATAGGGAAACTGAAGGCTGTAGTCGAAGAGACCAGACGTGACATCACCTCATATGTTACCCACCTATATTCGGGTAGGGTTGGGCTTAGCATAATAGTAGACGAACTGAAGTCGAAGATTAGGAGACAGACCAAACTGAAGCCGTTATCTGACCTAACCCATCCATCAAGATACCTAGAGATACCTGAGGGGAACCTCATAGTGAACGAAAGAGACTGGATCGCTAGAGTCAGAGAAAACTTGGGGATGTCAGGCGACGCCACACACAGGTCACAGAAGGTGGGAGGTGGAGGACTCGACAAGATCATAAATGTCGCACGGAAGATCGTCTTCGAAGAAGATGGAAAGAGTTGTGAGGTGATAGTGAAGAGGTTCAAGGACCCGCGTAACGTGAAGTGGGCTATCCTGGCTCTTGCCACTTTAACAGACAAACGGTTTGAGTTTATGCCGATAAAGAGGCTGGCAAACGAGTACCGGATGAACCTGGCCCTAAAAATAGCCGGCTTCAAGACGGCAGCTGTCTGCGCAGTCGACCTCGACAGAATCCAGCTCGTCACCAAATACATCAGCGGAGAAAACGTAAGCACAATATTGGGAAAGGAGGGAAGAGAGGTGGTCGCCGAGAAGGTAGGTGAAGAAATCGGTAGACTGCATGCGTGCGGCTTCACTCTAGGCGACGCTAAACCTGACAACATGATCTATTCAGACGGAGAACTCTACTTCACAGACCTTGAGCAGGCCAAGAACAACGGAGACAGAACATGGGATATCGCCGAGTTCCTCAACTATTCGCTCGCATTCACCATCAACAAGGATACAGCCAAGAAGGTAGCATACCACTTCTGCAGGGGTTACCTAAGATATGGCAACAGAGGCGACGTAGAGAAGACCCTAGAGCCAAAGTACAGTCTGATCTTTAGGCCGATCGTGGCACCCAACGTTTCGAAGACATTGAATTCAGGTGTCAAAGAAGCTCTGGAACAGCCTATGCCTTGAACTTTGTGTACCCACATCTTCCACAGGTGAGCCTATCCGCATGCTCGGCCAAGAAGACGCCGCGCCCACACTTTGGGCAGTCAGTCCTCCTCGACACTATCTTGTCTCCTTCAACATTATATAAGGTCCAGACGCCTCTAGAAGCCTTCTTCGATTTATCTTCACTCAAGCCTGCCTACCTCCTTTTGCAGCCACCTGCTTCCTCTCCGCCTTCTTGCCCGCACGCTCCTTCTTCACCCTTTCACGCTCCTCCTTGCTTAGAAGGCGGACGAAATAGTGCTTTGGAAGCTGCCTTTTCATATCATCCACGTTCTTGTAGATGAAGGCGTTGACCAACGCATCTCGCCTTCCAGCAGAAACCCGAATGCCTATCGGGATAACAAGTTTCTCGTCTACACCAAACTCCTTCGCCAACATCTCACATGCCTGCTTTCGACTTAATGTAGACGCAGCATCCTTTACGATAGCAGAGACTTCTAAACGGCCAAGAAGAGGATTCTCCACCTTGCTGACCAGAGACAACTCAGACATATCCGTCGGATAGGAGGGTGCTGCAAGAGGTAAATTAAGCTTTACAAAGCCGCCGACTTGATTCCACCGAGCCACAACATATTAGGAGGCTGCATCTGTATCCGTCAACTTCAAGTTCCATCCACGATATGCACGCCAGCTGCTGGGAAAGCTTATATCCTACCCGCTGGCGCCTCTGAGACATCATCCACCATATTCTATCATGGACTCGAAGATCTTCTGACAGTAGGCTCGAATATTGTCGTCAACCTTGACGAGAACAAGCCCCTCTTGAGGCTGCCCATAGAAGATGCACGAGTTAGCTGGGGACATAATTATCGCAACGAGGGTGAGGAGATCCTCTTCTCCATCCACTATCACACGCACCGGCTTCGTCGACGAGAGAGCCTTCTTGTAGGCGTCCACGCTTTCGCCAGATATCGTCCCCCTCGCATTAGAGACGTGGAAGGCTGTCACGTGAGCTGGCTTAGGCTGCTCTCGCACCATCCTCTTCTCCATCGAGTCAACGATCTGTATGTCTGGGACGACATTTATTGAAAGCAGGTAGTCTAATGTGGCATCTCCGACCGAAACTATTAGACCACATTCAGGCAGGTTGGAGAGCACCCTAGAAGCCTTATCTTCATCATTCCGTATAAGAATACCGAGGGGCGCTTTTAGCTTCTTTGATGTCTCCTCTGTCAGAAGCCAAAAGTGCACAACTAGCTCACTTCAATAGCATATCTTCCTTTAGCCTTCAGATTAAGCATCTTCGCCACCTTCGACCTTTCAGGATCCAAGACAATGATCAGCCCAGACCATCTAGAGGTCAGGTCGGTGGAACTGCAGATGGGGCAGACCTTCCCAGACGTCAAAGCCTTACATTTCCTACATGCAAGCTCCCTTGGCAACAGATCACCCTTCTACACCAGCAGCCTTCTTGACGTCTTCTTCGATCCATTCCAGAGCTCCAAGATACTGCTGCCTACAGGTTATCCCAATCTTGCCGATCGACTCCCCCCTCGATAGGCTGATCGCAGTTATCCTCGCGCGGATTCTGGAGCCAACCTTCAACACACGCTTTGTCTGAGAGGCGGTGATCACCCCCCTCTTGGTGTCACTGTTCACGTAGTCGTCGATTATCTGGGAGATATGGAGAAGAGAGTCTGTCGGACCGATTCTGACGAACGCACCAAAGTCCGTGACTTCCACGATCTCTCCTTCCACAACCTCCTGAAGTTTAGGATAGAAGGTTAGGACACTAAACTGGACATGATGGTATGAGGCTCCATCTCCTGGAACAACCTTGCCGACCGGATCAGGCTTAACATCACTCAACCAAATGATGTACCCCAGCTCAGGAATTATCATACTCTCATACTTCTTCTTCAGCAGGTCCTTGGCAACCTCAACCAGATCTCTTCCAAACTGGTCAGGTGGAATCCGTACAACGTCTTGAAGTTCAACTTGCATAAACAAACAGGTCAGCCCCTAATCAACGCTCACGCACCACATGATATAACACGTTATTAATTTTTCCAAAGCGGAGCCCAAGACATCACACTTCTAGCACAAGACTACCTTGTCCTTGGAGAGCGTAACACATTTAAGGTTTTCCACGGCAAGCCTCCTCTTCATCTCGCCGTCCAAGGTTGCTACGAAGACGTTGCCTCTGCCTCTAGCATATGATATGATCATGTCATCTGCAGCCCCCTCTCCACCTACTTCGACAACCTTCATATGTGATCTTATGATATCCAACGCCAAAGACGAAATCTTGGACTTCTTCACATGCCTGGAAGAAGATAGGCGCTGAAGCTCATCCACGACACATGATGGGACAACATATACCACGGGATCCAGGAGCCTGCTGATTTCTTCGATGACGCGGGGAGACTTCACGGCAAGCGCCATGATGAAGTTCGTGTCAAATACGACTTCATTCAAGAAAGCCAGCCTACTGTATGACACCTGATCCTATAAGACGCCATCGATCACCTATCCTTCTACCGATGGCTACACGGGTACCTGGCTGGGCTGCAACAGGCCTCCGCAGTTTCACTTCGATCCTGTCAGGCAGAGAGGATGAAACCACCCCAACCGTGACAGCAGTCCACACATTCAACCTCAAGACTTCATTATTGGATATCCTTTCAACTGGCACGTCTTCGGTCAACCCAACCACCTTCTTGAAGAGATTCAGCTTCAACGTCAAAGACTCGTATACGGTAGGCAGGTTGTCAACCGAGCTCACAACAGATCCTACAAGCGAGTCGCTCTTGGTCAGCGAAGGGTCAAGGTTCGTTCCAATCGCCACAAGCCCACCGCTGCTCACGTGGTCAACGATTCCAGCGCCAGTGCTCAAAGACAGGATCTTGGTCCTTACCGGCACATACCTGTTCGTATCCTTATCCAGTATCCCAGGCAGAATCGTTATCTCATCTCCGACCTTGAACTGGCCTTGAATAAGCGAACCACCCAGCACACCACCCTTCATCGACTCAAGCTCGGCTCCCGGCCGATTTACGTCAAATGAGCGTAAGACCTGCATTAGAGCCGGAGCGTTGACGTCCTTCTTCGGAGTCGGAATATTCCTTTCCATCGCCTCAATCAACGCGTCTATGTTCAGCTTGTAGGCTGCAGACACAGGTATTATGGGAGCATTTTCGGCTACAGTACCCTTCACAAAGCTTCTTATCGCCCTATAGTTTTCCTTCGCCTCCTCATCATCCAAGAGGTCCACCTTATTCTGTACGATGACGATGTTCCTCTTCCCAAGCATGTCAAGGGCTGCCAGATGCTCGGCGGTCTGAGGCTGAGGCACCTTTTCGTTGGCCGCTATCACAAGAAGTGAGCCATCCATCAGGGCAGCGCCAGAGAGCATGTTAGCCATCAAGCTCTCGTGCCCCGGGCAGTCGACGAAGCTTACCACTCTAACAAGCTCCGCCTGAGAGCCGCATACTGGACACGTTGGGACAACGGTATAGTTCGAGGGAGGCCTACATCTTGGACACCGATAGATCGCTGCGTCAGCATAGCCAACCCTTATCGTTATCCCACGCTTCAACTCCTCACTGTGGGTGCTCGCCCATTTCCCAGTCAGAGCCTGAACCAATGTTGTCTTACCGTGGTCAACATGCCCCGCCGTGCCGATGTTTACTTCAGGCTGACGTGGGATCTTGTACATGAGCCTTCACCCAACGTCCTTCTTCGATTCCTCAACCTTAGGTTCTCCCTTCTGTATCAAGACAGCGTTTATCTGGTATATGTCTTCGGTTATCGTGTTACCTCTGACAAGCTTCCTCCTCCTCTCACCTGGCCTGGCATCCTTCAAGCCCACGCTCTTCGTCAGAAGCGCGTACTTCTTGATGCCCCCAGGTATGTCTGGGCGCATAGGAAACCCTGCTCTATCTGATCCACCAGTTATCCTTACGTCACCATCAACACCCAAGATCGCGCCACTGACTACATCGTTTATCTTGAGACCGACAAATGCTGCAGCCTGCCTGTCCTTGACCTCGTAGACGGTGGACCTTCCAGACCTTGGATCAGAGAGAACAATCTTAAAGTTGGCCATTTCTGTCGCTCACTGCACAAAGCAGGACAGAGCTATGTTATAAATAGTATCTATAAGAAGATAAAAGACGGGTCTTTAGCCTTCTTTATCTTAAGTATCTCGTCGAAAGCCTCCTTTTCGCCGTCATCAAGCTTGTCAAAGTACTTGGACTTAAGTGTCTTGAAATCGTTGTAGGATGGGGATGAATACAAGATGTCGCCTTCGCTGAAGCTTCTTCCGACAACAGCCTCCTTGATCGAGACAGCGACCTGGTTACCCTTGTAGGCTACATCTATGCTCTTTCCCTTATCCTGTATACCACTTATGGCTCCCACGACCACACCGTCACCCTTCATCATATGATACTTCGGCTTTAGCCTACCCTCCAAGACCTCCACCCCAAAGATGGCTGGATTACTACGCCTGAACACAAACCCCTTCATCACCTGAATCTTGCATGGGAGAGTTAGAGACCCAAACTCTGTTGACTCGATCTTCTGACGTTCACTCTCCACCCAATGCAGGTACCCTTCGATAATATTGAATATGACAGGGTCACTGAATGCCTTAACCTTCTTGGCCTGCATGAGTTCCTCCGCGTCAGGGTAGACCTTGACGTGAAAGTGTAATATGACCCCCAGAAACGGATCCTTTTCCGCTACAGTGACCGCTTCGACGACATCTCTCCTCGACACAGGCCCGATGTCAGCCAAACGAATCGGCACATTCCTCTTCTTAAGCGACCCCACGATCGCCTCCAGCGATCCGAGGGCATCAGCCTTCACTATCAAACCTAATTCGTCCTTGGCGAATATTAGACCCTTAACTTCCCCCTCGATCTGAGACTTTATATTCTGAAATTCGGCCTCACCACCATATCCAATAAACCTGGAGCCTGGGAGCACACCTTCAAGATCAGGAGAAACAAGCTTTACGCCGGCAGCAGCGCAGACGTCGTCGACATGGGCGAACTTGTCGGTAGGATCCCTCATTTCGTCGAGGGGCTTCGGTAAGAGGATCGCCTTAACCTTGGCCGGAACCGCACCCTCCTTCTTCATCACAGCAAGCATATCGCCTGTCTTCAGAACACCATCCACCAGTATGATGTCAGCTGAGACACCTAACCCAACTTCCTCCTTGACTTCTAGGATGATCCCGGATGGTGCACCGAGCTGATAAGCCAAACTGGACATCATGTACTGCTGAGTCAAACCCACTATTATCGACAGAAGCTCTGGTATCCCCTCACCTGTCCTAGCGCTTACAGGAACGATCGCCACCTCCTTCGTGAAGCTCTTCACCCTCGAGTACAGCTCTGACCTGAAACCGAGCCTAGAGAGGCTGCCTACAACAGTATAGAGTTGCCTGTCCAAGATTTCGATTACAGACGGAGACTGACGCTTAAGCGACTCTGTCACGAAAGCGTTCGGCCCCATCTTCCATCCAGAGATCATATCTATCTTATTCAACGCCACCACAAAGGGCACACGCCTCTGCCTCAAGATCTCCAAGCTTTCAACAGTCTGAGCTTCAACACCCTTCATCACGTCCACGACGATGATGGAGAAGTCGGCAGCAGAGCCGCCTCGAACCCTAAGGTTAGAGAAGACTTCATGACCTGGAGTGTCGATGACGAGAACCCCTGGAACCTTCACCTCCCCACCTACCCCAGCTATTAGGGGGCCGCAGATGTCCAACAGGGTCTCTCTTGGAAACATGCTGGCGCCAATATGTTGTGTGATACCGCCACTTTCTCTAGCCTGGACAGCCGTCTTCCTAATTTTGTCTAGCAGAGAAGTCTTTCCAGAGTCAACATGTCCAAGGACAACCACTATAGGCTGCCTATATCTCACCAAATCACTTCACCTGTCACATGACGGTTGAGAGGGATGTCACATACCTTCCCCGCTGGCCGTCAGAGCAAGGGATACATTAGCCCACTTAAAAACAGACCTCCAACCTCCTTTCGACCTTGAAGCGTAGGCATCAGCCTGATGAGACGTCCACTGGGCAGAGAGATGAGCTGGCGACGCCTAAGATGCCATCAGACGATTCAGTGAAAGTGTTCCTTTCACCCATCTTGGAGTGGACCGATCACTTCTTTTGAGCTGCACGCTTAGGATGCTTTTCTGTCCACTTGAGCTTCCTCGGATCCCTTTTCAGGAAGAGCATGTTCTTCCTACACTTCGATGAACAGAACCATAGGGAGGAACCATCATTTCTGACGAGAGCTATTCCTGTGCCCGGAATTATCTCTCCACCGCAGAAGGAGCACTTTTTCTGTGAAAGCATCAACATCACTTGATCTTCTTCGCCTCAAGCTCCGTGTCCCTTAATAGTATGATGTCGCCAAGCCTCACAGGGCCCTTCACATTTCTTGTGAGAATCCTATTCTTGTCTCTACCTTCAAGTATCTTAGCCCTCACCTGCGTAACTTCCCCAGCCACCCCAGTCCGTCCTATCACCTGCACCACTTCTGCTGGAGTAGGCTTCTCTTCACCCTTAGAGGCTGACATCGTGAACACCCCTTATGGAGACTTCAGCTTGGCTATAGACTTAAGAAGATCGTCGAACACGGACGCAGCATCCCCAGGTTCAACAATGCAAGCCGAAGCAGATGGTACATCGATTCCCAAGGAGGCTCCAAGCTGACTCTTGCTTGTGACAAACACATAAGGTATCTTCTTTTCTTCACATAAGATCGGAAGATGGGCAACGATCTCTGGCGGATCAACATCTTCGGCGATTACGACAAGCTTTGCGACACCACGCTCGATGACCTTTGTCACCTCGTTGGTGCCCTTCTTGACCTTGCCGGACTCAGAAGCCCTTTTTACAACTTCGTATGTGGAATCAACGATCTCCTTTGGCGTTTCAAACTTTACGTAGTAAGCCTTCTGACCAGACTCATCCTTCTTCCCTGACATAGTCATCAAGTCCGTAGAACCTCGATTTTGGTGCAATATAAAGCTAACCTTATGGAGTCCCACCGTTCAACTTCAGAAACAGATAGGCTGCTAACTCACTATCTTGAACAAAAATATAAGGTTACAGAGCCCTCATCTCTAGAGTCTACTCTTGCGAAGCCTTCTCGCTCAAGTTGAACCATTGAGCCTACAGGTTCATCGAGTAGACCTCTTTCCCCGACGCCGACGATGAGCCTTCCGTTCTGGTCGACCATCTTAACCTTCACACAGTCGTCTGCGGGAACCCAGTGGATGAGAGGATACTCGGACCTTCTCGCCGAATCCAAGTCGTAGCCAGATATTCTGGCTTGAAGACGCCCTCCAAATTCTCTTAGGTCAGAGAGGTTGGCGAAGCCCATCAGCCTGAAGGCCTGTGAAGCCTTAACCCTATCCATGTCCTCTCTCTTGACAAAGACCTTCACGGATCCGTCTAGTGTAGGATGTAGAGTCAGAGTTCTGTAGCCCATCGACTCGACCTCAGGATGCTTCTTGAGGACAAGCAGCTTTTCACCCTCCACCCCCCACACCTCCAACATTACAGGGTCGAAGACAGCAAAGTATCTGGGAGAAGACTTGTCCACAAGCTTCTTGTTTATCGAATAAAGCGCAGCCCAACTTATTGTGGCATCAACAGGCCTGACGTTGACTTCGTATATGATCTGCCTGATCGCTTGAGGCAGAACCCCCCTTCTACGCAGCGCCTGAAATGTGGCTAGGCGGGGGTCATCGAATCCACTGTACACCCCCTTCGAGACCCCCTGCATGATCTTCGACTTACTCAAGACCCCCCCTTCAATCTTGAGCCTACCATAGTGGATCGCCGTAGGATAAACCCAGCCTAGGTGCTCGTACATGTACCTTTGGCGCACCATGTTCGTGTAATGCTCCTTTCCCCGTATGATGTGAGTCACCCCCATCAGGTGATCGTCGAGGCCTGCTGCAAGGTTATAGAGGGGCCACACTCGATATATTGAGCCAACACGTGGATGAGGATGCTTCTTTGCGTCAACGATCCTAAGCGCAGGCCAATCTCGAACTGCAGGATTGGGGTGGCTTAGATCAGTCTTAACCCTCAATACAGCCGAGCCCTCGCCATAGGTTCCATCCAGCATCTTATCAAATCGGTCAAGGTTCTCCTTGGGAGAAAGCACCCTACATGAGCAGGGCTTCTTCTTCAGGAGCTTCCTTCTGAAGACTTCCACCTTGCAGGTGCAGACGTAGGCTCCTCCGACTTCGATCAGCCTTCGAGCGTACTCGTAGTATATTGGAAGCCGATCGCTCTGAAAATATTCTTCATCCCACGTGCATCCAAGCCATTTGAGATCTTCTCTTATAGACTGGTAGAATGGTAAAGCTGCCTTCTTCAGTCTAGGGTCTGTGTCCTCAAACCTCAAGATGAATCTTCCATTATACATCCTGGCATAGTCATGTGACAGAATTATCGCCCTCGCAGACCCCAGATGGAGGACGGAGTCAGGGTTAGGAGCGAACCTGGTGGTGACAGTCTCATATCTTTCCGCGTCGGCCAGAGGAGGCAGAGCCTTCTCCTCCCTCTTATGCTGCACTGCTTCTTCGAAGACCCCATACTTTAAGAGAGCTACCTTCTGCTCTTCAAGGGCCATCTTGTTGACTTGGTCGGCTACAACGCCTATAAGCTGCATCAACTCCTTCACATTCGACCTAAGCGATGGCCTTTCACCAAGAACCCTTGCTAGCACAGCACTTTGGCTACATTTCCCACCATGCTTTACAGCGTTGGCGAGAGAGCTCCTCCTAACAAGCTCTTCAACTTCCCCACCCAGAGACAAGCCTACTTACTCCGAGTAGACGCTTCAAAGGTCAAGTTTATTAACATGTCTCTAGCATTCGATTTTGGAAAACCCTGTAGGATGGAAACAGCCTCATCTGAAATCGACTTCGCTTCAGCCCTAACCATATCCGCGGCTTTAGAGCCTGCGATTAGAGACAGCGCATAAGCTATCTGCTCTGATGTAGCAGACCTATCGCCAAGCGTCGACAGCAGCCTCCTCCTATCGTCTTCGGCAACATTGTCCAAGGCATATTTCATGACAAGAGTCTTCTTGCCTTCTCGTATGTCGTTTCCAACCGGCTTACCAGTAACAGATCGATCACCGGAGACGCCAAGCACATCGTCAACAAGCTGAAAACATAGGCCATAAAGTCGACCGAACTCCCTCATCTTCGCTACAGACTCTTCGTCAGCTCCACCAAGGATCGATCCTATAACAGTGCAAGCCTTGAACAGAGACGAGGTCTTCAACTCGATCAGGCGATAGTATTCGGCACGTGAAGGAAACTCATTCGAGCCAGCTGTCAGCAGATCCAAAGCCTGCCCCTCACAGACTTCGACAGCGGCTGTAACAAGGGCTTCAGACACCCTTAGAACATTCTCCCTCGAATAGCCCTCCATGACAAGCTTGAGCGCTGACTCAAAAGACTTCGAGAAAAGAAGGTCGCCGGCCAAGATAGCCATAGGAACCCCATATTTTACGTGAGCAGTCGGAGCACCCCTCCTCTCATCGTCATTGTCCATTATGTCATCGTGGACGAGGGTGAAATTGTGCAGGAACTCGACGGCTGCAGCAGCAGGAAGCATGCTTTCAAGCGAGCCGCCGAACATTAGGCCAGAGTTGATGAGGATAAATGGCCTCTGCCTCTTACCGCCCTGGCGAAGGAGATAGTATGAGGCATCATACAGTCGCTTCGGCTCTCTTTCAAAGTATGCTGCCATATATTCGTCAACCTTCGAAGAAAAATACTTCATTTCATCTTGTAAAGGCATCTTGGTCACCTAGAGAGCCAACTCTGCAGGGGGAAGTCTACAAAATACCTTACACCCTTCAACTCGTCAACCCTCCTGCATCCAGTCAAGAACATCGCCGTCTTGAACTCGAGAAGAAGCTGGTCAACGTAGGCGGAGAGGCTTGACTTCGATTTCACAGCATGCTTCAATACTGGAAGAGCCATGGCACCATATTTGGCGCCTAAGACAAGAGCCTTGGCGACGTCAAGCCCACTTCTCACGCCACCGGAGGCGATAATTGGAACCTTAGAGCTTTCAGCGCATTCCATCAGAGACAAGACCGTCGGGATCCCCCAAGCCGAAAACGTGCCCCCCAGAGCACTCTTAGACCTATCACCCAACATCTTAGACCTAATAGATTCCACGATCGCCCAGTCCGTACCACCCAACCCCGCAACATCGATACATGACACACCAGCCAGCTCAAGCTTTGCAGCAGTCTCTTTAGAGATTCCCATTCCAACTTCCTTGACGATCAGAGGAAGACCTATATTCTTTGACAGAAGCTTTATACCATCATAGACGCCCTTGAAGTTAGGTTCTCCATCAACTTGAACCACCTCCTGCAGAGGATTCAAGTGGACTGCTACAGCATCAGCCTTCAAGGCAGAAGCGAACCCCTTCAGCTTTTCAATATCAAGCCCCTTTGAAAGCTGAGCCGCACCAATGTTTACTGCGAGAAAGATGTCTGGGGCAGCGTCCCTTGCAACCGAGTAGGTTTCAAGTGAAGACGGATCCTCCAAGGCTGCCCTAGCACTCCCCAAGAGCATGCCAACAGACTTCTCTTGAGCCACTTCGGCGACAACCCGATTTATCGACTTCGACTCCTTTGAACCTCCCGTCATAGAATCAAAGAGCAGGGGGAAGCTAAGTCGACGTCCGAAGATCGCCGAAGAAGTATCAACTTCCAAAAGATCGACTTCCGGGAGGGCGTTGTGAACCAGATGCACATACTCAAAGCCTGATGGAACCGCCTTCGATTCCACATCATATTTTAGGCAGATGGAAATATGGTCTGCCTTCCGCCTCTGAACCCTTTCACTCATCTTATCCCCCTCATGTATGTTCCCACATCATGTATGCCATTTAAAGCTTTGAATAGGCAGTCAGGCTTCAGGCCGTTGACGAAGAAGACGTCCGTGCCAAGCTTCGAAATCTTTGAGGCAACCTTCAGCTTCCTAGCAATCCCCCCGGTGACATCGAATCCCCCACCACATCCTACCACCTTCTCTAGAACCTCCACATCGAGCTCCCTGATCGCTTCCCCTTCAATCTTGGGTGAAGGATATATTCCATCCACGTCCATGCAGAATATCATACGTGAAGGCTTGATCATCGAACAGATGTGATACGATATGTCATCCCCTGACAGGATCTTGAATCCCCCCCTGCATGGCACGACATCCCCAAAGAGCAGGGGCACCAGCCCACGGTCAAGCAGCAGCCGAAGGAAAGACCTCATCGAAGAATGACTATTGAGCAGCGGATACGGTGATATCGTGTAAGGGTAGAGGCCGTTCTCTGACAGACAGCCGACGACAAGCCGGTTGAGGTCAAACATGCTCCTTCTCGTCAAGAAGACGTCCTTCAATCTCTCGGCAGGCTTACATTCGGTAGACAGACCAGCCTTCTTTGCGAAGTAGTGGCCGAATGAGCCGCCACCGTGAACTATTATCTTCCTTGAAGGATGAGCTGAGAGAACCTTCGACAGCCCGTCCACCGCTTCTCCTCTAAATGTCATCGGGCGATCCTTGTAGGTGATCACCGAACCCCCCAACTTTATGACAACACTTTCGGCTACTCCGTCCATGTCCTCAGACCCCGAGAGGGAAGAGTTGTCAGAAAAGCTTCAAACCCATCGAACCTCCTGAGACATTCTTCAGCCGAAGACTGTTCAGGGAGGACGATAGCACATCCGCCCCCGCCTGCACCAGTCAACTTCGCGCCAAGCGCACCGTATTCGATCGAGGAGTTGACGATATCATCAAGAGCCTTACATGAGACACCTAAGAATGATAGTATGGCATGCTGATAGTTCAATAGAAGGCCGAACTCTTCATATCTTCCCCTGCTGAGATAGTCTGAGCCCAACATGGCCACATGAGAGGATGCTTTGACGAGGCCATCAAAGTATGCGGGAAACAGCTTCCTATATGAGGAGAACCTTGATATGAGATCTGAAGTTGAGCGGCTGATTCCAGTGTTGACGACGATAAGCTTCAGGGGACCTGCAAGCTCAACCTTCTTTCTTGAGCCATCTCTTCTAAAAAGGTGGAGGCCGCCTTCAACCCCTATGAACACGTCCACGCCAGACGGATTACGGTGGATCATCTTTTCAGATTCCATGGCGATCTCGAACACCTTGTCCTGCTCCAAGCCCACGTCGAGAAGCTTCAATACAGACGCGACAAAGGACACGGAGGTGGAACTTGAGGAGCCCAAGCCAGCGGAAAGAGGCAGACCTGACTTGATCGACGACCTCACACTCTTAGATGATCCAAACTCCTTCTTGATGGCCTCAAGAGCCTTCTTGTATGGTGCAAGCTGTGGAGGAACAGGCTGCCCCTCCCTCCAAGACAAATTCAGGTCTTCGCTTACTATTTCGTCAACGTTGGAATATGAGGACTTGGTCGTTGAACCCTGCTCTATTGCCGCAACAAGAGCGTAGGCGCCGTGAACCACAAAGTGTTCACCTAACAGTATAACCTTTCCAGGCGAAAACGCGCAAGCCTCCACCAGCATCACTTGCCAAAAGCTATAGAAGCATAGCCTACAACCTGATCGTATTCTCCCACAACCTCTCCACTGGTCATGTAGAGGAGAAGCCTACCGCCGGAGGCGCCAAGCTTCTTCGAAACCTCCATCAACGTGGCAATCGGCCCGAAACCGCAGACCGTAATCTTCCTATCGTATATGAGGTCATAGAAGCCTTCGATGTCAAGCCTTTCAATATACCCTATCAGTTCCCTGTCCTTCTCGAGGGCGACAGAATGTGGCTCATAGTGGGTGAAGTCAGAGGAGGCAACGATCATATCCTTGCCCTCCACAAATATTTCAGAGATCGAGTCACCTAGGTCGACCGCGAACCTCTTCTCCTGTGACATCATGCAGATGGGTAGAATCTTGAAGGCGCCCCCATACACGTACTGTAGAAAAGGAAGCTGGACTTCAATCGAATGCTCGTATTCGTGTGCTAGATCGTCCAGGTCGATCACGTTAGAAATTCTAGAAAGCCTCCTAATACCATCCACATCAATCTGTACAGCCCCCAGAGGAGTCAGCCACTTCTCCGACGTCGGCGAAGCTATGATACTACCTACACCCTGATGGTTCGGCCCGATGACGATGACACGCTCAAGCGATGGAGCAAGAGACTTGGCTAAAGCATAGCCTCTGGCAGCTACATATCCCGAGTACTGGTATCCAGCATGTGGAGAGACAAGACCAAAGAGGCTAGAGAAGGCTGGAGGAGAATACCCCTCCTTCTTGGTAGAAGCTGAAGCGAAAAGCTGACTCAGCGTATCTCTTAAACCTTTTTCGCTGCCCGGGTAGAAGGATCCAGCTACTGCAGGCCTTCGGTTAACGCCCAAGACCGATCAAGCATCATCTTGGGAAGGAGGCTTATAAGTTTAAGAAGACTCCTCCTCCGTCTTAGTCTCGAAATCGTCTATCGTGTACTTCATCGGCTCGTTAGGCTGCAGTGCCTTTGTCATCAGCAGCACACTTCTGGCAAGAAGCCAGAAGACTGCAGCCAACGCCTTCCTCCCATTATTGTTAGCAGGTATTACGAGGTCGACATCAGAGATCACATTGTCAGTGTTACATATGGCGATTACCGGTATGCCCATACTTGAAGCCTCATCTATAGCCTGCTTGTCGTAGAATGGATCTGAGACCAAAACCAGCTCTGGCTCAAAATAGTCTTTCAGGAGAGGGTTGGTTATCGTGCCAGGCAGAAACCTCTTGACAACAGGAATACATCCCGTCAGCTCACAGAACCTTTCCACAGGCGTCTGAGCGTAAGGTTTTCGAGAGTACACGATCACGTTCTTTAGGTTGGAGCGAGATATCATCTTGGACGCAACCTCTATACGTTCAAGAGTCCTATTGATGTCGATAATGTTCAAGCCAGACTGCTTTGTTGCAGCAATAAACTTTCTCATATACGCTGTCTTCGCCACGCTGCCAATCCTTATACCAGACGAGAACAGAGCCTTCTCCGTTATCTCGGTGGTAACCATCTTTTCTGTGGAGCCTTCCTCGTCTACAGCTTCATTTTCTTGCGACAAAGCCGATCACCAGTCAACATCCATCATCTTAAATGGGCCATAGAGTTCGTCGACCCTGATAAGCTCATTGAGCTTAGCAACACGCTCTCCGCCGACAACACCAGACTTCATGATTTCAGCCGAAACCCCCAACGCAATGTGAGCCAAGTGTGGATCAACACTTTCCCCAGACCTGTGGGATACTGCAACAGCATACCCCTTCGCCTTAGCTGTATCTGCAAACTTCAGGGCGTCTCCAAGAGGGCCCACCTGGTTAACCTTCAATATGACACCATTGCAGGCGCCGAACTCAGCCCCCTTCAAAAGCCTCCTGCTGTCTGTCACAAAAAGGTCGTCTCCAACAACAAGTGTGTGCTTGACCTGCCTCGTTATCTCCGCGTACCCTTCAAAGTCTTCTTCGAACATCGGATCCTCCACGTAGGCAGGCGAATACTTGTCTATTATCGAGAGAACAAAGTTGATCTGCTGCTCTCTCGTAAGCTTAACCTTCCTTCTAGCGTAGTTATATTGTCCAGTCTTAGGGTCAAAGATGGAAGAGGATGCGAAATCAATCCCCATACTTACCTTGAAGCCGACCCTGTCACCTACATTCGCTACAGCAGAGCCCACCACCTCTAGAGCCTCCAAGTCGGTCAGATGTGGAGCCCACGCCCCCTCATCACCCTTGCCGCCTGCAAAGGTCGGATCCTTCATCTCAACCAACCTTTTCACTTCCTTGTGGACAAGGATGTTGGCGTAGATGGCGTCATATATCCTGCCGGCGCCGGTTGGAAGCGACAGAAACTCCTGAATATCAGGCGAACCTTCCCCAGCATGCTTACCACCACCGAGGACGTTGCCAAGAGGATAGGGGTGAGCATACACCCTCTCACCACCTATGAGCTTGTACATTGGCAGACCAAGAGCCTTCGACGAAGCATCAGCAGCAGCCACGGAGATCGCGAACGCGGCTGCGCCTCCGATGCTGCTAAAGGACGGCGACGGATCGATTTCACGCAGAAGCCTCGCCAAGCCAAAAATGTCGCTTGCATCAAATCCCACAATCTTTCTCGAATACTGGCGGAAGGCTTGGATCGCTGCCTCTGGGCCTGACGGTGGAAAAGCGACGGCTTCACCGCCACCGGTACTTGCACCCGCTGGAGCAGAAGCTCGGCCGATGAACCGGCCTACCAGCACATCTGCTTCGAAAGCCTTCTCTCCTCTGCTGTTGAATATGATTCGAGCCCTCAGATCCTTTATTTCTGTCTCCATAGCCTCACTTCACCGGCTGGAACTCTTTCCCCTTTCGAGTCACAGATTCCTCATATGGGAGTATCTGGTCGATGATGTCAACGTTTGAGATGAACATGCGCCTACAGCAGTATCTTTTGACGCCAAGCTCATCCAAGACCTTGCCAGGCTCTTCTCCTGCTTCCACTCGCCTCTTATACTCTTCATACTTGTCGGCTATCAGCGCACCACATGTGAAACATCTAACTGGGATCATCATACCATCATGTCACCTATACGACTTCTGCTTCCTCCTCCTAGGCCCTGGGCCGCCGAACTTCTTCGGCTCAGTCCTTCTAGCATCACCTACAAGAAGAAAACGATCATATTCCATATAACGTTTCTTCACATCCTCTGAACCACTCCATCCTGCGATAGCCCTAGAAATCGCCATCGCACACGCTTCAGCCCTGCTCATGAACCCTCCACCCCTAACCTTGACTGCAATATCAACCTTGTTTGCGATATCCTTCGCTAAAGCTATTGCGGTCATTATCCTCAACCTCGCGAACTCCGGCTGCAGAAGCTCAACCGGCGTCCCATTTATCCATATTCGACCTTGGCCAGAGGATATCATCGCCTGAGCGTAGGCTGTCTTTCTCCAGCCGTCAAACTGCCTCGCCTTCCTCACCACTATTCAGCCACCTCTCTTCCAAGAACCCTTGAAATCTCTCCTACTTGAATGTAGAATGACAGCGGCTTAGTCGCGATCGCCTTCGCAAAGGTAACCTTCTCAGCCTTCTCGTATTCTGATGGGACACCCACATAGACCCTTAGACGTGCAAAAGCAGCAGCACCCCTACTCTTTCTAACAGGCAACATCCCTCTGATCGTCCTCGTGACAATGTTTTCAGGTCTACGTGGATGATATGGGCCATAGATCGGGTTCGTTCTACTCTTGATCTCCAGCCTCGACAGGTATTCTCTCACATTTGACCTCCTGTTGCCTGAAACCAGCACCTTTTCAGAGTTTACAACAACCACCTTGTTTCCTTCAAGAAGCAGCTTCGCGACTTCTGAGGCTAAGCGGCCTAGTATGTGGTTGGCTCCATCCACCACAACCGTCTTGTTCCTTTCAGACATCATCAACCACCTATTACGATAACCTTCGAGCCGTCACGATATCTTTCTGCGAATTCGATCAATGGAAGCAGTGAACCGCCTGCCGCCCTAACCTTTTCACAGGCACTTCTTGAGGCAGCCAACGCTCCAACAGTAACCGGGTGATCTATCACACCATCCCCCAAGACCTTTCCTGGAACCAGGACAACGTCATTCACCTTCGTGAACCTGGAGATCTTTCCCACGTTCACAACAGGACGCCTGGAGTTGGGAGAAGAGATGGCTTCTATGATCGGACGCCAGAAGACAACATTACCTTCTCTAGAGATCTCAGCCAACTTCATCAACGTCTCCTTGACCATAGGGTTACTGGCCTTCCTTCTCAACAGAGACAACCTCCCCAGAGAGCCTTTCGATGACTTCGTCGACTTGGGAGACAGCTTGTTTGACAGCCTGCAGCAGGATGGCTCTAGCAGACATGCTGCCTACACCCTCCAAGGTCAAAATAAACTTGTCCTCAGCTTCTTCCACATGGAGACCTTTAGGATCCAGATTACATGCCTTCAGACATTCGAGACAAAGGTTACAGTTCAGGGGGTTGACAACATCCAGCAGGCCATCACGCATCACAAACACGTTCTTCACGCAGGCGTCAACGCACATCCCACAATTGTTGCAACTTTTATCTCGAGAGATCATAGGATAAGACGTCAACACCGCAGCTGAAGTAACCTGCCATTTGGCGTGAGCCCTCCCCCTGCCGAGCTTCGCGTACGCTTCAAGCTTTATCTTCTGACCAGGAGCAAGCTTCAACAATGGAATGTTGGATGAAACAGGCTTCACCTCTTCATCTTCGGAGACAAGCTCAGCCGAATAGACCTCCCTCACCCTATCGGTTGCTTCAGCATCAAGCACGAACAGCACCCTACATTTCGGACAGCCCAAGGTGCTCTTGCAGTCACATTCAGACGGTAGAAGATACTTGCCCACAGGAGTCTTCAAGGGAACCAGCCCCAGACGGTGTGACACGATTTCGTCATAGAAGGAGGAAGTGTTCTCCAAGATTACAACATCATCTATGGCCATAGATGGCACAAGAGAGACAGCCGCACGCCTTATCGAGTTCACATAAACCCTAGGATAGCCTTCAAACAGGACCCTTATCCTATCATATGATTCATCCAAGATCCTAACAGACATCTACGCCCTCCTACCTCTTCTACCGCCAGCCTTCCTCGTCGTGTCATGAGGCAATGGTGTAACATCCTCGATCCTCGCTATCTTGAATCCAGCCCTAGCCAAAGCCCTCAAGGCAGCATTCAGTCCAGGTCCAGGAACCCGCGGGCCTGTGCCGCCGACAGCGCGAACCTTGATTATTATCGACGTTATACCCTTGTTCTTCGCCTCTTCAGCCGTGGCCATGGCAGACTTTATCGCAGCATAAGGAGAAGACTCAAACCTGTCTGCCTTGACATGCCTTCCACCAGAGCTTATAGCTATAGTCTCCGCACCCGACAAGTCAGTGAAGTGGATAATCGTGTTATTGTATGAGCTATAGACGTGAACTATAGCCCACCTTTCCTCTTCCACACCAACCTGCTTAGACGTCACCTCCCACCTCCCTTCTGCGCCTCCAACACCAGCCTAACAGGACTATCCTCTCTAAGCCTTACAGATTCTTCGTCACCGGCTTCAACCAGCATACCTGGACGCTTCACCACCTGGTCTCCGATGGAGACATGTCCATGGACTATAAACTGTCGAGCTTGAGCAGGCGTCTTCGCCAACCCCTTCCTCCAGACGATCGACTGGAGTCTCCTCTCTAGGACATCTTCAACAGTCAACCCGAGCACATCATCCAAAGTAGAATTCTCTTCGACCAAAGCGTACTTGGCAAGCTTACTCAAGAGAATCCTCTCTTTTGCCTTACGTTCAGCTTCTGGCATCGCCAAAAGAAGGCGAGCTTGCCCTCTGAAATTCGACAGCATAGTCTTAGCCTTCCAAAGCTCACGCTTATTCCTTAACCCGTAGATTCCAATCAGCTGAAGCTCAGCGACTAGTACGTCGCTCCTCCAAGGCATTCGGGGAGTACTATACTTCTTTCTAGGCTTCTTAGGATCTCCCATAACTATCCCCTGAAAGCACGCCTGCGTCCGAATAGCCATTGAATCAAGTTATAAAGGTTTGCAGTATTACAGAGGCTACAATAACAAGACATAGACTACACCCTACTTTTTGGATTCTTCCGATGGAGCCTGCGCAGACCTCGCTACACCCTTGCGCACACCAACAGTCAACCCCTTCCTCCCCGTCGTCCTCGTCCTTTGGCCTCTGACCTTAAGACCTAGAGAGTGTCTTATCCCCCTCCAGCTCATAACCTCCTTCTCCCTTCTAATATCATCCTTTACTACGAAGTCCAAATCAGAACCTATCAAGTGAATATTCGAGCCCGAAGATGGATCCTTCCTCCTGTTCAAAAGATATGGAAACTCCACCTTGCTCTGAAGGTTTCTAACATAATCATCAATCCGATTCAGGTCGTTTTCAGAAAGCGAACCCAACCTAACATCTGCGTCTATGTTAAGCTTATTCAAGACAGCGTTCGCGGTACTGAAACCAATACCCTTAATGTCAGCTAACGCTGCCAAAACCTTCTTCTTGCCATTAAGGTCTCTGCCACCCAACCTGACAACATGCCTAAACTCAGACGATGACATATCCTTCCTGCCTTACAGGCTTCCTACAGAGGCCATTATTAATAGTTTTCATTATTTTTTCACAAAATCGCCAATTCTAAACTGTAATGTGAGCCACCTCACCCTTTAGGGCAAGGTTTTAGCCAGCTAAGTTTCGATACAAAAGTGGACAGCTAGAATTTTTGATAACGCCATTCTATGACATCTTCTGGAAAGCATAGAGTCTTTAATGCGCCTGTTTCTGACATCACACCATTGACATAGAAAACCCAGTATTCTGAAGATTTGGCGTCATTCTCTACACCTAAAATTTCGGTAACAAAGACGTCTCCAAACTTCTCAGAATATTCGTATTCTATCTTGCCATCAGCCGCATATATTGTTGCATTAAGGACAGAAAAGCTTGTGTCAGCCATAAAATGTACAGGTTTAGCGCAAACGGTTCCGTTTCCAAAATTTATCACAACGACCACAGTAGCATTCTTGAGAGACAACTCTTTAAAGGTCTTTAGAGAAGAATTTTCCCTTTCAAGAACCTGCACACTGTTAAAATATGATGCTGCAAAGACAGATGCTAAAGTGGACCATAAAATCAATACAATGACAAGGAGCCTAAGCTTGTCCAACATGAACACCCCTCAGCCTAGAGAAAACCTCAGGGATAACAAGAGAAGACAGCGTTGCATTAACAAATTCGTGAACAGGGCCAAATGGATAAGGTGAAGGGAAAAAGAGCATTACAATTGACACAATTATCGAATAGTTAAAGATATAAGCTAAAGCAACAGACGTGAACAAATCATAGAAGAGCGTCGCAGAAAAGCCTAATACAAACAAGTTGAACCTTGAGACGTCACCCTTAAACTTTACAAGTAGAGAACCTAAAAAGCCAACAACACCCATGGACGGCGCTGTAACCAAAGTCCAGATGCCAGAACCAAAACATAATATGTCGGTGGTAGCCATAGACAAAAACCCTACAAGAAAACCGACAATAGGGCCACCTAAGAGCCCAGAAAATAACGTGAAGAAGGCAACAGGTTTTATATTTGGAAGTGGAGCGAGCAGTATTCTTGATGCGACTGTTGTGGCCGTTAGGATCGACGTCAGGGCCACCTTCTTTGTCCTTTCTACCATGCTGGATGGATAATCCAACCGTACTAATAAATGTTACCAAACCCAACGAATTTCAACCAATTAATTCAGCATGCAAATGTAGTTAAAAGGGTTCAGGGTGTATGGTTACCGTACATTCTCCAACTGCCTTCTTGATCCTGTCTTCGATCAAAGTTATCTCCCTGTGCACTTCCTCAATTTGGTCGGTTCCAGTGAAGCTGCAGGTGACATCGACATACTTGTTTCCTTGACTTTCGTAGACTTTGACAGAAGAAACCTTCTTTATCTTGGGTTCCTCACGCAGGATCTGATATATCACGTCAACGTCCTTTCCACCGTGAACTACCTCTCCTCTGCTGACTCTTCTTGTTCCCTCTATGTGAACTGTCGTCTTCTGAATGCTTGGGAGAAGGACTTTTATGTCTTCTTCTATCTTTTCTGATACCCTGTGAGCCTCTGATAGTGTGAGAGCTGGATCAACTTCTATGTGTAGAGTCAGGAAGGTGCCTTCTTCGGTTCTGGTGGTTGTTATCTGATGGACCCCTTTGACGCCCTTGTTCTTTAGAATGACCTTCTCTATCTGATCATGTAGAGGCAGCTCCTCTTCTATCGGTTCATAATGTATCGTCACCGTCGCGTTTTTTATCAGGTTCTTGATCTTTTCCTCGACAGCTGAAGCGATGCCATGAGCCCTCTCTATGTCTATTGTGGACGACAAAAGTATGGTTAGGTCGATGAAGTAGTCTGATCCAACCCTTCTCATTCGAAGCGACCTGTATCCCTTAAGGCCGTCAACATCCTTCAAGACGGCTTCTACAGCCTTGTACTCCCTCGAAGGAGCTATGTCACTTAGTTCGATGGAGGATGCATAGACCAGCCTCAGACTCAACACGAAGAGGAGTACACTTAACACCAGCGAGGAAAGGGAATCGCCAAAATAGTATCCTAGGGATGCTGCAGACAACCCTATCAAGGCTATGATGGTAGATGAGAAGTCGGCTACCGCGTGGAGGAAGTTGGCTCGAGCTGAAAGAGAGAACTTGATCGCCCTTCTGAGTACTGTCATTCTGAAGACGTCCACGCACAGCATGCACAAGACCGATAACAGAGCTATTGAAGTGAATTCGATTGATGGAGCAACCCCTGTGGTGAGGCGGATGACTGACTCATAAAATAGTAGGATACCTATTCCAAGAAGTGAGATCCCCCCAAACATGCTCCCTAGAGTTTCGATCTTGCCATGGCCATATGTGTGGTTGGCATCTGGAGGCTTCAGGGAAATCTTGGTTGTGTATAAGAGCCAAAAGGTGGTCAGTGCGTCGAGAGAAGCATGCGCGACGTCTGCAATTACAGCCAGACTGTTTGCGAGCAGACCTCCAACTAGCTCAATAGACATACCAGACAAGATGGCGTACAGTGACCACTTCAATGCCTTAAGTCTGTCGTATCCGCCCATGTACAGTCAGGCCTTGACGCTAGAGTCAGCTAGATAGACAGATTTAAGTATGATTTCATCTGAGAAGAGTCAGAGCTGCCGAAAAGCATCCGAGGTATGCGTTCTGGATTTTGTCAGAACCACAGACCAGTATCACATCTCCATCTTCAGGGTGAACAGATCCGCGAATTCGACTCCAATCTCCGCTTGGAAAGAGCGTTTCACAGTCTCCGGCTTCGCCGGGTATCTCGAAGTGCCCGTTTCTGTAGGTTAGTGTCATGGCACCCTTTGCACCATACCTTATGGCCATATCCCTCTGTTCTATACCACGTGACACCTTTCCCTCCATCGACTTAGCGAGAACTATCACTGTGGAGCCATTCAATGAGAGGAGACCACGTGAGCCTTCGGTGATGACTGGGAACACACTTTTCAGCTCTTTGAACAGTTCACTGCCTCTGTCGCTCAAGAAGGCGCCTTCTTTAGTGACCTTAATCAGCGATGCTCCTGCCAATCTCTTTAGGATCGTCCTCACAGAACCTTCCCCTAGACCGAGGAACTTCGCGATCTGAGACCTGCTTTTTGGAGCACGCTCTCCCAAATAGTAGATTAGCAGGCCCACGTGGACGTGGTCGAAAGACTCTGATGGGCCGATGTATCTTTTTTCGGCGATTCGCCTGAGCCTGGCTTCTACGGACATATCATTTCTTCATCCCCAAACCTATGTTTATAAGCCTTCACCTTCCCTCAGCCAAGCATGAGGCTTCAGCTTCGACCGTGAACCGAACTAAAAAGTTTATATCAAGCAGCCCCAATAGTATTCCAAGATCGATATGGAACTGGTAGATAACTTTAACGATGCAGCAAAATTTACGGGAAAATTGATCAGCAATATTGGAAACCTGATAATATTGATAATAGTGGCGGTCATCCCTATTGTGGACCTGATCTTTTTAGGATACATGGCAAAGATAATCAAAGAAGGAAGGAACATAGACAGCCCGCCAACACTCTCGAATTACGCAGGACTATTTGTGGACGGCTTGAAGGTAGTAATAGCCGCAATCGTATACCTTCTTGTGCCATTAGTGATCGTCGCAGTGCTCGCAGTGATTTCGGCGCCCTTTATAGGAGTGAGCTTCATATTTAACCCCTGGGCTTTCGCAACTTCTCTGATGGCCGCGGTCGCAGTCGCCCTAATAGTAGCGTTCGTGTTCATGATCTTCGGTGTCGTGGCAATAGGAAACATGATACGGTCAGGTAGTTTCATGAAGATTTTCGCGTTCGGCGAGAACTGGAAGATTATGTCGAAGATCGGCGTCGGAAAGTATCTGGCCTGGCTCATCTGCGCGTTCGTATTAGGGATCATCTGCGGCGGCTTCAACGCGATCCCAGTTATGGGGTGGGTTATTGGTGCTATAGTTGGGGTCTTCTTTGGCGTGTTTGTCGCCAGGTCTCTTGCTAGATGGCTTGATGCGGCTCTTGAATCAAGTCTTCCACCTGCAATACCTCCGCCGCCACCAGCTCCGTGATATACCACATGAAGCCTACTGCTGATCGACAATAACATAGTCTTCGGGGTTCGGAGTAGAGTAGCTGAGCATTGTCAGAGCCTCCTTAGCTAAGACCTTATGTTTCTTCTGCGGAACTATGTGCACGATATCGCCTTTTCCTATCTTTATCTTTTCTCCGTCGACATATATGATTCCCTCTCCAGAGATTACATGAAGTGTTTCATCTCTCTCCCTGTGGTAGTGTGATGGAGTGCAGCAGTCTGTCATCACATACAGTTGTGTTGTCATATATTTTCCGGTGACAGCTATCTGTTTCTCGTAACCCCATGGCCTGTCGGTCCGATTCTGGAATTCCTTGCGAACAGCCTCCAAGTCCTTCTGGGAGTCTACAGACTGCCAGAAGGCGTCTTCTTCCAGATAGTAGTTCAGTAAGCCCATCTTGGCCAAGATGGGGAAGACCGTTGTCTCGACAGCGCCTTCATCGTAGGCGAAGAAGTGCTCCTTCAGGCTGGAATTGATGAGGTAGATGCCGGCGTTGATGTAGTGTGGTAGGGTAGGCTTCTCCTTGAATCCGGTGATCTTTCCGTTAGACAGCTCGACTACACCGAATGGGGAAACAAGCTTTGTGACAGCTATGCTTACAGCACCTTTGATGCTCTGGTTGATCATCTGTCTTATGTTCATGTCGGTCACGATATCCCCGTTCATCACCAGATAGTATTCTGATTCAACCTCTTTCAGGAGGCTGTTTATCGCATAAAGCGTTCCGCCAGGTCGGTCTTCAACTAGATATTCTAACTTTAGGTCATCCCAGCTGTTTCCAAATCTCTCCTCTATCTTCTCATGAAGGTATCCTGAAAGGAGGTATACTCTTCTAATCCCAGAGTGTCTCATTTGAAAGAGTTGTCTGTCTAAGATAGAATATCCTTCCTTGATTTCTATCAGAGATTTCGGGATCGAATCGGTTATGGGCCTCAACCTCTTGCCGAGGCCGCCACACAATATTCCGCCAACTACATCATGTGACATGATCCAACACTTTCTCCTGACTCTAAACTCATTTCTTCCCCTTCAAGAGCTCGATTACTGCGTCTCGGATTCTCTCCGAACCCTCCTTTATCGCTTCACTGCTTGATGCAAACGAGAACCTGAGAAACTCTGTTCCAGCCTTGTCTGGGAAGACGGTTCCAGGTAAGGTGATGACATAGCATTTGTTGATTAGGTATTCGACAAGCTGTTCAGAGGTCAAGTTTGTGTCCTTCAAGGCCTCCGATACCTTTGGAAACATGTAGAAAGCGCCTTTGCTTGGCCAAACTTCAAATCCTGGAATTCTTCTCAACTGGGAGGCCATAAGATCCCTTCTCCTCTGGAACAGTTTGATCATCTCCTTTACAGGCTCCCAAGGTCCCGTTATCGCTTTCAGTGCACCCTTCTGAGCGAAGCTTGTAGGACACGAGTAAACGTTGACGCCGAGCCTGGTCAACTTCTGCGCGATCTCCTCCTTCACGACCAAGTACCCTAGCCTCCATCCGGTCATCGAAAAGGTCTTGCTGAATCCGTTGATGTATAACACGTAGTCCTTCCAGTCGCCTTCCGTGAGCACACTCTTGTACGGCGCATTATCGTATACAAAGTTTTCATATATCTCATCTGCGAGGAGAAGCAGCCTGTTTTCCTTGACGATCTGATACACCTTCTCCATCTCAGAGGGTGGAAAGAGTGCACCGGTTGGGTTATGTGGGTTGTTGACGACTATCATCTTGGTCTTCTTGGTTATCGACTTACACAACATGTCGATATCGAGACTGAAACCACCTTCAGATCCCCTCCACTTCAATGGGACAAAGACCGGTTTTGCGCCTACAAAATAGGCTACTTCCGAGTAGGCTGGGAAAGCAGGTTCAGGAACTATGATCTCGTCTCCTATGTCAAGGTAGGATGCGATACTCAGGAATATCGCGGCTTTGGCGCCTGGTGTGACGACGACCTCAGAGGATTTTATGCCCGCCGAATATCTTCTGTTCAAGTAGGCGGCTACTCCATCTCTCAGTTCTGGTATCCCAGCTGTTTCAGTGTAGCCCGTGAAGTGTTCATCTAGAGCCTGTTTTGCGGCTTCGATTATGTGAGGAAATGTTGGAAGATCAGGCTGGCCAACACCAAAGGTGATGACGTTGTATCCATTCCTTGCAAGCTCCTTAGCCCTTGCAACATATATGAAGGCTGCTTCACCCAACAGTTTTGGCACAATAGGCTTGACTTCGTCCGTTGGAGATTTCAACATGGCACATCACTTTTTAGGCTCAGCTTGAAGTTAATAAATATTTTTGTGAAAAGATTCTGTTGGAGTATAAAAAATTTGGTTTAGCCGACTACATACCTATGAGCTATTTCAAGGACAGCTTGAACTATTTCGTCTAAATTTCTTCCGAGAAGATATGTCATAGGTTCAATGCCGAATCCTCCTTCGTCGAAGACGATCAGTGGAACAGCAGGCTGACCTCTCACACAGCCCACGACACTTTGGATCACCTCATCTTCTCTAAGGACCGGCCCATGCTCCGTCACCCTATAGGGCAGCTTCATGCCGGACACGGTCGACTTCAGTTTCCTATCATATTTTATGTTCATGACCGCCCTAATTTCAGGATTAACCTTTCTCAGCTCAAGCAAGAGCTTGGCCAGATGCCCTTTGATGCCAAATTCTGGAGACGCCGTGGCCTTAGCCCTATTTCTCACCCTGACTATTCTCCCCGGAATTGTGGCGACATCGCCAACCTCCTGGGCGTCGTTCGACGAGACCGCGATGTTTACGCTTACTTCAGGGATTACTGCAGCAAAATAGGGCGAGGATTCTATTGAGGAAATGGCCTCCCTAATCGAGTCCACTATTGCCTCTCTTTTGCTGTCGAATTTGACTTGAGTAAAGAGCCTCATACAGACTTTACAGTTCTTAAGCATCGGATATCTTGAGGCATGCAGAGAACAGACCCCTCCACCAATCATCAACTCCCTCCACATGGCATGCAGGGTTTCAATCGACCTCGACACGTCTGAGACGACGTCGTTAGCAAGCGCTTCCACGTACATGTCTATAGAGGCATCATCTAACCCCATACCCTTGATCTTATCCTTGAAGTGGCCCGTTCCCTCTTCTAGATAGTAGCTTATCGAAGGCTGAGTCACACCCAACATCTTCGAGATCCGGCTCTGAGAGAAACCCTTTGCGTTGAGCTTATGTGCTACCAGAGCGCGGACATTCGGTAGAAAGTCTTTAGCCATGACTTCACAGTAAGAGAACATTCCATAACCAGCTTATAACTCCGGTTATTAAAACTTTATAGCCCAATTTCCTGCATATCACATCAAGTGAAGTCCATGAACGAGAAGGCAGCCAGAATAAGCATAACACTTCCAAGACAGACCCTAGAAGACTTTGAGAAGTCCATGAGCGAAATAGGCATAAGGAAGAGGTCGACCGCCGTAAGAAAGGCGATGGAAATCTTCATAAGAGAAAACAGGATGCTCAGCGGGAAAGAAGATGCGAAAAGCATTGGCACGGTAAGCTACGTGTACACACATGACAGAAGGGATCTTGTAGACCAGCTCCTCGACATACAACATTATTTCGGAAACATAATAATTTCTTCACTCCACGTCCACCTAGACGCCGAAAGATGCTTTGAAACCTTGATAGTGAGAGGGAAAGCAGGCGACATCAGGACCCTCATAAACAGGCTCCTCGGACTGGAGCTGTCAAACATCAACTACCAATTCGTGTAGCCTTATACAGATCACAAATGCAAACTCGCTGAGTGATATAACATAACCTCAAACAGCACGGGAGAGTAGCCAATCGGATCATGCAAATTCTTGAAAACAGGTCGTTTTCAACCTATGAGCCTGTGCTCACAGGCAAAGACTGGCCAATTCAACAGATCAGGTTTGACATGAAAAGATTATAATGGCACCAGATCAGCGCATATCAGATGCTATACATCCTCTACACAACAGGCCAATGTAACCTACAATGCAGATACTGTGGAGGAAGTCTGCCCAAAGAAAATGTGCCATGGGAGATCAAATACGATCTCAACACACTCAGAGAAATTGTGGAAAAAGAAGGAGACATAGACATCTGCTTCTATGGCGGAGAGCCCCTCCTAAACTCTAAGGCTATAAGAGAAATAGTCGCCAAAGTGCCAGCCAACAGGTTCATCATGCAGACAAATGGACTACTTTTCAGACAGTTCGATCCCAAGTTCTGGGCCTATTTCGACACAATACTGCTTTCGATAGATGGCGTTAGAGAAGTCACAGATTTTTACCGAGGCGAAGGCGTATACGAGAGAGTCGTGGAAGCTGCAGGTATTCTGAAGGAAAACAGCTATGAAGGCGACGTTGTAGCGAGGATGGTTCTAGCCGAGAGAGGAGACGTCTACAGGGATGTTACACACCTTCTTTCCCTAAACCTCTTCGATCACGTCCATTGGCAACTAAATGTCATCTGGTGCAGAAAATGGGAGAATTTCGAAGGATGGGCTGAGACAAACTATCTTCCAGGATGCAGAAGACTCGTCGACCTCTGGGTTGATAGAATGGCAGATGGAAATGTACTGGGTATAGCACCCTTCCAAGGAATATTCAAGAGGATGATGTGTGGCGGAGAATCACCCCCATGTGGTGCAGGAAAAAGTATGCTGGCTATATCGACCGACGGAAGAGTACTCGCCTGCCCCATCGCGTACCAAGAAAGGTGGGCAGAACTCTGTAATGTGAGCGAGCTCGACAGAAGAGGGCTCCGAGCCATCCCCATAATGGAACCATGCAATAGATGCGATGTCTTCAAAGAATGTGGAGGAAGATGCCTGTACACGTACATGGAAAGGCTGTGGGGGGAAGACGGATTCAAGAAAGTGTGTAAGTTAAACAGGGAGGTGATACAGATGATAAGAGACAAAAAAGACAGGATACTTCGCCTTCTAGAGAATGGAAAGGTCGACAGATTCGACCTTCTGTATCCAGACTACAATAATTCAATAGAGATCATGC
This sequence comes from uncultured Nitrososphaeria archaeon, assembly GCA_964448685.1. Classification (GTDB taxonomy): domain Archaea; phylum Thermoproteota; class Nitrososphaeria; order JACIWG01; family JACIWG01; genus CAYUWR01. The sequence goes on from CAYUWR010000018.1 coordinate 72,108, forward strand.
CATAGAGTCAGCCTTCCTCTCCCATAAGACGTTTGCTGCAACGTTAGAGAAGGGGAAAAGGAAAGACTTCCAATCCATTCAAGCCACTTACAAGTCGAGAATCATCCTATGTGATCAACCTAAACCAAAAAGTAGATTAATATCCAATTTAGCCTTCCACCAAAGGCGATAAAGATGGCCAGAGATCTTGTCTGCAATATGGAGGTCGACGAGAAGACTGCTAAGTGGAAGTCTCAATACAAGGGTAACACCTACTATTTCTGTACAGGGATATGCAAACAAAAGTTTGAAAGAAACCCAGACAAATACGTCAAAACCAAATAAGGTAAGCCCGAAATCGTCACAAGCCATAATC
>CAYUWR010000019.1:0-62827 GCA_964448685.1 uncultured Nitrososphaeria archaeon
ACGATCACAAACGATGGAGCAACAATCCTAAAGGAGATCGACGTACAGCATCCAGCAGCCAAGGCGATGGTTGAAATCTCAAAGGCAACAGACAACGAGGTCGGCGACGGCACCACATCCGCGGTCGTACTAGCAGGAGCACTACTCGAGAAGGCTGAAGAGTTGATCGACAAGGACGTGCATCCAACCGTGATCACCGACGGCTACAAGAAGGCTACAGAAAAGGCAAGGGAAATCCTCGACAGCATAGCCATAAAAGTCGACCCAAGAGACAGAGAATGGCTTTCTAAGATAGCGTATACAAGCATGGCGACAAAGCTCGTTTCATCAGAGGGAGAGTTCCTTTCGAAGCTCGTGGTAGACGCCCTGCTGATGGTAGCAGAGGAACAGGAAGGACGCCTAAAGGTCGACATCGACGACGTCAAAGTGGAGAAGAAGGCAGGCGGATCCCTCACAGACACCAAACTCGTGAAGGGGATAATCTTGGACAAAGAAGTCGTCCACAACGGCATGCCAAAGAGAGTCTCCGGCGCAAAGATAGCTTTACTGAACTGCCCACTCGAGATCGAGAAGACAGAGTTCGATGCCAAGATCAACATAAACAATCCGGAACAGATCAAGATGTTCCTTGAAGAGGAAAACAACATGCTGAAGGGGATGGTCGACAAGATCGTCAACGTCGGAGCTAACGTCGTCATCTGCCAGAAGGGAATAGATGACATCGCACAACACTATCTTGCAAAATCAGGAGTGCTTGCTGTGAGAAGAGCAAAGCAGTCCGACATCGACAAGCTGGCGAAGGCGACTGGAGGAAGAGTGATCACAAGCCTAGAAGACCTGAGCCCAGTAGACTTAGGCAAAGCAGAACTCGTCGAAGAGAGAAGAATCGAAGAGGACAAATGGGTCTTCGTCGAAGGATGCAAGAATCCCAAGTCGGTGACACTGTTCGTAAGGGGAGGAACACAGAGAGTAGTCGAGGAAGCAGAGAGAGCTGTACACGATGCATTATGTGTTGTAAGAGATGTCATGCACAAGCCGTATATAGTCGTAGGAGCAGGAGCCCCAGAATCTGAGGTAGCCGCGAAACTATTTGATTGGGCTCAGACACTATCTGGCAGAGAACAGCTCGCAGTCCAAAAGTTTGCGGAGGCAGTTGAAGTGATACCTCTAGCATTAGCCGAAAACGCGGGTATGGATCCAATAGACACCCTCGTCGAGCTCAGAGCAAGACACAGCAAAGGAGACAAGAACGTCGGAGTCAACGCCCTCGAAGGCAAGGTCGAGGACGCCACAAACTTCAGAGTCTACGAGCCGATGGCTGTCAAAGAACAGATCTTCTCCGCGGCAACAGAGGCAGCGACCATGATACTTAGAATAGATGACGTCATCGCCTCAAGCAAGACAAAAGCGCCGCCTCCATCACCAGGCGGCCCCGGAGGCGCTGGTGGCCCAGGCGGCTACGGTGGAATGGGAGAGTAAATTCCACCATCAAAATTTTTTGAAGAGCTGCCAGCTGAATCGGAAAATCTTATAAACTATTGAGAGGCACACATCCCTCGAATGAGCCAAAGGTTATTCGATGCGATCGTAGTCGGCGCAGGAACAGCTGGGGCAATAACGGCACTCACCCTCGCAGAGGAAGGAAACTCAGTCCTATTAATGGACTCCAAAGAGAAGAAGTCCATTGGGAAGAAGGTGTGTGGAGACGCTCTCGGAATTCATCACCTCAAAACCGTCAAGCTACCGTTTCCACCAAATGAAACATTCAAAGGCAGAATAGATGCCATAAGAGTATATTCGCCTTCAACCAACTATTCGATATCCGTCGAGGGAGAAGGCTTGGCTTTGGACAGGCTCAAGTTTGGACAGTGGCTTCTCGAGATGGCGGTTGACAAAGGCGCCGAACTGAAAGATAGAACGAGAGCGGAAAAGCTGTCCTTCGAAAACGGCAGAGGCACAGAACTCAGGACAGTACACACCGAAACTGGAAGCGTAGAACATGTAAAAGCCAGATACTTTGTTGACGCATCAGGCGTGAATGGGATATTGAGAAGACAGATACCGGAAACCGTTGGAGTCTACAGGCAGATCCCCACGCAAGACCTCTGTGTCGCATACAGGGAAGTCAGGAGAGTGGAGAAGGTTGAAGACACCAACATCGGCAGAATATTCTTGGATGAGGAGATCGCCCCAGGAGGATACTGGTGGTACTTTCCAAAAGACGAACATACCCTAAACGTCGGCGTCGGATTACAGGGAGGCAGAGGAGCCAACCCGAAGAATCAACTGAAAAGGATAGTGAACGAGAGAAGTGACCTACGGGACTCAAAGATTTTGGATGCGGGAGGAGGAATTGTTCCAACCAGAAGGAGCATGTACACGCTGGTGGCAGGCAATATCCTCTTTGCTGGAGACTCAGCCTGCACCGCGAACCCGATGCATGGTGGAGGGATAGGATCATCTATGATAGCGGGTAGAGTTTGTGGACAAGCAATATCGGAGGCTCTAGACAGCCCCCAAGAAGAGAGAGCCAAGCTTTGGGAAGCTAACAGAGCGTATGTGAAGATGTATGGTGCAAAGGCAGCGTCCTTGGACATTTTCAGGTTATTTCTACAGGCAGTCACAAACGAGGAGATAGAGTTCGGCATGATGAAGAAGCTTGTTACGGACGAGGACATAAGAAACCTAGGATATGGCATAGGCGGCCTCTCTATAAGAGAGAAGGCGTCAAAGGTGATAAGAGGCATATCCAAGCCGGGAGTGCTGGGGAATCTTGCAGAAACAGCAAAATATATGGGGCGCATCAAGAGGGAGTATGAGAAATATCCTGACTACAGAGACTTCCCGGCTTGGGTGGAGAAAGTTGAGGGGATCTTCAGAGAATACTCGAGCCGATATCTCCGAAGATAGCTATTCACCAGGCAAGATTATGTCATGGGGTTTCAGCTCATCAAGTCCTGCTTCGGTCACCAGCCCAAAGATTGCCTTAGCCCAAAGCTCTGGAATGTTCCTGGCACCAGAATATCCAAATGAAGCCTTCAACCCTGACGCAAACTCCTCGATGAAGGCCTGTGCGTCGCCACGATAGGGCACATAGCCTTCCACCCCCTCCGCGATGCCCTTTGCCATGGCAGCATACCTATCGACGATAAACCTCTTTTCGCGAGCCGATAGACTGCCCATGCCCCTCAAAGGCTTATAGTATTTGCCGCCTATCTTGACCAAGTTGCCTGGGGACTCGCTGCATCCCGCAAAAACCATGCCCATCATCACAGTCGACGCTCCAGCTGCCAACGCGAGAGCAGCATCACCGGGGTTTCTTATCCCACCATCAGCTATAATCGGGATCTTCACATTCAAGTCAACCATCGCGTCAGCGACTTCAGCTACCGCGAAAAGGGTCGGCGCAGCAGCCTTCGTGATAGTGGAAGTAACACATGTAGATCCAGAGCCGATGCCAACCCTCACCCCATCGATTCGGTCAAGGACTTCCAAGGAGTCTCGAAAGCCGTCGCCCGTACCTATGTTGCCGATGACAAAGTCGGCACCAACCTCGCCCACAATCTTCTTCGCAGACTTCAATGCGTTCATGTTGTGAAAATGGGCGACATCACAGACCAGCGCGTCAGTGTACCTATCTAGAGCCTTAGCCCTCTCTATGTCAAAGGGAGATATTGCTGCAGCAACCCTCAGACGTCCCTCCGAGTCTCTCGTTGCAGTAGAATACTTTTCCCTCGAGTAGACATCTTTGATCGTGATAAGGCCCAGCAGTCTACCGTTTCCATCAACAACAGGCAACTTTTCAACCCTTCGATCATGCATAACCCTCTTTGCTTCTTCGACTGTAATGTTGGGGCTGGCTGTCACAACCTCCTTAGTCATCACATCTCTGACGTTCCAGCTCAAGTCAGCAAAAGAGACATCCCTCTTTGTAAGTATTCCAACAAGCTTATCCCCCTCTATCACAGGAAGACCGGAAATATTGTTCTTAGTCATTATTTCGATCGCCTGACGGACGGTAGACTCAGGCCCTATAGTGAAGACATCTTTTATGATAAAAGATTCAGCTCTCTTAACCCTCCGGACCTGACCAACCTGCTCTTCGATAGTCATGTTACGGTGTATGACGCCGATCCCACCCAGCCTCGCCAACGCAATAGCCATTTCACTTTCGGTAACCGTATCCATTGGACTGGAGACGAATGGGAGAAAAACCCTGATGCCCTTCGTGAAATAGGAGCTTATGTCAACCTGTGATGGCTCAACCTCAGACCTGCTTGGAATAATAACAAAGTCCCTGAATGTGAAGACATGTCTAGACTCAGACAGCTTCTTCCTGAAACCGTTTGGCAAGGAGTTCACCTTGCCAGTATATAGGAAAAGAGGCCACTAATTAACTCTTTCGCCTACGACTTCTCCATCATCTTTTCAAAAGTCCAAGTCACGAGGTTAATGATCTCCTTCAGCCGCGCCTTCGTCCGATAATTCTTGACAACAACCTTCTTTATCAGATCCCCCTCCTCTTCAACGGAAAAGGATAGAACATCCCCTTCAGCCAAAGCACCAGTCCTAACCTGGTCCTTGTCAACTTCAACCATCTGAGGCAGCTTTCTTCCGATGAGGTATGAGGCAAAAGGCGGAGTTGAAGTCTTCAGCTTCACCGTGGAAGCAGGTACAACAGCTACAGCCTTCGGAGTCAAATACGCTGTCGCGATCACCCTTCCATCCTTGGCCTTAAGAGAGACCACTTCCTCAGCTGCAGCCTCAGTCTTCGGAGCCTCTTCCATAACCTTTGAAACAAGCTCTGGCTTCACTTCGGCAGCTGACTTGAAGCCTTTCTGCAGAAGGAAACTGTCCAATACAACCAAGGTCTCTCGCAAGGCTTCTATTTCTCTCTCTAGAGACTTTATCCTCTCCTCAACCCACAGCTTCGTGTCCGCCACTCTCCTAATGTCTTCCTCGCTCAACTGTTCTCACACAAAATAGGCCCTGATCGGTATATAACTTTTTGCCGCTAGGCCACATACGACTTGATACGCCTTTCAACCCCCCAGATGAGGAGAAAAGCGCCAACCGAAGCAACCATCCTCTCATAGATCATGAGAGGAAATATGACGTAGAAGGCTTCTGCCTTCAGTAAGAGAAATAGAATATACAACGATGTGCCTGTCGCATGCTGCGCGAAAGTGGAGGAGAAGGTATTGAAGAACACGCCTAACCTTGATGACTTAAAGACCAAGATCAAGACGGCGAAACAGGCAGCGGCCACATGAGGTAAAGTAAACCACCAGACGGTAGGGTAGACGATGGAGAAGAATGAGGAAAAGAGAGCGAGATATAGTGCGGTGAGGAAGGACAGCCTCCTCCTATTTAGGCCCGAAAATAGAGCGCCAGACACTGGTATAAGTATACCCACAGGGCCAAGGGCAGAGGAGACAGGGAAAAAGCTGCCTACCACAAACCCAAGTGACATCGACAGAACACCCAACTGTGGCCCCAATAGATATCCAGCTACCGGCGGAAGAATGATGGAAAGCTTAAAGGAATCCTTTCCACCTATGATGCTCGTTCCGATCGGAATAAAAGAGAGGACCACATAGATGGAAGAGAAGATTATTGCAGCAGAAAGCTTCCTCACCGCGATCTTCGACATAGGGCGGGAGACCACTCGAAACTTATTTAAGTATTCTGTGATCGAAGACGCGAGGACAACTTAAGGTCAACCATCACATGTTTCAGCCACTCACCCATGTTAGCTTATCTACTAACTGGAAAATGCGACACCGCTGTACATAAATCTCCATGTTGGCGGACAGTCTACGTGGAACACACATCGCAGATATCAGGATTCTACAGGCTGAACGTAGAAGAAAGGCTCAAGATCGTCAAGGACTTCGCCAACCTGTCCGATGATGAAGTCGCCCAACTTAAGACCAGAACCCCGCTTGGAATCGAAACCGCAGATCGAATGATCGAAAACGTGATAGGAATAATGCCGATACCCCTTGGGATAGCCGTCAACTTCCTGATAAATGGAAAGGACTACTTGATACCCATGGCGATCGAGGAACCATCAGTAGTAGCGGCAGCGAGCAACGCCGCCAGAATGGCGAGGGCAAAAGGAGGCTTCCAAGCTTCAAGTACACAGCCCATAATGATATCCCAGATCCAAGTCACCGGATTAGGTGACCCACATCATGCAAGAAACAAAGTGCTCATGAGAAAAGATGATATAGTGAAGCTCGCCAACGAGCAAGACCCCCTCTTGGTCTCCCTGGGAGGAGGCGCAAAAGACCTTGACGCAAAAGTGATAGACACAACCAGAGGAAAAATGCTCATCGTCGAACTTCACGTCGACTGCAGAGATGCCATGGGCGCCAACGTCGCGAACACGATGGCGGAGGCAATAGCACCACACGTAGAACAGATCACAGGAGGGAAAGCCCTTCTCCGCATAGTCAGCAACCTGGCCACACTGAGGCTCGCCAGGGCATCAGCTGTATTTGACGCAAGAACCATCGGCGGAGAAGAGGTCGTCGAAAGAATTCTTGACGCTTACGCCTTCGCGGAATCAGACCCATACAGGTGCGCAACACACAACAAGGGAATAATGAACGGAATAACCGCGATAGTTCTTGCCACAGGAAACGACACAAGAGCCATAGAAGCAGGAGCACATGCTTATGCGGCAAGAACCGGAAGATACACCTCACTCACGAAGTGGGAGAAGAATTCGGATGGGAATCTGGTCGGCTCGATCGAAGTCCCCATGGCATTAGGCCTCGTAGGAGGAGCTACAAAGTCAAATCCGATATCAAAGATCTGCATAAGAATACTTGGAGTAAAGAGCGCCAATGAGCTTGCAGAGATAGCGGCTTCAGTTGGGTTAGCCCAAAACTTTGCCGCACTCAGGGCACTGGCCACCGAAGGAATACAGAAGGGGCACATGAAACTACATGCCAGAAATATTGCGATAATGGCAGGAGCAAGCGGAGACACAGTCGACCTGGTAGCAGACGAGATGATCAAGACTGGAAAGATCAGAATAGATATAGCGAAATCGATCTTGGAAAAAATGGGAAAAGGCTGAATCCGACACGGCGTGGAAGCCAAAGAAAACAAATCCGGCCAGCAGAATGGCATAAAGCCTCAAAAAGTTTTATAAGATGGACACTTGAGCGCCTATGAGCAAACATGTCACTTAGACCATTCTTTGAACCGACTTCAATCGCAGTCTTAGGTGCCTCATCCAACCTAAGCAAGGTGGGCGGTGTCATAACACACACCCTAGTAATGAACATGCAAAGAGGCATCCTTAAGGCGAAAGTCTATCCTGTTAACATGAAATATGACCGCGTCTTCGACGTGCCATGCTACAGGTCTATCAGCGACATAGAGGACGTCGTCGACTTGCTGATCGTCGCAATACCCGCTCAGGCGGTCCCAGAAGCCTTAAAGGAAGCAGGAGAAAAGGGGACAAAAGCATGCATCATCATATCATCTGGTTTCAAGGAAGTCGGTAACAGTGCACTACAGGAAGAACTTGTCCAAATAGCGAAAAGATATGGGATAAGAATAATTGGCCCCAACTGTCTTGGAGTCTTCGACCCCTTCACAGGAGTAGATTCACTCTTCTTACCCGAGTTCAAGCAGCTCTCCACCGGCAAGGAAGTCTTGGCCACACCAAGACCCAGACCAGGATCGATCGTCTTGATCAGCCAAAGTGGGGCACTCGGCGCAGCCCTACTGGACTACATGGCTGGAATAAACCTTGGCCTAAGAAGCTTCGTGAGCTTCGGAAACAGGGCTGACGTCGACGAAGCCGAACTCCTAGAATATTTTATGGAAGACCGGCTTACGAAGGTCATCCTACTCTACCTAGAGTCTGCAGGCGATGGCAGAAGGTTCCTTGAGGCAGCAAAGAAGGCGAGCTTGAGAAAGCCCATCGTGGTCCTCAAGGTCGGAAAGTCTATTTCAGGCGCAAGAGGAGCAGCATCCCACACAGGCGCCCTCGCGGGAATGGATCAGATATATCAGGCAGCCTTCGAGGAATGTGGTATAGTGAGAGCGAACACGGTCGAGGAACTCTTCGACATGGGCAGAGCACTATTGTATCAGCCGCCAGCCTTAGGCAACAGGGTGGCGGTCCTCACAAACGCCGGAGGCCCAGGGATACTCGCCGCAGACGCCCTTGAAGCTTCAGGCCTACAAGTCGTCGAGCTATCAGAGCAGACAAAGAAAGCCTTCCAAGAGAAGATCAGCGAAGGCATATTCCCACCCTACATGTCGTACACGAACCCAGTTGACCTCTCAGCCCAAGTGCCAAGCGACGCATTCAGGGAGGCCTTAAAGATACTGCTTGAAGACCCAAATGTCGACGGAATCCTCGTCATAACACTACATCACACCCCATTTGTCATGGACGACGTGGTAGGAAAGATCGCAGGCCCAGCCTTCGAAAAATCTAAGCCCGTTATCGCAGTCGACATAGGAGCAACAGAAATGGCCCAAGAGATCAGAGCCAGATTCGAGAAATTCAGGGTGCCATCATTCAACGCACCAGAGAGGGCGGCAAGAGCACTATATGCACTATCATATTATGGAACCTTCCTAAAAGAGAACGGGATAGTTGGAAACCTCGACAAGTGAATGCTACAAGATGGCTCCAACCCTAAAGTCTCCAGAAGGCTATGAAAAGACCGTGACCATCAAGGACGGCAGCCAAGTCCTTCTCAGACCGATAATGGAAGGAGACCAGACATCACTGTTCAAAATGTTCACAACACTGTCTCCTGAGACCGTATACAATCGCTTCTTCAAGCTCAGAAGGCCCTTCACCCTCGAAGAGGTTGCGAGAATGGTGCTGATAAATCCGGAAGAAGAATTCGCCATAGTCGGCGTGCCAGTGAAGCCCTCTGACCTAGATTTGGTCGCGGACGCAAGATACTATGTCGAAGAGGAAGCAAGGGCCGAAGTTTCGATCGTCGTCCAAGACAGGTGGCAGCTCAAAGGCTTGGGAACAGCGATGCTAGACCACCTAATACAAATAGGCAGGCAAAATGGGATAAGAGAGTTCTACGTATACGTATTAAGCGATAACGCTGTCATGATACATGTTGCAAAGAAACTTGGATTCAAGTTGAAGTCGCAATCTTATGGCGTAACTAGACTGGATCTCACCCCTGAACAGCCATGACTCGACAATCTTGGCTAAACCTTACCCGAAAGCGCAGACGCGCGTAAGCCCTAGACTTTAAGAATGATTCTTGCGTCGACGACAGCAAATCCCCGTTCGTATACGAGGACAGGGTTCAAGTCTATCTGATCGATGACCGGATTCTCCACCGCTATCCTTGACACGCTGCTTATGAGATCAGCTACAGCTTCGACGTCAAGAGGCTTCGATCCTCTAAAGCCTGAGAGAAGAGGGTAGCCTTTGACCTTCACAATCATGCCGAGGGCCTCCTCTCTGCTCACCGGAGCTATCCTAAATACGACATCCTTCATGATCTCTATAAGAACACCTCCAAGCCCAAACATGACTGTAGGACCAAAGGTGGGATCACGTAGCATTCCAACAACCACTTCAACCGATTTGGGAGCCATCTCCTTGACTAGAACCCCTACGATCCTCGCATTCGGAGCCTTCTGTCTCACGTCAGCCATGAGGGAATCAAATGACGATCTAAGCTGCTCGACATCTCTTACGTCGACCTTTACACCGCCGACATCACTCTTGTGGATGATGTCAGGCGAGACTATCTTGAGAACCAGCGGGTAGCCGATCTTCTCAGACGCCATTTCAGCTTCTTTGATGGAGGTAACCACCTGATACTTGGGGACAGGTATACTGTAGGAGGATAAGGCTTCGTATGCTTCAGGTTCAAGAAGAACCGTTCTGCCTTGCGAGAGAACCATCTCCAGGATCCTTTTAGCCCCCATTCTTACCGCAACAAACCCTATTTTGACACAATATTTAATCGTTAGCCATCATATCCGAAGGCTGTCCGCCCAAGCTCCCTCTCCCTCAGAAACCTTCTCAGTATCTTGCCGCTTCTCGTCCTCGGCAGGCTATTTATCGCCTCAACTTCCGATGGGACAGCGATCGGCCCAATATAATCTGCAACCCTTCTCTTGATTTCGTCTACGAGTTCATCGTCGAGGCTCCAACCCTCTCTCAAGACCACAAAGAGCTTGACGACTTCGCCTCCGGAAGGAGACGGTTTGCCTACAGCAGCTACATCGACAACTCCAGGATGAGATAGTATAGCCTTCTCTATCTCCGCGGTTCCTATTCGATATCCGGCGATCTTTATCACATCATCTGATCTTCCCTTTATCCAAAAGTATCCATCCTTGTCCACGGAGGCAACATCACCTGTCACATACCATCCCTCCACAAGATCCCAGTAGTCTATGTACTTTCTTGGATCCTGATACACGGTCTCCATCAGGCCAGGCCAAGGGCCTCTGACAGCCAGCAGCCCCTCCTCTCCATTCTCCAGCACCTTCCCCGCTGGAGTTATCACAGACGCCACGACTGTAGGGAATGGCCTACCGACCGAGCCTGGCTTGAGGGGAATAGAGGGAAAGCCCGTTATCAGTATTATGCCCGTCTCAGTCTGCCACCATGTGTCGATTACAGGACATCTGCCCCTGCCCACATACTTGTGAAACCACCTCCATGTTAAAGGATCTATAGGTTCACCGACCGTGCCAAGTATCCTCAGCGAACCGAGAGAATACCTTTTTATCGCATCCTCTTCGAACATGAATCCCCTTATGTATGTCGGTATCGTATAGAAGATGCTTACATAGTATTCGTCTATGATCTTAGCCCACCTGCCTGGACTGGGATAGCTGAGGTCGCCTTCGTAGATGAGTATGGAGGCGCCGTTGATTAGTGGGCCATATACAACATATGTGTGTCCTGTGATCCAGCCTGGAGAAGCTGTGCACCAGTAGACATCGTTATCTCTAAGGTCGAATACCAGCTTTGTCGTGAGATAGGAGCCTACCATATATCCTCCATGGGAATGAATTATGCCCTTAGGCCTTCCAGCAGTTCCAGAAGTGTATATTATGAAAAGCGGATCCTCTGAGGTCATCACCTCACATTCACAGATGTCGGGTGCACCGTTGAGTAGATCATCCCAGTCCAGGTACTTCGGCTCCTCCCTGACGTGAGTCGGCCTATACTGTTCCATGATAATTGGTATGTCAACTCTCTTTTTTATCACAACATATTTTAGCGAGGGACATTGAGATAGTTGAGCGATCGTGTTAGCTACCGCCGTCAGCCTCCCACCAGAGTATGCAGCATTCGATGTTATGAGAACCTTCGACCCCGTCTCCATTATTCTTTCCCTCAAGATCCTTGCACTGTATCCATAGTAGATCACGTTATGTATCGCCCCTATCTTTGCACATGCAAGCATAGATATCACCTGCTCTGGGACGATTGGAAGAAAGATTGCGACGAAGTCCCCCTTTCGGACACCAAGCTTCTTTAAGGCGTTTGCCAGCTTGTTTACCAGCCTGTACAGTTCACCGTAGGTTATCACCTTCTTTTCTCCAGGCTCCCCCTCCCAGTACATGGCAACCTTATTCCTCCGCCAAGTTCTAACATGCCTGTCCAAGGCGTTGTGGACGACGTTGCATCTTGCATCAACAAACCATCTCGCTCGAGGATAACGCCAATCCAGCACCTTAGACCATGTACTGAACCATTCAAGCTCCTTGGCAGCCTTATCCCAAAAGCCTTCCGGGTCCGCGATCGACTCCCTATATACACCTTCGTAGTCCTTCAGGAAGGCATTCTCTGCAATATCTGAAGGAGGATAGAACACCTCCTTTCCTGACATCTCCTTACCGTTCACAATTGTAGGTATCACCGATTCGGTTTAAAAATCGTTCTCGAAGGATAAAGGTCGGATACCTTCTCTTCCCACTACACTAACCTTTATAAAAAATGATGTAACATTTAAGGTGATGGAACAATTCGAATTGGGAAAGACAGGAAAGATCGATGTTCTAGGGCTTGGCACCTGGCGAATAGGGGGAGGAGAGAAACCCTACTATTCAGACGACGGACTCTACATCAAGTCGCTGAGGAAGGCCTTTGAGCTCGGCTACAGACTCATAGACACCGCAGAATACTACGCTGACGGACACACAGAGGAGCTCATCGGCCAAGCTCTGAAAGGCTTCAGTAGACGAGACTTCTTCATCACATCGAAGGTTTGGCCTAACCACCTACACTACGACGACGTCATCAAGGCCGCCGAACGCAGCCTGAAAAGGCTTCAGACAGACTACATCGATCTCTACCTAATTCACTGGCCAAATCCTGAGGTTCCGATAGAAGAGACCATGTCAGCCTTGGAGAGGTTGGTGGACGATGGTAGAGTGAGATTTATAGGGGTCAGCAACTTCTCAGCCAGCCAACTGCAAGAAGCCATCGCTGCCACAAGAAAACATGAGATCGTAGCCAACCAGGTCAGATACAGCGTAGTGGACAAGAAGGCTGAAGTGGAACTCTTGCCGTTCGCGAGAAAGAACCATGTCCGCGTCATCGCATACAGTCCCCTAGAAAGAGGGAGGTTGGAGCTGCCACTATTGAGGGAACTTGCCTCAAAATATGGTAGGACCGAAAACCAGATCGCCTTGAACTATCTCATATGCAAGGAGGCTGTGCCCATACCTAAGGCGACAAAAGAAGAACACCTTATTGAAAACCTCGGTGCCGTAGGCTGGAGACTGGACGAGGGAGACGTGGATAGGCTCAGTCGAGCCAAGTAGATGGAGCAGACCAACCCTGTTCCCGCCAGCCCAAATGTGCGCAAAGGGAGACGCTGATGTTAGATGAGCCTGTTTACTGCAGCGCTTATCGTCCTAATGATACTCTTTCTCCTCTTCGTCATTAGACTCAGAAAGCTTACCCTTGGGATCATCGCCATCGCCCTATTCTTGATAGCAGGAGTCATCCTAAGGACCATTTCGAGTCTAATGGAAGTACTATCTGTTGTCTTAGCCCTCGCCCTGCTAACGCTGATAGTCATCTTAAGGAGAAAATAGTTGGAGGGGGAACCCCTCACATCTTAAGCTTCTTCTTCAGAACCTTGTCTACGTCTTCAAGGCCAAGCTTCTTCAAGGTTTCAGAGGTTGGAACCCCTTTCTCATCCCATCCAACAGTCTTATAGTATTCAGCCTTCATCTTCTCCACGTCCTCCTTCGTAGGCGCCTTACCCTTGCATGGGCCTGTTGGAAGAGGCTCATAGAATCTTGGTGGGTTCTCGTCAACTCCAGCCCAGCTTGCGTCAGGTCCACCTATCAACAGGACAGCCCTCTGAATCTGAATGATGCCAAGTGCTATGCTATTGTACCATTCATCGTAGCCTATGTTGAATCCTGTGACGGCGTTGAGAAAGTCTATCTGGAACTGTGGTGTAACCGCAAACGTGTTGAACATGCAGTATACGCCTGAATCCATCAACATCGTGTTATGTTCGCTGCTTGGGTGAGTTACCGGAAGATATGCTACAGAAGTGTGGTCTCCACCTTGGGCGCCGCAAGCATATGAAATCAGTTGAGGATAGTCTAAGCCGCTTCTGATTCCGTGAGCTCCGATACCGATTCCCTTAGCGTGAACTGCATACTTCAACAAATCCTTCCCCTTCATCTTCCCAAGCTTGACTGCCGCACGATATGTGCCCTCAGCCAAAATATCACCCACGCCCTTTCTTCTCGCCACCATCTCTGCCACTTTCGCAAACGCTTTGGCGTCTCCCCACTTCAGATCGACTCCGCCAAGCTCCTTCTTGGTCAATATACCCCTCTGGTAGAGTTCAGCTGTGAAGCCAAGCAGGTTACCGCCCTGAATACCACAGAAGCCGAGGTCTTCAATGACCGAGTTCAGGTAGACGTTCGCCTCAGGCGTGAAGATTCCCACGTTCGTTCCCAGATATGCTTGAGTTTCATAATCCGGATTGTCGGTCACTGCACCCTTGAATTCTCCTGTCCTAACAACAGACAGCTTCTCGCATGCAGTTGGACAGCCCCAGTCAGCCCAGTATCTTTTAACCCAGACCCTGCTTTCAAACTGGTCAGCGCTAAAGGATTTCTCGTCATGCCATTCCTCCTGCCAGTTTCTGACCGGCTCAGAACTTTGAACGTTTCCCACATAGTATCCCAGGTAGCCTGTACCCCATCTAGGCCAGATTTCGTTGCCGACACACGCCTTGTTTACTTCATCCAATAGTTTGAGGAATTTTGCCTGATCGTGTACTTCAGGTAGAGGCCCTGTTCCCCTAGCTAGGACAGCCTTCAGCTTCTTTGACCCCATCACCGCGCCATATCCACCATATCCTGCGCCATGAGCCCACTTTTGCAGTACACCTGCTGGCCGGCATCTGTTTTCTCCAGCTGGGCCGATGTACACCATCGATGGCTCTCTCCATTCACGGTCCTTGTCCTTCTTGTTCCACTCTTCCCTAACCTCTCTCGCCAAAGTCATCTGCGAAGTCTTACCATCCTTTCCCCACACATGCTTGGCGCTTCTAATTTCGATGGTGGAATCCTTTACCAGTATGTAGGATGGTTGCTTGGCAACTCCCGTAACTATCAGTCCATCCCAGCCGGAGCATTTCAAGTCTATGGGAAATTCTCCTGCGACGGTGCTTCCTGTGATCCCATTCGTCTGAGGAGACTTTCCTGAAATACAGAGCCTTCCTCCAGGGTAGAAGCCTGTGAGAGGACCAGTCAAGAATAGCAAGATGTTCTCAGGGCCAACAGGGTCTATCTCATCCCATTTTTCTCCAAGACGATCCCAAAGTATCTTTGCAGCCAGCCCTCTTCCACCTATGTACTTTCTCAGAGTCGACTCCTCGAACTTGACCTCCTTAACCTTCTCATTTTCAAGATCGATTTCAGCAAACTTTCCCGCGTATCCCCTCATTCTATCACACCTCCATCTTTTCTCCGAAGATCAACTTAGACAAGCCCTCTGTGATGTTCTTGGGAGGCTTAGCGTACACTCGATGATAAAGTGCTTCGCCTTGTCCTTTTTCATATTGGACCAAGCTCAGGCAGTTGAAGCCTGTTTCCCTGCATGCCTTAACACATTGTGGGTCACCATTGCACAGATCACATATCGTCGACTTTCTCGTGGCCGGATGGAGGAATGGAACTCTACCAGGACAGGCTTCAATACATTTCCTACAGCTTATGCAGAGCTTAGAGTCCACCAGCACCGCACCAGTCTTTTCATCCACTGAGAGAGCCTTGGGCTTCGTTGGACATGATTCGACACATGGGTAGTCGTGGCATTGGGCGCACAAGTGTGGGACCTCAAGACCGGGTGCTAGCATGAAGATTCTGATCCTGGAGGCTTCAGGCCAGATCTTCTTTTCATGATATAGTGAACAGGCGATTTCACATCTTCGACAGCCAGAACATTTTTGGTAGTCTCTCATAACCCAAACTTGTTTTGCAGACATGAAGCGAGATTGGAAAATGCACTTAATAAACATTTCTATGCCTCTTTCTACGGGACACATCACAGCCTTGTGAATCCTTATCGGACAGAGAGTGGCCGAGAATCAAAATACTTAATAGAAGACTCGATGTGACACCATAGAGTGAGAGAATTGAATGGAACAGGCAAAATCTTGAGGATCGGTAGCATACTGGGAAATGATGGTAGAACCCTCGTCATAGCCATCGACCACGGCATGGGTGGGATGACTCAGGGAATAGAGGATATGGAAGACGTAGTCAAGAAGGTGACTAAAGGAGGCGCGGACGCGGTGCTCTTGAACCTTGGCATGGCGAGGAAGCTCGCCAAGACCATAAGTGGCAGGCTCGGTTTGGTGCTTTCTATACCATACGATCCAAGCTACGTTGGACTTGCGGCTAAAATCGGTGCATCGGCTGTGAAGACGACCTACTTCGGTCCTGTGCCAATTCCAGAAGAGAGAATGAGGCAGATAAGTGGGATAACGTTGGCTGCTGAAGAATGGGGGATGCCTGCCATGGTTGAAGTCGTACCATTAGATAGCCAAGGCAAGACCATCTACGACGTTGCCGTAATAAGACAGGCCGCAAGAATCGGTGCCGAACTGGGAGGAGACATGATAAAGACAGCGTATGCAGGCACCCCTGAACAGTACAAGCAAGTAGTGGGCTCCTGCCCTGTCCCCATCGTGGTGATGGGGGGACCCAAGATGGAGAGCGAATCTGACCTCCTCAAGATGATCAAAGACAGCATCGAATCAGGAGCCATAGGAGGAGCCATCGGAAGAAACATATGGCAATATAAGGATCCTGAGAAGATCACTCGAGCCGCTGTAGCAATCATACACGAGAAGGCAACGGTAGAGGAGGCAAGAAGACTGCTAGTCTAAAAGTGGCCTATATCTGAACGCTGCTTGAAGCCTTCCCAACCCTAAATCCGTCAATACACTATCTTGAAGCCTTCATATTCGCCCACGTATTCTTCGTGGACCACTTCTATCCCGTGAACTTCCGCCCCCGGAGGCCCCTTCTTGCACCATTCGATCAACCTTCGAACGGATGATTCGTCACCCTCTAAGACTGCTTGAACTCGGCCATCTCTCAGATTTCTCACCCAGCCATTCACACCAAGTTCTTGAGCCTTCATACGCATACTGGCCCTGAAGAAGACGCCTTGAACAAGCCCGCGGATGGTAACTCGCACACGCAACTTTCCAACCAAGGCCGACACACCAACATGGGAAGCTGACCTGTCACAGGCCAGCATATGCCTTCAGCATCTCTGTATGATCTATTTTGCCGTCACCGTCTTGGTCGTAGCCTCTGATGACCATCGAATAGTTAGTCTGTCCACCGTAGGATCTAAGCACCTGCTCAGAGAACTCGGTGAGGCCGATTATGGCAGACTTTGTCCCTAGATGTCTGATTCCAGCGACGACGACAACCGACTTCTCAGAGTTATATGGGTTTCTCGTCTTCGAAATCAGTGCGTCGGCTTCACCGTTGTATATCACACCCTCCTTGTCGACCAGCCCAGACCAGTAGTTCGGCTCCACAAACTTCACAGGAAGATACTGGTTTACTTCAGATGTGACCATGTTAGTTATAGGCCCCCCAATTAATATGAGGTTCTCATCGTAGAGCCTTTCAGCCTTCACATCTGTATCCAGTCTGACCATGAAGCTTTCAGGGTCCCCTGAACACCTTCCCAGAAAGTATGACAGCTGAGCAGCATAATGTCCATCTCGTGCAACCGCTCTAAAGGGACCATGTGGTTCAGGAGACCCTACAACGATATACCCTTTAAACATCCCTTCTCTGATGAATTCACTGAAGAAGCTGCAGAGCTTGTCGTGGGAGCCGTATCTTTGTGGAGACACCCTCTTAAGGTTCTTGAATAGTATTATTACACCATCGTTCGAGAGAAAGACCTTCTTCGCTCGGGCGCCTCGAATGCTCTGTTCCTCTACAACATCTACTATCCCACAAGATAGCAGCCTCCTGATATGATAGTAGACGCTCTGCTCGTTCAAAGAAAGCTCTCTTGCAATCTGACGGGCATATTTTGGCCTTTCAGATATAGCTCGAATTATCCTCCAGCTCATGTCACTTGATAAGACCTCTGCTGGAGAGCTATCGAAGAAGACAGCCCCGTTTCCCCACAGGTATCTGTCTTCCTCTTGGATGACGATTCCAGCGCTAACCATTCTAATTCAGCCTATAATATTATGCCCGCACTTATAAGTGTTTGTCCTACATCATAGAGTGGACCACCTCAAAGCCGACAATAACATTCGAACAATCCACGACAGAGGTAGATTTATACGAGCAGACTACACTTCAGCCGGATGTGTGGCATCATAGGCTACATCGGTGACAAGAACGCTGCAGCCATCATCTTCAAGGGGCTGAAGAGGCTCGAATATAGAGGATACGATTCAGCGGGAGTGGCTGTACTCGAAGAAGGCAAAGGGATCGTGGTCAAAAAAGATGTTGGACGAGTCGACAAGATAAACCGAAAGCTCGATCTCCTTTCAATGCAAGGCACAGTGGGGATAGGGCATACACGATGGGCCACACATGGAGGCGTGACAAAAGAAAACGCCCACCCCCACATCTCCAACGACGGCAAGATCGCTGTCATACACAACGGCATCGTGGAAAACTTTCAAGAAATCAAGAAGATGCTACAGGAAAAAGGATACCGCTTCTACAGCGAAACCGACACCGAAGTCATTCCGAACTTGATCCAATATGAGATGAGTAAAGGCAAGAACTTCATAGATGCTTCCATGGAAGCATTTAGACAACTGGAAGGATACTATGCGATACTGGCAATACATGAAGAATACAGAAAGATGGTGGCTTCAAGAAATGGCTCTCCCTTGGTTGTTGGAGTGGGCTGCAGAGAAAACTTCATCGCAAGCGATATACCGGCCTTCCTCGAATACACCAAGAACGTGATCTATGTCTATGATAAGGACTTCATCGTCCTCGACGGAAGCGGCGAAATAGAATTCTTTTCACTTGCGAGCGGAAAGAAGGTGTCGAGGCCCATCCAGACCGTCGACTGGAACATCGAGCAGGCACAGAAGGGAAACTTTGACCATTTCATGATGAAGGAGATATCTGAGCAGGTGGAAACCATCCAGACAGCCACAAGACAAGATAGACTTCAACTGTCAAAAGTAGCGGATATGATCAAGAAGGCCAAAGGCGTCTTCCTGGTAGCATGTGGAAGCTCCTATCACGCCTGCCTATCGGCAAGCTATGTCTTCTCGAAGATAGCTGCAATGCACGTGAACGTGGTGCTTGCTTCTGAATTCTCGAACTATGAACACTTCTTAACACCCGACACTTTGGTCATCGCTGTCTCACAAAGCGGTGAGACAATAGATGTGCTTGACGCGGTCAGAACAGCCAAGAGAAAGAACAGCAAAGTGATTTCGATAGTTAATGTGATAGGATCCTCTCTTCATAGGACATCCGACGTCGCCCTCACGCTCAATAGCGGCCCAGAAATCTGCGTCCTCTCAACCAAGACCTACACCGCCCAACTTGCTGTCCTAACACTCCTCGCCTACACCGTCGCAGGCAGATACAGCGAGGGGAAGGCAAATCTCCGATATCTTTGGAATACAATCTACAACCTCACCTCCGCGAGCACACGGGATCACATTAGACAACTCGCCGAAAGGCTCGTCGACAGAGAACACATATTTTCGATAGGACGAGGCCTACTATATCCAACAGCTCTAGAAGCCGCGTTGAAGATAAAGGAAGTATCATATATTCACGCCGAAGGCTTCAGTGGTGGGGAGCTGAAGCATGGGACCATAGCCTTGATAGAGGAGGGCACACCATGCATCGTCTTCTCCTCCAAAGAGACCGAAAAGGAGATACTGTCCAATGCGATGGAGGTAAAAGCACGAGGCGGCTACATAATCGGCGTAGACTCAAAGAACAATGAAGTCTTCGACTTCTTCATAAAGGTGCCTGAAGCCGGCATCCTTGACCCGATCACACACATCATACCAATACAGATACTGTCATATCAGCTGGCTGTATTAAGAGGCTGTGACCCAGATAAGCCTAGAAACCTGGCCAAGTCGGTTACAGTAAAGTAGCCTCTGAGGGCAGCCTATTTCAGAAACGCTTAAGAGACGTATTCAGGAACAGGAATATATGGAGCTGCTGTCAGAACAGGACGAGGAGAACGTTAGGGCGATCTTCAGAGACCAGTTGAAGTCTGAAGTGCAGGCTCTTGTATTCACCCAAGAACATGATTGCGACTATTGTGTAGAGGCAAGGGAACTGATGGAGGAGCTTTCGCGGCTGGATGAGAGAATCAAGGTGAAATCCTACGACCTCGACAGACACCTTCAGGTTGCCACAATATATGGCGTTGACAAGACCCCGGCGATCATCGTGGCTAGGGAAGGAGAAAAGGGTAGGATCAGGTTCTTCGGCTTGCCAGCAGGGCACGAGTTTGCAGCATTACTCGAGGACTTGATCGATGTATCAAATGGGACTTCAAGACTATCTCCAACCTCGAAGGCTAAGATAAGCGAAATCGATAGACCACTACACATTCAAGTCTTCGTGACGACGACATGCCCACATTGCCCACTTGCCGTGAGAACAGCCCACCAGATAGCGTTAGAAAGCGAGATGGTCACGGCAGACATGATAGAGTCGATGGAGTTCAGACAGATAGCGCTCAAATACAATGTGTCCTCTGTGCCGAAGACGATCATAAACGACCGGATTGAACTTGTAGGCGCACTTCCAGAAGGACGGTTTATCGACAGCCTTCTCTCAGCCTTGCGGACGCTCGATGCAATGGAGAAAGGGAAAGGCTAGGTGAGCGAAACCCTAAGCTGAACTTCCTCAGGCATCTTGAGGCGCATAAACTGTCTAAGGGTACGCTCGTCTTGGTCGATTTCAACATACCTTCTATGTATTCTAAGCTCCCATTTATCGTAGGTCTTTGTACCTTGGCCACTCGGCGCCTTCATCGTCACAATCTTCCTCTTCTTGGTCGGCAACGGCACCGGTCCACGCATCTTGACCCCGGTCTTTTCAGTGATAGCCTTGATCTGGTTGCAGACGTCATCGAGAAGTTTGACGTCTGTACTCGTTAGTATTATTTTGGCTTTTCCTGGCAACAGGCACACCGTCATTGAGTATTGGCAGTGGGTTTTTAGCCTTTTACCGTAACTTCTTTCACGATCCCGGCTCCGATCGTCGTACCCATGTCACGTATAGCGAAGCGTCCCATTTGAGGGATCAGGTTATATGGCTCGATCGCCAGAGGCCTCAATGGCGCCAACCTCACCAACGCGCCGTCTCCAGTCTTTATCGACTTCGGCTTCTCCTCCACAACCTGTCCAGTTCTCGGATCTATCTTGGCTATGATCTCCTTGAATGTTGTAGCAACCTGTGAGGTGTGGGCG
This sequence comes from uncultured Nitrososphaeria archaeon, assembly GCA_964448685.1. Lineage (GTDB taxonomy): Archaea > Thermoproteota > Nitrososphaeria > JACIWG01 > JACIWG01 > CAYUWR01. The sequence continues at coordinate 20,970 of CAYUWR010000019.1, forward strand.
TGAAGAACTGGCGTGTACCCCGCTGAAATAGCTGACGGATGATATATTATGATAAGCTGGGCTATGAACTCTTTTGCAACAGTAGGCGGGTTGTCTGCGAGCCCGATCACATATCCCCTCTTGAGGTCAGTCTTAGCAACACCCCTTAGGTTGACGCCGACGTTGTCGCCTGGGACAGCCCTTTCTATAGGAGTATGATGCATTTCGATCGACTTTACTTCAGCAGTTAGGTTTCCTGGCTGGATAACAACCTTGTCGCCTGGCTTAAGGACTCCTGTCTCAATTCTGCCCACAGGCACCGTGCCAACACCTGTTATCGAATACACGTCCTGAATTGGCATTCGGAAGGGTTTGTCTATCGGCTTAGACGGCTCCGTTACTTGGTCAAGCGCCTCCAGCAAAGTAGGCCCCTTATACCATGGCATGTTAGGTGACCTCTGGACGAGGTTGTCTCCAGTCCAGCCGGATACGGGAACGAATGGAACCTTTGTCACATCGTAGCCGGTTAACTTAAGCAGCTTCTCGAAGTCTGCCTTTACAGAATTGTACCTTGCTTCAGAAAACTTGACTGTCGCATCATCCATCTTGTTTATTACTGCGATCACCTGCTGGACGCCGAGGGTCTTCAACAGGAAAGCATGCTCTCTCGTCTGCCCACCGAAGCCTACGCCGACTTCAGTCTCTCCAGGCTTAGCTGAGAGGACGATGATCCCGACGTCAGCCTGGCTTGCTCCAGTAATCATGTTCTTGACAAAGTCTCTGTGGCCTGGCGCGTCGATGAGAGTATAGTAATACTTTTTGGTCTCAAACTTTTGGAAGGCGAGGTCGATCGTCACACCCCGTTCCCGCTCATCCTTCAGTCTATCAAGTACCCACGCGTACTTGAAAGAGTCTCCTGCCCCAAGCTTCTCCGACTCTTTGGCATATTCTTCAATCGTTCTCTGATCGATGCCTCCAACTTCCACGAGGAAGTGGCCCATTGTGGTCGACTTGCCATGATCCACATGGCCCGTGACTACCAGGTTAAGATGGGGTTTTGTTGACATCTACACCTTGCACCGATTTTGAACTTCAAGATGATTATATAAGGTTTAGGGTTTTCGGTTGTGTTAACTTATCTTTGACATCTATATGGATGCTGGTCTAGTTTGTTGTTGTGCCGGTAGTTGAAGCCGTCGAGCAGAATGCCCAACCTTCAGAGGTCAACTCGCAAAGTCGATGCCGTAGAGTTAACTTCAAAGACAAGTTAACAGGATCGGGTTTTCATCTTCTACCTTGAAGACATCGCTATACGCTCCTGCTCGTTCTTCTTCTTTATAGAGTAGCTGTTCTGGTCATTGCTTGCTGCCATGATGAGCTCATCCGCCAACGCCTCTTCCAGGGATATCATCTTGTTGAACGCCGCCTCTCTCACACCCTCTGAGATGAACCTTAGCGCGAGGTCTATTCGCCTCTGTGGCGCAATGTCGACCGCCACATGATACACTACACCCCCATACATCAGACGTGTGGTGTCCTCGTTTGGTGAAGCGTTTTCTACAGCTTTCACGAGGACTTGGATGGGGTTGGAGCCTGTCTTTAGGTTGATGATCTCGAAGGCTGAGCGGACGACCTTAAGCGAATGATATTTTTTTCCACCCATTCGTCCAGTGTTCTTCGCATACTTTTTTCCAAAATGCATCAGGTTGTTGGCCAGACGCTCAACCAGGTTCGTCTTTGACTTGGCAAACTTTTGGCGGGCATGCCTACCAAAGGAGTGGGGTAGATAGGTTGGCTTCAGGTCGATGACATTCTTTAACCCAACATCTTCGACTTTGACGTCTTTAAAACTCCATTTGCCAAACAAGAGCATAGTTGATGGATCAGACTTGGCAGACATAGAAGCTATCTCCTCGGCTTCTCCTTTCTCCCCAACACCAACATTGGGAGGGAAATGCCATTAACCTTGAAGACCTTGTATCTGACACCTGGGATATCGCCCATCGACCGCCCCAACGTTCCCCCGATGCCTTCTACGTGAACTTCATCGTGTTCGTCGACGTAGTTCAATGCGCCGTCTCCTGGCAGAAACGCGGTCACCTGCTTGTTGTTCTTAATAAGCTGTATGCGAACACAGTTTCCGGTTAGAATGTTGTTAGCGAAAAAGTTATGTGCTTCGCTCTGGGTTGTTACATCGTAGAGTTCAATGCTATGATTTAACGGTTTAACTTCTTCAACCTTTTCCCAGACAAGGCCTGCCTCAAGGCCTACAGCATTCTCTTTCACCCATTCATTGAACGGTATGAAGTGACTTGTAGTGTTTAACCTATCAAAATTTACGTTTTCTGTTAACCAATATTGTACGGTACCCTTGTTAATCCATGTAAACCCTTTCTTTTGCAGGACTTCAGTTATCCTTGATACATTTAGGCGCTCAGCTTTTAACTTGAGAGCAGTATAATATGCCTCTCCTGTCTTCTGTATTCTCAGCTTCCTTAACCTCAAGTACTGGTACGCATGGCTTGCCTTAGCCTTTCTCTCCTCATTGTATTCGTAACCGACCTTACCGTATAGGTTTAGAAGGTTATCTATATTCGATGCGATTTGAACGATAATCTTGTTCGTAAAGGAACCATCTTTTCTTTTGGCCCCCTTCAAGATTCTTATCTTGGAAATTTCTACATTGAATTCTCTAAGCAATTCTCTTAATTCGTCTACGAATCTTAAGGCATCGTCAAGCAGGTCAACTCTTTTACTTATAGCAAAAGTAGACGATTGAAAGGTGGAAGCATTTGCCCTTGGTGCGTCTAGTTCACTGCCAAAGAATGATGCTAAGAATTCTCTTTTCACCCATAAGGGAGCATCTCTAATCCATTTTGGTACTCCATAAACACACTCAGTCTTTCTCCCTACAGGAACCCCTAATGCTTTTAGAAATGTAAAGAGGGCTATAGAGTTACAGCAGACCGTATGATAGTGCCCTCGAATAAGCATCAAATTTGAATTATCTTCAACAACACTTTCAGAATAACCTTCATGTATGGGAGAACAGCGGAAGCCCAGAGATCGAATGTCGTCCGCTATAGCCTCTAAGTCCTCAACTCTTCCTGACCCTATGATCTTCCCTCCTAAGCCTGAACCAGCCGCCGAGTAACTTAATGTTCCATCCCCTAAAAGATGCCCAACAAGTCTCGCTACCTTTATGAGGTTATGGTTATCATAACCTAAGGGCAGTAGCCCTCTGTCCTTAAGTGCCTCCACAATCGCTTTCTTCCTACTCTTTACAGGGCTAGCGTCCAATATATCTTCTTCCCTCAAAAAGACTTCATTTCTCTCCTCCCAGCAGGGTGATTCAAAGGGTAAAACTACAACTTTGTCTCCAGCTCTGACCTCCCCCAAACCTACTATACCCCTATTGGTGTAGATTGGGTGATCTCCGCTTCCTATAAGCCGTCTGCCAGTTTCTGTCACAAGCTCAAATACACCCAAGGCTTCCACTTCTTTATCCTTGATAGAGAAGTAGTCGATTAAAGAGGTGGATTCGATCCTTCTGTTCATGTAATCGTAAGAAAGTATCTTCGCCTCTGACCATTTATCATGTAGATCTCTTATCTTTAGAGCATATCCGTCCAAGATCACGTTAGTATCAGGTGCCACGCATTTCCTGATAGCCGAGTTCGGCTGTTTGGATTCAACACCCACCTTTTCGAGGACTATGCCTCTGGCTTGGGGGCAGCCTTCAAGTGGGTCGAATCTTTCCTTGATTCTTAGAGCACGTTTCACGTAGTGTTTGCTCGACCACCTGAAGCGCTTTCTTTTCTCGATCAATATTCTTGCAGAGAATTCGCCGGTGGGCGACTTTGACTTTGCCATGTTATCAGCAGAAAGGCGGACTTGCTACCCTTATATAACCGTTTTCCTCGGTTGCCTAAGGTTGAACGACTATTCTCACGTCTGCGATGTCAAAGTATCTTCTGATAAGCAGCCTCGCCCTCTCCGCGTTTTTTCCACCGAATCCTACGACCGCTCCTTGAAACTTTGGGTTCCTCAATACTACGACGGCTATCTTGCTTCCGTCAAGACGTTCGCTCAATCTCACTTCGTTCACATATTTCCTGTTCAGCGAGTTTTTTATGAGCTGAACTGGGTCGTCGGAGTAGACAACTATTTCAACCGGCCTCCTTATCATGTTTTCGATCGTCTTCACACATGCACCCTTTCTGCCAATAGCCAAACCTATCTCGTTGGGGCTGACTAAGAAGATGACCCGATTCATCTTCTGGTCTACTATACAGTCCTTTGCAGTGGCTCCGCTGACCCTCTGAAAGAGTGACATCAGCTCCAGTTCCTGCTCGGACCATGTGATCTTGCCAGGCATCTACGTCAGCTTCGCCTTCCTTCTTCTGGGAGGATTTCGTTGAGCTCGTATCCGCCCGTCGACTTTATGGAAAACGCTGAAATTCGAAAGTTTCTTCCAACCGCCCTACCCAGCTCAACCGAGCTGCCCTCATATTCGATTATGGGAATAGAGTATTTCTTACAGTCTCTCTTCAGCTTCTGGAGAAGCTTCTGGTCGATGGATTTCGACAGGATCACGGCCTTTGAGCCTTTGAGTTCGTCTGCGACTTCTTTGGCGCCATAGACGACCTTTCCCTTCTTGGAAACCTTGGCCAGATAGGCTTCAAGCACCTTCTTTTCCAACGTCTTTTCCTCCTTGGGACATGAACAGGTCCACCATTCCTGTGCCTACTGGAATGGGCAACCCTACTATAACGCTTTCGGTCACCCCTTTCAGCTGCTCGGTTTCACCTTTCACCGAGGCTTCTGCCAGCGTGGGAACCGTGATTTCGAAGGCTGCCCTCGCAAGTACACTGGCTTTGCCTCCTACCACACCATGGCGGCCCACCTGCTTAAGTGAGCCTGTTACTGTCATGAGGTCCGCGACCAAGCATATGTGTCGAATGTCCACTTCCAACCCCTGCTCCTCCATCGTGTCCTTGACCTCCTTCACCAGGGCAGATCTTGCAGCTTCAATTCCAAGCGTAGACCATATCTCGTATATGTCGTTTGTGGTCGTTCTAGCTGGGTCGACGCCGTCGATCTTCATCACCTTCGCAAGGTTGGACCCTTTCGTCTGTATAACCCATTCGTTTGCTTCGTGGACGACTGTGGCTTCAGTTATCCCAGGGATACCCTTCAGCCTACTGTTCAATATCTTGGTCTTCATCCTCTGCAGGGAAAGCGGGTCGGCGCCTTCAGCCATCACGATGATTGTGTCCTCTCCGACGATTTCTGGCTTCCTCTTGCTCGTTTCAATGGCAGCCATCACATCCTCTGCTGTCACAACCAGTTCCTTCATGGCCTCCATGTCAAGCATGATGGTGATCTGGCCGCTTGGGTCGATTTCGCTGCTTTTGACGACGTCGCTGATCTTTGAAAAGCGTATTTCTGCCGCGATCCTTCTCGCCACATCAAGGTTGTCGGCGAACTCTGGCAGAAGATATATGTCCATCGTCGGCGTCGACGGCTGCCTTCTCGCATCAACAAGCTCGATCAGTCTTGGAAGGCCTAATGTGATATCACGCTCTTTTACGCCTGCAAAGTGGAAGGTTCTAAGCGTCATCTGTGTGCTCGGCTCCCCGATCGACTGCGCGGCCACAATACCCACGGCTTCTCCTGGCTCTATCAGTGCCTGCTCAAAGAGTTCAGTTGTACGCTTTAGGACATGTTCAACACTGGCCTTTGGCAGCTTAGCCTTTGAGAGCTCCAACTTCAGTTCTTCGACGATCTTCGGATTAAGTGACGGCGCATATTTCGCCAACAGGGCGTCAAGCTCCTTCTCTTTTATCGCCACACCTTCGGCTGTAAGCTGCTCTGCCTCGATAAGCCTCTTTACGTTCACAGCCTTGCCGTGGTCGCTCTTTGACGGGTCCACGCCGTCTTCGCTGTAGAGAAACTGGATTATTGCCCCTTCTGGGTCTCGAACAGTCCTATCATATTCAACCCTAAGGTGCTCCATCGCGTTCACAAGACGCCTCTGCATGTAGCCGCTCTGCTGGGTTCGGACAGCGGTGTCCACGAGCCCTTCTCTACCACCCATTGCGTGGAAGAAGAACTCCAGCGCATTAAGGCCTTCTCTATAGTTTGATTTTATGAATCCCCTGGCGTCAGGGTTGGTGTCGTATGGTTCAAAGTGGCAGAGCGTCCTATTCTCGTATCCTCTCATAATACGTTTTCCTCTTATAGACTGCTGCCCGAGGGCAGCTGCCATGTGGCCGATGTTCAAGGGTGACCCTCTTGCTCCAGTCCTAGCCATAACAAGTGCGCTATTGTCGTCTGAAAGGCTCTTGTCAGCGACCTTTCCCGCGGTATCACGTGCCTTAGATAGCTCGTTTACTATGTACAGTTCAAGAGCTTCCTCAGGCGACAGCCCCCTCATGAGGGGCAGCTTGCCTTCAACGTACTGCCTTTGGAGGTCTTCGATCCTCTTGTAGGCGCCTTCGATCGCCTGCCTAACAGACTCGACTACGCTTGGGGGAAGCCAGAAGTCGTCGTATCCGATCGTGAAGCCCCTGAAGGTTATGTGTGCTTTGATGACCCTAAGTATCGAGTTAAGAAAGTTTCTGGCTGCCTCGCTTCCGTATTCTTTGACTATCCTATGCAGGACACTATCTGGCCTCTCGGCTCCAATGGAAGCCTTGTCTATGACACCTGAAACCAGAACACCATCTCTTATTACAACCTGTCTGCCGTACCAACTGGACTTCAGTACATAATTGAAACCCTTTGGTAGAAACAGAGAGAAGAGTTGTCTACCATGATATAGCTCCTCCGGCTCGCTTTTGGCTGGTTTCGGGAGCTCACCCGAATATCCTCCTATTGTAGCAAGGTTCACGAATTCATCTTTCGTCAGATATGAGTCTTCTTTGGTCAAAAGGTAGGCTCCGGTGATGAAGTCCCGTATCGCTCCAATGATTGGGCCACCATATCTTGGCGAAAGTATCTGGTCTTGAACCCGCATAAGTAGTTCAGCCTCACATCTTGCTTCTTCGCCCTGGGGAACGTGAAGGTTCATTTCGTCTCCGTCGAAGTCTGCGTTGTATGGGGTGCAGACCGCAGGATGCAGCCTGAAGGTTCTGCCAGGCAAGACCTTCGCACTATGGGCCATGATCGACATACGATGGAGAGAAGGCTGCCTATTGAATAGTACGATGTCGCCGTCGACAAGATGTCTCTCGACAATGTATCCTGTGGTGAGGGCTGAGGCGACCGCGTTTCTATCTTGCACATAGTCCAGCCTGATCTTCACGCCATCAGGTCTGATGATGTAGTTGGCGCCTGGATACTTGTCTCCGTTGACGACAAGCTGTCTTAGGCGTTCAACATTCCATGTGGTAACCTTCTCGGGTACCGTCAGCTTCTTCGCAACCTCCAGCGGGATCCCGACCTCGTTTATGTCAAGGTTGGGGTCTGGAGATATTACTGTACGACTTGAGAAGTCCACACGTTTGCCTGAGAGGTTCCCCCTGAACCTACCCTCCTTTCCCTTAAGCCTCTGGCTCAGCGTCCTAAGCGGCCTACCTGAGCGATGATGAGCCTGAGGGATACCGCTGACTTCGTTGTCAAAGTAGGTTGTGACATGATATTGTACAAGGTCAACTAGGTCTTGGACGATGAGAGGCGGCGAGCCAGACTCCTTGCTTTCCTTCACACGCTGGTTCGTCCTAAGTATGTCCACAAGCTTATGTGTCAGATCGTCTTCAGAACGTATTCCTGTCTCGAGGATTATTGACGGCCGAACTGTTACAGGTGGAACAGGAAGCACCTGTAAGACGAACCATTCAGGCCTCACCTTGTCAAGCTCGTAGCCTAAGAGAATAAGGTTTTCGTCGTTTATCTCCTCCAGCCAAGCGCGTATCGAGCTCGCGAGCAGCCTCGATGGACCTTCATCTCTAACTTCATAGAATGTTGTGGGCTTCACAAGCTGGATTTCATACTTGACCCCACCGCAGTGTGGGCATTGCCTCACCTTCTTCGCCTTGGCTCGGATCTCCCTCGAAACCTTTTCGAGAACCTCTGGCGTGACATATTTTCTGTCTCCAAGCATCTTCCTGTATTCGCCTACTACGTCATCGCTCAAGATCATCTTGTGGCAGACCCTGCAGGTTGTCTGAAGTATCGAGTAGATGTCGTCCACGAAGGCCACATGTATTATCGGCTCAGCTAATTCGATGTGGCCAAAGTGGCCTGGGCATTTGGCTGAAGTGTTACCACATGTCGCACACTTCTGACCTGGCTCCAGGGTCCCCAGCCTTGGGTCCATGAGACCTCCTGGAACAGGTAGACCGTCTCTGTCGTAGGTTTCAGGCGCCATTATTTCGACGACACTGTAGCTTCTTATAACCTGAGGAGAGAATATCGTGAACCTTATTCCCCCAATATTCTTCTGAAGCTCTTCTATCGACATCATGCATCACCTATATCTTGTCCTTGAGCAGAATCCGTGGTAGGATGTTCAAGCTCATCATCTCCTGAACCAGCAGCTTGAACGCGTAGGCCATGGATACGGTCGCGATCTTCGCATTTGGGCCACAAACCCTGCAGATGTACTTTCTAGTCCTCGCATCAAAGTAGGCGATCAGACCACAGTTTTCGCATACGAACACATCCGTCTTGTCGGATTCGTCGAGGAGCCGATCCTTCAACACCATCGAGGTGCCATAGGCTATTAGGCAATCGCGCTCCATCTCTCCAAATCTGAGGCCTCCACCTCTAGACCTGCCTTCTGTCGGCTGCTTGGTGAGCATCTGAACCTGCCCTCTTGCTCTCGCGTGAATCTTGTCTGCGACCATATGATGCAGCTTCTGATAGTAGACTACTCCAACGAAGATTTCTGCAGGATACCTTCTTCCAGTCCTACCGTCGTACATCACCTCCTTACCTGTCTTCACGAACCCCATGTCATGCAGTTGCTTCTCCAGCGACTCAACCGTCTCCCCGCAGAATGTGGTGCCGTCGACCTGTGTTCCCCTAAGTGAGCCAACCTTTCCTCCGATGGATTCGATAAATTGGCCAACCGTCATCCTCGAGGGAAAAGCGTGAGGGTTGAGTATTAGATCTGGCACAATTCCATCCTCCGTATATGGCATGTCTTCGGCGTTTGCGAGGAGGCCGAGGATCCCCTTCTGTCCATGCCTTGACGCGAACTTGTCTCCGATCTCGGGCACACGCATGTCTCTCACCTTAATCTTGAACATCTTTCCCCCCTCCACGTTCACGGACATTATTATCGAATCAACCATCCCATTCTCTGACGGCCTAACAGCGACGGAGGTGTCACGAAGGTATGGTCCGCTTACTTCGATCTCGCGATATTCTTCTGTGAAACGTGGTGGGCTTATCCTGCCGATGAGGACATCGCCTCCGGAGACGCTTGCCTCCGGAAAGATCGCCCCATCCGGCTCTAGGAGGCGATAGAACTTGTCTCCTCGATACCCTTTGACATTGGAATCTGGGCTTGGAACTTCAAATCTGTCCTTCATTCCACCGAGGTAGAGTTGGGCTTCAGCCTCATATAATCTAAAGAAGAATGTCCTGCCAAGGCCTCTTTCAACCGAAGCCTTGTTCATCACGATCGCGTCTTCGATATTGTATCCCTCATATGACATGACGGCGACCACGACATTTTGCCCGATAGGCCGATCGTTGAGGTTCAGCATTTCGAACGAGCCTGTTGTAACCATCGGCTTCTGTGGGTAGACAAGCAGATGTGCTCTAACGTTCATCGTGTGCTTGTAGATTGGCGACGGGAAACCTAGCGCCTGCTTGGCCATCGCACTTTCATACGTGTTTCTGGGAGACTGGTTGTGTTCTGCATATGGTATTATCGACGCAACAGCCCCAAGCATGCCGGACATCGATATTTCGAGATGTGTATGCTTTGATGTAAGCTGCTCCGGCCTTGTAGCAATAAGACAGTTTTCTTCTTCGTTTGCGTCTACGAGCTCAAGCTGGCCCTTCCTGAGTAGGTCCTTCCACGAGACCTTACCCTTGAGCACCTCCTCCAGGTCTTCCTGCTTCAAAGCGGGGGACCCATTCTTTACGACGATAAGGGGCCTCAGCACCCTACCAGAGTAAGCGTTTATGTATATTCTGGTTTCAGCGTTCGGGTTCTGAGGAGCCTTAAGGTAGATGCTTACATCGCTGTTGATGAGACCGTTTCTCCTCATGCTTCTGAACTCCCTGCAGAATCCCTCTGGGTCCATCACGTATCCTGTGAGGCCGCTGTCTAGGAAGACTCTTGCACCCATCAACTTCACCTCCTTCGAGGCATCCCTGTATGGTATCAGCCCTATCTGAGAGATGACGTTGTAGATTTCTCTTGAGTCCGCTGCAACAGATATTATGGCTGAAAGCGCCAGATTCTTTACTAGACCACAGTTTGACCCCTCGGGCGTCTCACATGGGCATATTCTTCCAAAGTGTGTAGGATGTAGGTCTCTCGCTTCAAAGTTAGGCTGGCTTCTCGAGAGAGGCGACTGTATTCTCCTCAAGTGGCTTATGGTTGACAGATAGTTGGTCCTGTCAAGCAGCTGTGTTATCCCAACCTTTCCCCTTCCCCAGTTTCCCGTCGCTATCGCGTTTCTGAGCTTGTCGGTTATTATCCCCGGCCTGATGGCCACATTCACGACACCGATCCCCCTCTTTTGGCCAGAGTGTTCCAGCTGATACTTCATGTCCTTTACCAGGTTTCTGAAGCATGTCCTGAAGAGGTCTGCGAGAAGCTGTCCTGAGAGGCGTATCACCTTGTTGCCGTAGTGGTCTTTGTCGTCTGAGTTGATCCATCCAAGCTTGAACTCTAGAAGCTTACATACTGCTTCGCCTATGAAGAGGGCTTTGTCTATGCGGTTCTGTGCAGACTTGCCCAGATGTGGAAGAAGCCCCCAGTCGAGGACGTTTTCTGCACGTTTCACTCGATACTCTTCCTGTAGCCCGTGGGCCACCCTGTTTCCCAAGTAGACGAGTGCATCGTTGACTGTGACGACTTCGCTACTCTTGTCGAAGGTTGGGCCTAGAAAGTCCTGTATTTCAGACTTAAGTGAGACAGCTTCAACTATCTCCTTGTCTGATTCGAGGCCGAGCGCCCTCATCAGCACAACCACGGGTATGTCGGTTGGCACGTTCGAGAACCTGGCATAGATTACACCATCTTGATGTAATGATATTCCAAGCTTCGACCTATATCCTACCACAGACGAGTAGACGGTTGCAGCGAATATGTTCACTCCACCCTGCTTTTTTACGTCGACGAGGATCTTGTTTGGCGCAAGATCCTCCAATCCGACGATTACGCGCTCAGAGCCGTTGATTATGAAGTATCCGCCTGGGTCAAGGTAGTCTTCGCCTTCTTCGACCAATTCTTCGTTGGACTTTTTAGAGAGTGGACACAGCTCCGACTTCACCATCACCGGGAGGTCTCCGATGTAGAGATATTGGGAGTCGGTTACAACGCCATTCGATAGGATCTTCATTTCAAGCTCTATGGGAGCAGAGTATGTGAGGTTCCTCATCCTCGCCTCCATCGGGGTCACGAACGTCTTTGACGCATCATGTTCGGTGACTCTAGGCGACCCCACGCGGACCTTTCCAAACTGCACCGTGTACGGGTTAGTGAGAGTTTCCACTTCTATCTTAGAGATTTCGTCAACTATCACCTGCAGCCCATATCTTACGAACTCGTTGTAGGAGTTTATGTGCTGCCTCGCAATCCCCTCTTCTTCGACGATCGTCCTTAGAAGGGGCCACAGGTCCTGAGATTTTTTCTCCATCAACTTCTGTCACTCGATCACAAACCTGTAGTAGTAGACTGTCCCAGAAACATCACTCTTTCTCGTTATCTTGATTATGTCTCCAGGCTTCGCGCCCAGCTCTCTGATAGCTGGATCAGAAGACAGGATGTATGGCAGCTGATGTGGCTTGACGTGGTACATGTCCAGAACCTTCTGTGCTTCTTCAGCAGATAACACTTCATGTTTTGGGACAAGGATGTGATCAGACACCAAGAACTCCTTCTTTTCCACCTTCTTACTCATTTAAGAACACCCCTAAAGCAAGGAGCGTAGGAAGAAGCTTCATTCAAAAACGCCTAACAAACCCTAAGACGACGGTTATTTAAATGTTATCCCATATGGAGAGACGGCTGCAGCCTACGAGCAGGCGCTGTATCCGCATGCGGGACATATCAGGCAGCCTTCAGAATACTGTACTGGAGCACCGCATTCTGGGCAGGTCGGCGGCATCCCATTTAGGAGATCCTTTCTTTCGAGGACATGTTCAGCCTCCCTCTTTTCAGTTTGCGCCTGCGAATACTTGAGCAGGGATTCTTGGTCCTTCAGCCTACCTCCAAGTCTGGTCTCCATCGCCAAAGCGATCGCATGAGAGCATGAGAGCACCTGAACCCCCTCGCTCCATGTGGGAATTGGACATCTTATCCCCTTAAGCTGCTCGATGATCGCTTCAGGATCAACTCCACTCCGTAGAGAAAGAGATATCAGCCTGCTCAAGCCTTCAGCGAAGCTGTTCATACATCCACCCGACTTACCCATGGTGGTGAAGACTTCACATAGGCCATTTTCGTCTTCGTTTATTGTCACGTAGAGGTTACCGCAGCCCGTGCGAATCTTGTACGTGAACCCTCTAGTAACAGGAGGACGATCTCTAGGCTTCGCCATAGCCTTCTCTCTGCCCTCTCCGAGACCGAATGTTATCACTTGAGCGTCCTTGCTCTTGTCCCTGTAGATTGTGACACCCTTACATCCAAGATCGTATGCTAAGAGAAAGATTCTGGCAACATCCTCCTTCGTAGCATCGCTTTCCAAGTTCACCGTCTTCGACACCGCATTATCTACATACTTCTGGAAGGCAGCCTGCATGCGCACATGAACCTCCGGTGGTACATCATGTGCACTAGCAAAGAGCCTCTGAACATCCTCGGGCACAGCCTCCACCCCCCGGACAGAGCCTCTTTCAGCAACCTTCTCCATCACCTCTTGACTGTAGAAGCCCCTCTCTTTGGCGATCTCCTCAAAATATGGGTTAACCTCCACAAGGTCCGCGCCATCAAGAACATGTTTGACGTAGACGACCGAAAACAGCGGCTCAATACCACTCGAGCATCCAGCGATCATACTTATCGTGCCAGTTGGAGCGATCGTGGTAAGAGTTGAATTCCTCAAACAAGGATACCTGCCATAGTACGAGCTCTTCTCAAAATTGGGAAAACTACCCTTCTCTCTGGCCAAAGAAACAGAGCAAGCCCTCGCCTCATCAGAGACAAACTTCATCACATCATCGGCAACCTTAAGAGCCTCATCACTATCATACGGCACACCCAAGCGAACAAGAAGATCCGCGAAACCCATCACACCCAAACCGATCTTCCTATTAGCCTTAGTCATCCGCTCAATCTCCACCAAAGGATACCTATTCACATCAATCACATCATCAAGAAAACGGACAGCAGACCAAACAACCCTCTTCAACCTATCAAAATCTACAACAGCCACACCATCAACCAACTTAACCATCAAACTCAAATTAATAGAACCCAAATTACAAGACTCATAAGGCAAAAGAGGCTGTTCCCCGCAATTGTGAACAACTATTCCGTTACATATCGCAGACTTGGTGACTGGTTCCGTCAAATCATATACCTTCTTGGTACCTATGAATTCTATTTTCGCAAGTCTATCTTCTGGCCTATCTGTTCGGAATGCCCTGTTCAGTTTACCAGCCTTCCTCGTCTGTTTTTCGGATAAGAAGCCGATGCCCTTCGTAAAAAGGGGAATGTTCCCGCGGCTTATGTTGAGCTCATAGCAGATACCATCGAGGAAGTACTGCCTTTTTTCCCCCGATGATGTCACATAGTTGAACCCTATTCTTTCCTTCCTCGTTCTATCATATATCCTAGACCTGATTCCAAGGTTTACAAGCAGAAGTTGCACGCCCTTCAATAGGTCCTTTGACTTAGAGCAAAGTCTGATGTGATAATTGCCTGTTGGCTCATGGACACCAATAGTTCCATCGGCTGTAAATAGCCCTTGTAGGAAGCCTATTACAGCCTCTTTTGGTGCTGTGAATATTGTTTCCGGCACCCTCTTCTGTCCTGCCTGCACCGGCTTCACCCCAAGCTCTTCGAAGAATTCTACAAACGGCTTTGAGTGGTATGATAGGTGGTAGACTCCGTTTCCTCTCCTAACCTCCTTTATATCTTGACCATACCATTCGTTCAGTATTGGCTTTAGGTAGTTCAACACGTCCAAGTCTTCTTCTGAGAACGTGAACCCTACTCTGCAGTCTTTTCCCTCCCTTATCCAGCCGTCTCCTGTTAGCCAACCGAGGACCTGCCCCAGCTCTTTACTCCATTCTGTTGGAAGTTTCAACTTTGTCGTCTTACCATTCTCTCCTTTGAATTCGTTTTTGACTTCGAATGGAAGCCTCCTGTCTGTGTTGAAGCCTCCCTCACCCGACTGTATCAGAATTCGGTGCTCTCTTGTGAGATCAGATGCCTTCACCCAACCTCTGTCTGTGAGGATTCTATGATCGGGGGTAACTTCGAGTTCGTAGCCAGATTCTGTTGTTATCCTGTACACTTCCCTAACGCCGGAATAGATGGCGTTTGAGATCGGATTGAATGATACCCCAGATTCTGAAATCTGCATCAGCGATATCGACCCATCAGAGTTCACAACCTCGATCGGCACTCGGTTGTCTGTTGCTATGGGGATTCCGCCAAGAGAATACTTTTGAACTAGGTCCTCCATCTTCATCAGGCCAGACGCCGTGGAAACCAAAGCGTCTCCTACAATGCATGGGTTTGTGCTCTCTATCTGGGCTATTGACTGCAGAGGGTTCGCCCTGTTTATCTGATCTATGAACACGACACCTGGATCACCGGTCGCCCAAGCAGTCTCAACAATGAGGTTAAAGATGTCTCTGGCCTTCTCGCTCTTGACAGGCTGGTTTGTCCTCGGATTCACCAGAGCATATTCCCCATCCTCCTTCAACTTCTTCATAAAGTCGTCTGTTACAGCCACCGAAATGTTAAAGTTCTGGAAGGACTTCTTGTCAAGCTTGCAGGTTACAAATGACCGTATGTCAGGGTGGTCAACTCTCAGAACACCCATGTTAGCACCTCTTCTAGTACCACCCTGCTTTATAGCTTCAGTGGCTGCGTCAAAGACTCTCATGAAAGAGACAGGCCCACTAGACACCCCCCTAGTCGATTTCACAATGTCATTTGCCGGCCTAAGCCTAGAAAAAGAAAATCCCGTGTTATGAATTATTGTTAAACCATGCTTGCCAGCCAAATAATTGTTTGTTCCTTCTACCGTAAGATCGTAAAACTCCCCCTCACCGACCCCTTTTTCTATCTTTTTCACCATCAGCAGGGAAGGCAATATGTTCCTAAGAGATTGAAGTCTCACCTTTGAAGAATAGGAAAGTCTGCTGGAAGCAAGTAACTCGTTTATCAGCAACAGCAGCTTCCTACTGCTAACTCCCTTCTTTTGCTTCCATCCACCAAGGAAGAATTTTTTGCCGTTAACCACTATCGATTTTCTCCAGATTTCTCTTGAACGAGTTTCCACACCTGCTTCTAACAAGAATGGTTCAAACAGTTCAAACGTTATTGGCGCAGAAAGAGACGTGTTTTTCACCTTCAACCATTCGCTGAGCCTTTTAAGCTTTTCTCTACTGACCATGTACGGTGCTATAAGATTCGAGAGAACTTGAAAGCTGTCTAAGCCACTTATACAAATTTCGTAAAGCTCTTTCCATCTCCTGTTCCTTCTATCTTTCCTTCTCCTAAACCTACTTTTTATGCCAAGAAGGTGGAGGAGTACACACAGATCTTCAGCAAACTCTTTACTTGCAGAACATAGTTCGATTTGTCTCTTGTTAAGGGCAACATAGCCGTCGCCATCCAACACTCCTGCCAGAAAAGCGCCTATCACAGAAAGAGGGGATTTAAAAATCTCTTCTGGTATGCGAAATATTTCTTCTTTCTTACCTATTCTTCCTCTGTTCAACTTCTTGATAGCATCTATCAATCTTCCATTGTATACAGTTATTCTGTAGACAACGTGCTTAGAACGTTTATCTTTTCCTATAGAATAGTGTACACCAGTCAAGTCAGCAAGGATCTTCAGAGCGGCATCGATCATCATCTTGTCAGAATTGAATATTCTTAGTCTGTAGCCGTTCTTGGTCTCATCTATGGAACCGTCCGTCAAGATCAAGCCAGCCAACCAGCCAAGTTTCTCATCTAGAATAAATCCGCAGGCCTTCCCGTAATATCTGTAAGGCCAGTTCTCGACCAAACTAGAGTTCGATGTCAGTATATACTCTCCGACTTTTAGTTCCCCAGCTTCTTTTTCCAAAATTTCTCCTTTTTCAAAGACAAAGAAAGGATGCCAATCACTAACTACTGCTTCACAACCTCCTGTGGCAACGATTCTAACAGTCTTCTCCCTAGGTAGTCGATACTTCCACAACTTTTGCACTTTACCCCATACCATGCATCCAGAACTTCTGTCAAAGGTTGGAGTCATGATGTTAAGGTCTGAAACATCGACAAATTCTTTATCTATTCCTTTGACTGTAGCCTTGCCTGCTTCTAGGCTCTTGTAAACTTCTTCTATTCTTTCTATGCCACAATGTGTTGTAAATATCCTAGAACCCTTTTCTATACAGCCACCTCCACTTTTGTGGATAAGGGCAGCATTCTTTACAGCGTCAAAGATTCCCTCCATGGAGTCGTCAACAGGAAGGACAAAACAGGCCGACAGCTGGCCAAGGGGGCGGCCGGCGTTCATCAGGGTTGGGCTGTTTGGGAGAAATTCGAGGTTAGCCATCATCTGATAGAATTCGTTAGCGAACCTCGCAACCTCCTCATCGCTTTTACCATAAAGCTTTTCAGCTGAAGCCACAGCCGCCGCAACCCTCATAAACATTTCTTCTGGAGTCTCGATGATCTTACCATTTTCATCCTTGGCAAGATACCTCTTCTCCAAAATCACCATCGCATTCTCTGTGAACCTGATCTTCTCCAAGTAAACCTAAAGATTCTCCAGATACCGTAATTAAGTTTTGTGTTCGAGAAAATTGACAAAAACTACAGAAGACAATTCTTGCACATAGGCTGCAGGTTAAGAACTTTTGATAAGAACCCGGAGAAGACTACGACAACCTGATATCTTGAGCACCTTCAACCCCTCGAGTGTTCAAGTGCGATAAAGTCGAGATCCGATAGTCTCGAACCAGCACATCGAGCTCACCCAAACCTCTAGGATCCATCCGCTCACCATACATTAGGTAGTTGCAGGAGAGCTTAATCATCTCATATCTTCCAACCTTAAGGTTCTCCCTCATATCCGCCTCATTTCTTTCAAGATAGAGGAGAAGCCTATCGTAGTCCATCACAACACTCTTGTCGCCGAAGTCGATCCTCTTCCACAGACGATTCAAAACCGGCTTATTTGAATCAACACCAAAAGGAAACTGGTGAATAATATTCTGTGACACACGAGCATTATCCGGGTCAGTGCAGTCCTTCTGAAAGTCGATACCTGCCTCATTGAAGGCTTCAACAAAGCTCCTCCAGTCCTCCAACTCGACCGAAACACTATCTCCAGACTCGTCGACAACATACCAGGGAAAGACATCACTTCCAAAAGCCCACTCGTAAATGTAGCCTTCGCCAGTCGAACCAAGAGGCCTAGTTATGTGGGCGTAGAGATAGAAGCCTTTCTTGAAGAAATAGTCCTCCAGCTTCTTGATGATGGTATGCTTGAGAAAGAGCCTGTGGCCAACATTGGCAGACCTATTGAACTCCCTCCTAAAAGCCACAGGTAGAGCCTGGTAAGTACGTATGTTTCCACCTATGCCAGGAAAAGACCTCCTAAGCTCAACATCGATCTCCGCCTCGCTACCAAAGCCACCCCTGCAGATGAATTCAACGTCCTCAAGCATGCGGCTTCAGCAACACCTACAACCTTAAAATAGATAAAGGTTGACCGCCAGATGACAGAGAAAGCATCCAAGACAAGAGTAGGACTTCTAGAAATCACCTTCTCGCGAAAGACAGCACATGAGACATCGGAAGGAAGTAGCTGAAAAGCCTCCATTTAGAAGGCTTCATGCAACAGCCCTTTCAAGAAATCGAACCTAGACCAAGTCAGCCCCACATTCACGATAGCATAGAAGAGACTGACTTCAGCCTGAAAACTTCTGTTGGTACTTTTATTCGAAGACAGACTCACTACTAGGATGAGCGACCAATGTCCTCTATGCTCGAATAAGCTGACTATGGACTTCGCATCAGGAGAAGTGGTGTGTGGAGCATGTGGAGCCGTAGCGTTCACAATAGAAGAAAACTCACGAAACATGACAGCCAGCCACATTTTCACACATGCCAACCCAAAGAGCCTAGAGGTGTCACATGTAATCGATGGCGTAAGAGGTCGCCTATCGCTGAACGACGCCATTGCAAGAGAAGCGAAACACATTGCTGAAAGCATAATCCGAGAGGGCACACACAGCAGTGTCCTCGAGGTCAGCTACTTCAGCCTCTACATCGCCTGCAGACCACACAATCCCATGTTATGTGAAAAGATCCTCGAGGAATTCCAGACCATGGGCCTCAAGGCAGACAGAAAGAACAGCATGAAGGTTCTAACAAAGTTCTGGAGGTTCTACAGGTATAGGAGAACAGACATCGAGTCATATCTGCGGTCCCTGATCGAAGACGTAAAATCAAGCCCTTACATAGAAAACTACGTTAGGATGCTCGTCGGCGCCAACGCCAACATCCTATGGGCTAAGGTTCGCGAACTCTCTGCAGCCTTACTGAAAACCGGCGTGTTCGGT
This sequence comes from uncultured Nitrososphaeria archaeon, assembly GCA_964448685.1. Classification (GTDB taxonomy): domain Archaea; phylum Thermoproteota; class Nitrososphaeria; order JACIWG01; family JACIWG01; genus CAYUWR01. The sequence continues at coordinate 39,876 of CAYUWR010000019.1, forward strand.
GGGTCATCTCTCAAGGTGCGGGCCCTCGCATGTCTGAACGTCGCCTGCGAGAAGACCTTCAACTCCTTCGGATTAGAAAACCCTGTCTCATTGGACCTCCTATCGTACAACTTTCGAGTCAACAAAAACAATCTCAAGAAGATGTCTGAAAACGTCACAGTGACCTCCTATGAAGACGTGGCAGAAATGTGAACAGTCATATCTTCCAGTCGAAAGCCTCCTTCCTAACCCACATAATCCAAATCGCATGAGTCCATGCGAGTATGAGGCGCTGAAGAAGGATTGCATGGAGAAGGGGGTGGAGGGCCTCCCCGCAATACTTGTAGTACCAAGAGGAGAAAATTTCATGATCGTCGACGGCGAGCACAGATGGAAGGCTGCACGAGAGCTGGGTTTTGAAAAGATCAAGGCAGAGATCGTCAGCCTATCAGAGGATGAAGTCAAAGTCGAATGTTTCAAGAGAAACTATCAGAGGGGTAGAATAGACTATTTCAAGGCAGCAGAATTGCTCAGGGACGAGAAGGAAAAAGGTTCAACGATAAGAGAGATCGCTGAAAAATACAACCTTTCAGTGTATATGGTAGACTGCATCATACAGTTTTCAAGGTTTCCCGAGGAAGTCAAGGTTTTTGTTCGACACACCGAAGACAGCGCACAAAGCGTTTCCAACCCAGATTTCAGGTTCACATTTAGACATCTCGTATCCATTTCCAAGCTGCCCCAAGATCGAATGCTACAGTTCGCGCAGCTCTTCAGAGATCGCCATCTTTCTGGACCTGAAGCTGAACGTGAGACAGCACTCTTCCTCATAAGGCAGCAGTTCCTCAAGATTCTTGAGGAAAAGGCTGAGAGAGGTCTCCTGTTTCCGAAGGTCGCAGAGATGCTTAGGTCGCTTTTGGAAAGAAACCCTATGCTATACTCAGAAGAGAAGATCAAGATGTTGACGGACGTCGAGGACGAGCAGAGGCAGGAGCTGCTGGCTAAAAAGATCTTCTTGGAGAATATCGGAAAACAGGCTTCCCTCTATTCAATTGCGCCTCTAAGCAGCTCCAGAACTGCCCACGACCAACGCTCTGCAATCTTCCGATGTGGATGTGGGAGGGTATATCGGGTAAGAGGGAAGGTGTTTGATGAACTTGACAGGTGGCGTATTCCCCCAACCAAGGTTATTGAAATAAAACAGGAACACGTCGGCAAGAAACTCTACATAAACTATGCGGATATGATTTCCTTCTTCGAATAGCTCACAGACCTAACTTGACCACTTCCGCTCTACCATCGCCATCCATCAAGATCGCCAGGGCCGTGGTCTGGTTCAAGAAGGCGAGCTGATATTGGAAGAACTCATATCCCCAGTCGCCAGAGTCTACAACATATTCAGAGGAATAGGTTGTCTCTGGATAGTACCAGCTTCGATCCTTCGACAGGTTCACGCTCTTGGCCAATGCCAGATCTGGGGTACGTACCTCGAAGCCATTCAGCTTTAGAAAGACAAGCCCGTAGCAGGTGTATTTGAAGGCGAAAGGCTTGTAGGGCAACGTTAACTTAGTCCACTGAAGCGTCTGAAGGTTCCTTGCTCCTACCATGAAGCCGCTGCCTGTATAGTTGTAGCTGTAGAAGTATCCTTCTCCAACAAAGTATGAAGTATACTGTGTACTTCCCCCATACCTGGAGGTGAAAATCTTGACAGCTCTGCTGTCATTGATGAACCTATATACTGTGACGATGTCCGGGTTTGAGCCTGCAACCCTCACCACAAAGTATGGGTGAAAGTAGCTCCACACATAGTATCGTGTACCCGTATACGAGAGGATGGTAACGTTCGTCTTGAACACTTTGAAGCTTGAAGTCTGGCTATTGTACACCGAATGCATGACATACGCCGTCTTCCCTCCATAGTCTGATGCGGAAACCCCGATTATCCTGTTTCCCCAAACACATTGTGCGACAAAATTCAACTGAACGGAGCCTTCAAGAGAGTAGGCGGTTGAATTGTACTGGTTGTCTCTGTCAGCAGGCGACAAGATCCAGTCGTGAAATAGCAGGTTGTCGCCATGAAATCCTCCGGAGCTGTATCCTTTATCATATGAGGTTATTTTGTACCCTAACCATCCTGAGAAGCTACTCGCCGGATAGACTGGTGCAAGCTCATACACCCAAGCACGATAAGGTGTATCAGAAAGATACCTGTATGCTCCCGTGAAGTATGTCCCAACCTTTGTGCCGTCAGAATAGAAGTGGTGTACCACATTCATCCCCTCTACCACAAAATATGATGTGGCATTGTCTGGATTGACGTAGAGCCTTACAGGCATCGTTCCGTCAAGGCCGTTCACTCCTCCAAAAGAGCCTCCAGCCAACTCTTTCGGTTTATCCTCTACAGGAAAGATGTTCCCCAATGAGGTGACCACCGAAGCTTCGGCGGCTTCGTCTTCCAGAAGATAGTGGACCTCCTGGTCTGGTTGAACCTCTATGTTCGCCTCAATGATCTTCGACATTGACCCGCCATCGGACAATATAATGTATCTCACCTGAGAATACTTCGGCCACCTACTGTGTAACACAAGTGTCGACCCATCAATCCAACAGTCAAGGCTTTCTCTCACCTTGTCCGACTGCTCCAAGATCCTGCTCTCGTTCAGTCTAGCCTCCTCTCTGAAGTTCTCCATCTGAACATATAATGTCGCGAAGGCTGAGATGAACATCAGCGCGATGAAGACGATCGCTATGCTAGCCGACTGCCCCCTCCTCTTCATCTGCCATCATCGATAAAATTCTGTCAATCGCTTTTAAGCTCTAAAGCCATCCCCGCTTATGTACATGACCAAGTTCGACTTCAGCGTGATGCTCTCAACGACCTTTTCTCTACTGTAACAGTTTGTCTTAGCCCAAACCTGAAGTATCCTACTCTTTTCAAATATCTGCCTCGGAGTGTCCGATGGGCTAAGCGAAACCTGCACCTGCTCACCTCCAACCTCCTCCACATATCTTATGCTGCCTTCTGTGAGGCTGTTAGGAAGGACTACACACACCTGCACACCGCCAGAGGTCTTGAGAGGAGCCTGGGAGCTGTATATGAAGCATATTCTGTCTGCAGGAAGCTCGGTCTCCTCCCCCACGTCATCAGCGTCCATTACAGCATATTCTATGTCAAGCTTCTCCGCCACATCCAACGCTGTCCTGCAGCCCAAACCAGATTCCTCGCTTACGAATAGCCTGAAGAAGTATTCGTGAAGCTGGATTGAGGTCGGCGTCTTCTCGACAGCCATTATCTTCGACCTCTGAGGGATCATCGCTATCATGCCATTAAGTAGAAGCCTCCTATTTTCTCTCGCCCCTCCGACGACAGCGATAGTCGTCTTCGTCTCTATCAACGTCCAAAGGTAGGCTTTTTCCTGAGGCGAAAGCGTCCTATCCTCGATAAGCCACGTTGCAGTGGAAGGAAGCGGCAGCCTCCTCTTCAGAAAGCAGAGGCTCTCGTAGGGATGTCTTTGAACGATCACCCTCCCATAGAAGTCTTCATCGACCAATCCTTCACATAGGTTCACACTCGTATATGGCGATATCCGGTTCTTGAGCCGACCCAAGCAGTCGTCAACTTCCTTTCTGCTCTCGAATCTTATGTTTGTCTTGACATATGGCTGCTCGAGAAAGTGCCTGTGTCTGACGAAGACAGGCTTCTCCGAAGAGATTACGTTGACCTCTAGGATGTTTGGATCCAAAACTAGAGGATACAGTCTACCATAAGGTGAAATCGTCTTTCTCGTATGATACTGTCCGCTCTTCGACAGCCTCCTCAGTTCACCTTCAAAAGCCTCGCGGGTTGACTTGTGGGAGACGCTTGCTTTAGAATAGAAGTTTTCGATGATCGTCCTGCTCCTTTCAAGCTCATCCTTCCCTATTCTTGGCTCATTTACGTAATATATGACCTCCTTGTCCTTCTCCGCTACCGTCACCTCCAAGTCCCCGACGTTATACCTCTCAATCACCTCTCCATCGGGCACACCACCTGAATCTGACATCATTTCACACCCAAGACTGTCTTGACCATGTAGGTAACGTTCTCCATCTCCAGAATGCAGACTGCAGCTATCAAGAGGGCGAAGGCTACCGCCACCGTATCCTCATACGATCCCTGCTGAACATACTTTGAAATGAACACATTTGAAGCCGTGGCCGTGACTATGGTAAGATATATCCACTCCCTCTGAGTCTGAGTTACCGTGATCGAGAAGATGAAGGCTTCAGTTGGAGCCGCCCCAGACACTATTTCGGAGAGAGCAAATATGGAGGCGGTGACAATCGTGAAAAGTAGAGGTGAAAGATATGCCATATATGTTGCCAGACCCGTTTCCCTCCTGATTCTCTCCTTTTCCACAATCGTGTCCTCTATCAAGCTCGCCAGCTCCATGAGTGTGGCTGTGTTTCCTCCACCTGTTTCCTGCATCAGGCCGACGCTGTCAAAGACATAGTCCACGAGCCAGACCCCGGTTCCCGAGGGGATCTTGGAGGGGTCAAGCGAGAACCTGTTCACGTTCTTCGTCAAAACCTGGAGAAACTTCTCATTGTAAGCCTTCTCTCTTATCGCCAGTGTCATCCCTTGAAATATGCTCTTTCCTGCAGCCTTATAGTCGGCGATGTCTCTTACGAAATTGGGAAGCGATTCCTCCAGCTGCCTCTCTTCCTTGAGCTTGTTTCTCCCTCTGCACCCATAGGTTAAAGAGAAGACCGCTATCGCCGCCGCGGCCGCCAGCCAAAGGTGACCGGAGAGCAGAAAGAAGACGATAAAGAGGGTGATCGACAGGGCGACTTCGAAGACCTTTGGCTTAAGCTTCACATTTCCGGTTCCAGTCATCGGCTTAATGCTGTTAATAAGAAGGACGACTGTGAACGTGTACACAGCAATAAAGCATATTGTCGCCACCTGTATCGCGTTCCCAACCACCGACCCAGTTGAGGCCGATGCCAAGACGATCATGGGTAAGATGACAGTCAATATGATGTTGATTTCGGAGACCATCAGAGCCTTCTCCACATACTGTGACGTTTTAGCTTTGAAGTCGTTTTTCAAGAGCTCTATCTGATGCTCCAAATATGATAGCAGGTTCCCTCCGGTAGCATGCAGCCCAGCATATCCGTCCAGAAACCTCCTGTAGAGTGTGGCTTTAGTCGTCGACGCTCTAGCCCTCAATGAAGCATAAAGGTTCTGTGTGTGGATCAAGATGTCGGTGAGCATAATCTTCGACTCCGTCTTTAACCACCTAAAGATGCTCCCTTCCGTCACATGCTGGAGACATCGGTCAAGGTTTCTGCCACCTTCCTGGCAAATGTAGCTTGTGAAGGCGAAGAAGGCTAGCTCGTTGTATATCGCCTTATCCCTCTCCCCCTTGATGAGAAGATAGTCGAGATATGGATATAGAATAGTCAGGAAGCCTGTGATTCCGAAGACGGCCAATAGCATGTTGTTGAAGACCAGAGCCAACGCGGCTGCTGACAGTAGGGTCACTACCCCGAGAACTATCGAATAGTACACTATTTCACCTATGTATTCCACAAGCCCTTCTGAGCCCTTCTCGACGCCAGCATTCCTGTATCTGGGAACCAAGTCCGCTGCAATGTCATAGACAAGATTCCTTACAGCCTTCAACTTAAGCACCTTCTCCCTCAGGCCGACCTTCATCCACCCTCTTAAGCTGCCCCAGTGAACATATTTTTCGAACAAGAACAACGCTGTATTCGATACCGCCGCAAAGACTATAATGTATAGGAGTAGCGTGCTAGGCTCCAAACCTTCCACCGTAGAATTTCAAGAGCATAGGCTGAAGTTGGTCGAAGATGTACACGTTTCCTGCAACCAAAGACTTTAGGAAATCCCTCTTCCCCCGCAGTTCACGTTGGACTTCAGCCCTGCTCTCATGTATTAGGCTGAGAATTCGGCTCCTTTCCAAGATCAAGTCAACGCCAAGATCTCCTCTACCATGGTCTGCCTTGAAGATGGTCTTGGAGAGAATCCTGCCGCCCTCGAAGTATGGCTCCTCCACAGCCTTAACCCTCTTCACAAGCTTTCCATTTTCAAGTTTAACGTTCGCCAAGAAGACAACACATTTAATCGTCTGCAGAAAGGATTCCTCAACCGAAAGAGGCTTCCCTCTCATCCTGCTGGACAACTCCTCGAAGTTTCCAGCGTGAAAGGTTGTTATACAGCCTAACCCTGTTCCAGCAGCCTGGACCAAAGCTTGAATCTCGGAACCTCTCACCTCCCCTAATGCAATGTAATCGGATGACGTTCTAAGAGAAAGCATCGACAGCTCCATCAGGCCAATATCCTGATCTGGCCTAACCCCTGTCTTCCTCGCTATCAGCCTCTGCCAGTTCGGCCTATTCCCAATCGATATCTCCGCAGTATCTTCTATTGTGAGGATCTTGCATGATGGATGAATCAGCTGCAGCAGCGTCGACAAAAGTGTAGTCTTTCCCGAGTTCATCGGACCACTCACTATAATAAACTGCCTGTTCTCGAGCAGATGCCACAAGTATGAAGCCAAATCTTCGGATATCGTCCCGTTAGCTATGATCTTAGAAATAGTCCAAGGCTGAGAGGGAAACTTTCTTATCGAAAAAGTTGACGAGGGAAGCGAGATTTCTGTCCTATAGGTCAACATTATCCTATGCCCCTCTTTGGTGATTATCTCCAGCGACGGCGTGAGGAGGTTTACTCCTCTACCATACTTTGAAGCTATCTTCTGAGTTATGCTTTCAAGCTCTCCATCGGTGCAGGTTATGTTCGTCGCCATCCAGTTATATTCTGAGTGCTCCCTATGCCTGACATACATCGGCTGATCCGATGAAGAGCAAGAAATGTCTGACAGGTTATCGTCTGCCATAAGCGGCTCCATGAAGCCGTATCCGAACACCTCTCTGGCTATTATTTCAGAGAACAGCGTCGCTTTTCTTTCGTCGACATCGACGTCTATCTTCTGTGAAATTTCTTGAATCTTACCCTCCAAGAACACTTTATACTCTTCCTTCGTCAAGTTTTCCATGTTCGAGGCTGCGATCAAATATCCCAGAATCACGTTCAAGCAGCCTCTATCTCTCTCGTCGAGCCAAGGCTCTTCGACAAGATAGTATCCTTGCCCATCCAACTCCCCTATCAGTATCTTCGGCCTATATTCTCTCCCGATCTCCAAATAGTAGGAATCCACAAGCCTCATCTCTCGCTCCAATGTGTTGTGGACGAGCTTTATCCTATTCCCCACACTTTGGCTCAGAAACTGCTCCTTAAGCCTGGCCTCCGGCTCCCTAGAGAATAGGCTGAATACAAAGGCCCTTTTCTGTCTATTCATCTAAAGATCAGTTCTTTCAAAGCCTCTTTTAAGCAAAAAAGTTGGATGCGCCGGCCCCAACAGCCTTAAGGTGCCGCAATTGTTTCAACTACGACATATGTGGCGATCGTCTGCCCAGATCTGCCTACAACTGTAACCGAATATTTTGCCCCTGCCTTCAACCCGTCAACCCTTGCAACTAACGTCCGTTCTTTTCCCGGCTCCAGCCTTAAGAAATCAATGCAGTCTATCGCCAAGGTGATGCCCGTGCCGACTTCAAGTATCTCATATACGGCTGCGTCTGTATCTCCTGTGCCGATGTTCTTGACCGTCACATACACCTGTCCCGCCCCTGCTACGGCAACGATGTCCGTACATGCCAGCCTACAGACTTGACTACTATCCTGAATGTAGCCATTGTATACAGAGTATGCGCCAACAGCTGCAGAAACTCCAACCATCATCAACACGATTTCTGTTAGGATCCGGCTCAACGCCTTCTTCCCGGTCATCAGGTTCACCTAAGGCTTCGCAGTCGTAGTGTATGTGGTCGTGTAAACCCCTTTGCCGTCTACATCTAGGACCGTCAATATGACGGTATACTGTTGGCCAGCTGTCAGGCCTGGCGTGGAAATGGTCAACGTCTGCTCTTTTCCAGGAGGAAGGTTCACTTTCGAATTGTTGGTGGCACTTGCAATGGTGACGCTCATGTTGCCAATGTTGGTTGTGCCAACGTTCTTGACGAGGACGTAGGTTTTGCTCTGTGAGGTTATGATGTCTGCTTGTTCTATTATCACTTTGGTCGTTCCAGCTATATTCGAAGAGTAGCTGTTGTAGAGGGAGAATGCTCCGATCGCGGTCGTCGACGCAAGCAAGAGGAAGATGATCTCGACGAGGACCCGGCTCAATCCTCTTCTCTTTCCAATTCTTATTCTTGATGTCATGCAATTATATTTGCTTTCCCTTTTGTTTTTTAGGCGAGGCTGGTAGGCGCTTTTATCTTATCCGCCAGTATAATCTTTGGTCTGCTTTGAAGTCTGCCTTTGACGAGTTAGTCTGCCTCATCGTCTTAGTCCTCATGCTTTCACCTCTCACGTTCTATCCTCACGTGGCCTACGACAGCGGTGACATGATTCAACTGGAGCTTGTAGGCTCCTTCTCCTTAGATGGGGGAACCATGATCTTGCTGAAGAATTCTGGTTCATCAGCTGCAGAGGTTACCGATGTCACGATCGATGGCTTCAGCTTCTCTATTCAGCCTCCTCTGAAGATAATGCCAGGGGAGATCTCTTACCTGATATTGCAGACAGACGTCAGCCAGGCCAAACACATCATCATCTTTCTTGCCGACGGCAGCTTCTCTAGGGTGATGTAGTTGGCTAGAGGCCTATCTTCAACCTTGACCTCCCTCTTCATCGTCGTTGCCACCATCTGCTCTTCCGTGTACCTGTTAGCCTTCTATATGCCGGTGTTTGGCAGCATAACAGACGACGCTCCACAAAGGCGTGTCTCAAACATCGATCTTGTTTCGATTCGAGAAAACATCTCCTGTTCTGAGATCTTCGTCTACAACCTAGGCGAGGAAGCTGTCCAGCTCACAGAAGTAATGTTTGACAACATGAGTGTACCCTTTATTGTGCAACACGTTAACAGGACACTGTCCACAGACAACATCCTGCTTCCCGATCAGCTTTCGATCATCCTCGTCAGACAACCCTTCAGCCAACACCAAACAATATACTTGAAATCATACAACCAGATAGTCGAATACTATGTGAAAGGAAGATAGGATGACGTACACCGAAATCGGGCTTGCCTTAACAATTCTCGTAGCAATCCTTCTAGCATCAATGATTGTCGCACTCTCAGCACGAGCTGATCTCGGCCAGATAATGATCCTCTCCTTCCTGCTACTGTCCATAACATTACTGAATTTCCTCAGAACCTTCCAAGACAGCGGGATAGAAAAGGATAATTAACAGACATCTGAGCATCTTATCAAGGGGCCTGTAGCTCAGCCAGGTAGAGCATCGGACTTTTAATCCGAGGGTCGAGGGTCCGAATCCCCCCAGGCCCGTTCCCTTGCGGTTCGAAACAGGGGCTGTTCCCTATCTCTCTTTGGCATGGATATGGAGAAATATGGAAGTTTCATGTCTGACCTTGATGTGAGACGTTGGTACGATAATACTGCAAGAGGTTCTCCAGTTACTGGTGGTTGCATCTCCTTCCCCTATATTTTTGGAAGAGTGTTTTTATATTCCATCTAATCCAATGGTTTACTATCCATACAGTATATTGCGGTAGGACGAGATGTGGGTTGGGATATTCTATGTCTTATGACACTTATTCGCTGACCAGAAGATAGAATCCTGCTGCAACAGGCTGACCTATTAAATCACCGTCTGAACCATACCCACCTGGAGCATACATCACTCCAGCCGTTGGATTGCTGTGGTCCGTGAAGGCAATCGATGTTTCAGGCGGAAAACAATATCCCACGCCATGCAATTCAGAAGTGCCATCCGAGAAGGTGATTGTAACATTATATAGTTTACAAGTTGTGCGGACTAAAGGCATACTTTCGAAGGTGACATTCTTGAAGGTAACAGACGTTCCCTGCGGGAAGTCTGACATCCTCTTGTAAGCGAAAAGGTAAACGTTCTTTCTGTTTGGAAACCATAATTTGATCTCGCCCTCGTCTGGCACCGTCACGGTGGCGGTTACAGTGGTTGTGCTGACCTTTGTAACTGAATATGTTGTTGTAGAAGTGAAAGTAGTTGTCTTCATGTCTTTTTGTTGCTGGATTTGAAAAAATTCAAGGGTTGATATGAAACTTAATATCAGGATAAGTACTGTTAAAATTATCAATAACACTTTTGCTTTAGAAGACAACATTGAGATATATGCATGTCATTTATATTTAAGGTTTAATATTTTAGAAATGAACACATCTAAAATTTCGTTTACCTAAGTCTTTAACTTTATTGCCTAAACTTTCTGTCTTTTCTTTTCTCTACCTAATGCCATATTTTTAAGTATTCTCTTTAACTTTTGCCTTTTTGTAGATAATATGGCCAGGGAATGGTGTTATGAAGCACAAAAACTTGCTGATGATAGTAATACATTATGAAGTTAAATAGTAAAAGTATTTATAGTATTATAATTAATCATAAAAACTTGATAGTGATAGATATGACTAATAAGGCCTTTAAGAGTGAATATGAATACGTTATGTCACTAGGTGACAAGCTAGGAGAATATGTTGATCAATGGATAGCTGTAGTAGACAACAAAATAGTTGCAAAAGGTGATAATGCGAAAGAAACCTTCAAGAAGGCCAAAGAATGCCATCCAACCAAAGTTCCCTTTATAATGAAGGTCCCTCAAGATAAGGTAATGGTATTGTGAGACCTTTTTGCCAGAAGAAGCAGGAGAAACGAGAAACGTAATATGCAAATATCTCTCATATAAATATCAGCTGAAAGACGGCTCTTTCAGATTCATAAAACTACCTTTAGTTCATGTAAGGTTAACATCCACTGAAAGTGTTTTTGAATCAGTTGCTCTTGTAGACTCTGGTGCAACGCAGACTCTTATCCCACTAGAATTAGCAGAAATACTAGAATTACAATATGAAAATAAAGTTGAGACTATTGGGGCAGGTGGAGCATTTCAGAGCTTAATCGCTAAATTGAAAGTTTTCGAAATATTGAAAAACGAAACTCCTTTCTCTATATTTAGGGATGTAACTGTTCTTGTCCCTGAAAGCAAAGACGTTTTACCATATGCAATTTTAAGAAGAGATCATATTTTCAGAAGATTTGATATTACGTTTCATGAAAGAAGGGAAAAGATAACTTTTACCAAGGTGTAAGGAAGCAAGAAAGGCATCTTATGGCAGAAAGTTTGCTAGTTACTAATTTCCTTTTAGTTTAAGGTACCCTGCCAGCAGGCGTACTATTCCTCTTCACGTCACTTTTCTCAAAATTGATGGACGCAGGTGTACCGCAATCGGCATCTGACCTTGGATTCTTGTTTATCGGATCGGAAGTGGTCCTACATATTTTATGGTTATTTGCTAAGCGGGGGAATGAATTTCCATAAATCATAGATACAGCCATACTTAAATACTACCTGAAAACTTCTCGAAAATGTGAAAACAAACCCACAATTCATAAAAAATAAAAAGGATTTGACATCTCATGGTAACAGGAAATTGAGAAGAGCTGCTTTATCAATACTTGAGTACGGTCTGAGGATAGCGCATCCATATGAGCCGACTAAAAAAATATTGAAAATTGGGGATGGAAAGCTAAAAATAAAAGACGTTACCTTCGACCTTTCGAAGGTCGAAAACATCTATGTCTTAGGCGCAGGCAAAGCGTCGCTTCCTATAGCTAAGGCGTTGGAGGATGTCCTTGCAGATAGGATCACCGATGGCCTGCTAGTAGTCAAGAGAGGCCAAAAAGAGAAACTGAAGAGAGTGCGGGTTGTCGAAGCAGGTCATCCGATTCCGGACGAAGAAGGATTGGATGCTACAAAACAAGTAGTAGATATAGCCAAGAATGCGAAAGAAAACGACCTAGTTTTTTGTCCACTGACAGGAGGATGCTCTTCTCTGCTGGTATTACCCGCAGACGGTATCAGCCTAGAAGACAAGAGGACGGTCTCTAGTGCTCTTCTGAATTCTGGAGCGCCAATCCATGATGTGAACACGGTTAGAAGGCATCTATCTTCAGTAAAGGGTGGAAGGCTTGCAAAGTATATACATCCAGCAACATGTATTACCCTCTCTCTCAAGACAACCTATGATGATATGCCTTGGCCGGACCCGACACTTCCTGACCCCACAACTTTTCAAGATGCAATATCTATAATCAAGAAATATGGCCTCTTACAGAAGATCCCTGACTCGGTAAGGAGACACCTGTTCTCTGGGGTTAGGCAGCCGGAGATGGAGACCATAAAGAAATTTGATGATATGAAAGTTCATGTTGTCTATGTGGTTGATAGAGTATGGGTATGTGAATCCATGGCAGACTATGCAAGAAGACTTGGTATGAGATCAGAGATACTGTCTACCAAAATCGAGGGAGAGAGTAGAGAAGTCGGGATGATGTTCTCAGCTATAGCTGGTGAAATAGAGGACTACGGAAGGCCGTTTAACCCTCCATGCGCCATCATCGTTTCCGGTGAGACCACGGTGTCCATAAGTAATAGTGGTGGTGTAGGAGGACCGAGTCAAGAGCTTGCATTGGCTTCCTCACTACGATTAGATAACAGAAGAAGGACTGTAATCTTGTCAGTCGATAGCGACGGAAATGATGGCGTAACAGATGCTGCAGGTGGCATTGTCGACCACAGCACAATCAAAAGATTGAGAAGGCTAAATTTGGACATAAACAAGGAACTTGATAACCATAATAGCAATTTTGCGCTCAGAAAAGTTGGGGATGCAATAGTAACTGGATTTACAGGAACAAACATTTTAGATATCAATTTAATATTGGTGGGCAAATAGACTTGCATTTCGAGATAAAAAACGTCAAAGCTAGGCAGGTACTTAATGGGAAGGGGAGACCAACCATCGAAGTCGACCTTCTCACAGAAGATGGAGTGCTTGGAAGGGCTTCTGTACCTTCAGGGACTTCAACAGGCCGGTATGAGTCCTTGGAGCTTATAGACAGAGATAATGTGTACAAGGGATTTGGGGTATTAAAGGCTGTTCATGTTGTGAATGAGGTGATCAGGGGAAAGATAGTCGGCATGGACGTGAGAAAGCAGAGCGAAATTGACAGGGTGATGATAGAGACCGATGGAACTGATAACAAGTCAAGACTTGGTGCAAACTCAATACTTGGTGTCTCACTCGCGGCCGCAAAAGCAGCCTCAGAATCCTTGGGCGTACCGCCATACCAGTACATAGCCGATATTCTGAATAGAAAGACCTTCAGGGTTCCCTATTTGATGCTTAACATATTGTGGGGAGGGAGACATAATTTGGGCCGATACAGTTTCGAGGATCACATGATCATGCCATCAAAGGAGCTCCCATTCCCAGAAGCCCTAAGAGCCTCTCTAGAAACATATTACGAACTTGGGGAGATAATCGAAGATCGTTATGGCAAAACAGCACTGGCAGGAGGAAATTACATGCCACCACTAAAAAGTGAAGAGGAAGCCTTCAACTTGATAGAGAAAGCGTTAGAAAAAGCAGGTTGCAAAGACGACTTTGGACTCGCATTCGATGCAGCAGCAACCCAACTTTACAATAAAAGTAGAAATAGGTATATGATATTCCGTAGAGAGTTTACAGGCGATCAACTCCTCCAATATTACACTAAGCTTGTGGAAGAACATAACATAATCTCAATAGAAGACCCATTTCATGAAGACGACTTCGAATATTTTACAGCACTTACCAAAAAGCTTAAGATAATGGTTGTAGGAGACGACCTATTCAGCACAAACATTAACAGACTAAAAATTGGTGTCAGAAAGAAGGCAGCAAACGCAATCCTATTCAAAGTCAACCAGGTTGGAACCCTTACAGAAGCACTAGAAACTGCAAAATATGCAACAGAAAACGGATACACGACAGTAGCTTCGATGAGGTCAGGTGAGACGGAAGACACAATATTATCGGACATAGCGGTCGCCATCGGCGCCCAATACCTTAAAGGAAGCGTCAGCGGAGGAGAAAGAACCTCAAAATATAACAGGCTTCTAAGAGTATACGAAGAACTTCATACATGAAAGTGGGCGTGTTAGCCCTCCATTTCCTAAGATAACACGTCCAAATCTTATCCGAGCAAAGCTTGTATTTGCTTTAGAATGAACCCTCAACTTCCTTAGTTTGCAAAACTATCTGACAGATATTGTTGCATGAGAAGAGGGAAGATAGAAGTAATATGGCCAAATATCGGAAGATGCCTTCTATAGGCTTATATTGTAATTAGAATAAAGTACCTTCATGCTGGTCAAGTGCAAAATCTACTATTTTGAAGTCTTCGGAGGCGGCTCTATCAGTCTAAAACTTAAAGAGGGGGCGACCTTAGCAGATGCTGTAGACGAACTGGAGCATAGGTTTGGAAAGCTCTTTATCGAAAAGACAGGTAAAAGGCTTAGTGAAGCTTTTGAAAACTATTTCATCGTCTTCTTGAATGGCGTGCGTGCAAATCTTCCCGCTGAAATGGATCATAGGCTTAATGATGGCGATGAGGTGGTCGTGGTAAGGCCTGTGAGTGGCGGCTAGCCTTCCAGCCCTGGTTACCGAATTGTTGGGAACTCTAAGCCCAGCTCTACAAGTTTTTCTTTTGTGGGAATGCCTGTTTCAGGATCCCAGCCGCAGATATTGTAGTAGTCTCTTAGCATGGAATTGAACTCTTCGACTGTAATTGATTGCCCGCCTGTAGGCCCTCCCTCTAAGGGCTCCATGAACCTTGGCGGGAGATAGTCGTCTTTTCTAGTTATACCTTCTCTTATATTGAACATCCTGCAGAGTGTATTAACTCTTTCGCCTGTTCTCATGAACTCTTCAACTGTATAGTTCCATCCTGTAGCAGCATTCAGTAGTTCAACAAGTTCTGTTGGCCTATAGTGGACGCCTCCAAACCAGTATATGCATTCACAAAGTACTAGAGAGTTTACGACTGCCACATAGTCTTGAGTTTTCTTCATCGCCAAAACTTTTTCTCTCGTTGTATCAAGACGTGACATTGGTGAAGTAATGCCTATCTCTGGAGCCATATTTGGATTTTCTATGTCTGTGTCATGCATGCTCTGTACATGGCATGCCCCCCTATTTGAGACCGCATAGATCAGCCCAAGACCCTTCTTCCCCCTTGGCTCATGCATTGGAATCTCTAGACCCTTTACCTCCATCGCAAACCTTTCAGACCCTTTGCCAATTTTCTTCGCAGCACTTCTTACACCCTCAGCCAAAATATTGCCAAGCCCCTCTCTATAGGCGATCCTTCTAACCATCTCTACAGCTGCCTTTGCATTCCCGTAAGCCAATTTGAGGCCGTCTGTATCTTTTTCCGTAAGTATCCCATTTTCGTAGCATTCCATCGCGAAGGCGATACTTACCCCAGTTGAAATTGTGTCAAGGCTATACGCATTGCAGAGCATGTTCATTCGACATATTGCATCCAGATCTTCAATACCCAACAGAGACCCTAAAGACGCAACGTTCTCATATTCGGGTCCACCATATTCGGGCAAAACAGGAGCAAACGATCCCTTCTCTACTTGGACGATCCTCTTGCAGGCTACTGGACATCGTGGGCAAGCTTCATGGCCCACCAAGATCGTCTTCGCCATAGTTTGACCTGAAATTTTGTCAGCCCCCTCGAACACACCACTCTTGAAATTTCTTGTTGGGAGAATGCCCTGGCTCTGGAGGTCTGGTACAAAGCCGGCTTGCCCATAATCTCGTAGTGTTCTTGTTACTGGGTTGGTAAACGTTTCAGCAACAATCTTTCTACTTAATTCTCTCATCTTAGCTGGATCCGCTACCTTTACTTCATTATCTCCTTTCGCAGCAATAGCCTTCAACTTCTTAGATCCCATAACTGCTCCGAGTCCAGTTCTACCTGCAGCCCTATGAGCTGTATGGGTTACAGCCGCATATTTTACCAAATTTTCAGAAGCCGGTCCTTCAGCGACAACAGCTGCATTCCTATTACCAACCTCCTTCTTTATCATAGATTCTGTTTCAGACGTCCACCTGCCTGAAAGATGGCTGGCATCTCTTATCTCAACATCTTTGTTGTTAATCCAGACGTAGACAGGCGATTCAGAAACCCCCTCTATGATAAGGGCGTCATATCCAGACTTCTTAAGTTCATCAGCAAACCATCCCGAGCAATTCGCTTCCCCCCATATCCCAGTCAGTGGAGATTTCCCAGCAACTACAAATCTTGTGTCACCGGGAACACCTGTCGCATTCAGAGGCCCTACAGAAAAAACGAGTTTATTACCTGCACCCAATGGATCTATTCCCTGACCGAGTTCATTATACAATAGCTTTATGGCTAACCCCCTTCCGCCAAGGAACTTCTTTAGATCATCTTCAGATAAGGATTCTGTTGAACTCTTTCTATCAGTCAAGTTCACTCTCAAAATCTGTCCCATGAAACCATACATGTTTTGCCGTCCTCCATCTAGTATGTACGTATCAGCCTATATATCAAATTTTCTCAGCATTTCTTGAACCATGTAAAAACCTGACTTTCTTTCACCCATTTCTTAAGAATTAGACACTATTGCGGCAACAGTGTGAGGTCATGCTCACTTTGGGGTGAAGACAAATTCCTTCCCAGGATTTAGTACAATCACTTTGGTAAGTGGGCTAAGATATTTCACCCTTTCTGTGAAAGATTTTGCCTCATTAGAGTTCGGGTCAAAGTGTGTTGGTATAACTACTTCAGGGTGCACCCATTGAACTGCAAGAGACGCCTCTCTTGGAGCTAGGTGTGTCCAGCCTCCAGTAAGCTCAGGTGCTCCACCGATAGGTACCAACGCGATATTTGGTTGGTAAAGTTCGCCTATGAGCTTCATGTCGCTGAAGAGCGCGGTGTCACCCACGTCATATATTCTAACTCCATCTTCAGGGCTTATGATGAAGCTGAGAGGAAGATCTGAAATAAATGTGTCACCTGACTTAAAGAACGATATATGCCGACATTCCACGCATTGCACCTTGACGTCTCTCACTTCGATAAAGTCTCCCCATAACATGCTTATTGTATCCTTTCTGTCTACACCAAAGCGTAAAGCATGTTCTCTGACACCAGGCCCTGAAACTAAAGTTGCGCCTGTCTGTTTCTGTATTTCTATGGCATCACCCATGTGGTCTGGGGCTCCATGTGTTACAAGAATCAAGTCAGCTCGAGTGATTTCTTCCACCTTTATTGGGCAGAGGATGTTTTCTTTAACGCATGGATCGATTAGAATCCTTCTGTTCTCCGTTTCTATCTCGAAAAAGGATATTCCGTAGAATCTAAACTTTGTAGCCATTTAGATCGTAAGGCATACTATGCTTCTATTTTTATTTATCTATAAGATGACAGAATATCTTGTAGCCCCTTGCTGGACTTACCTATTATTGATTTAGGTTTGGACCTCTTTGGCATGGTTTGAGAAGCATCAAACAAAGCTTAGATCTAAACGCCGTATGTATAAATCTGTGATACAGCTTGGATTAATGATGGAGCGCCTTTCTATCCAAGATAACTGTTCTCACCAAGAATATTGATCCAGAATCTGGCTCCTATGTCCCTTTCTTTACATTCTAGTTCATGCTCTGAGTGTGTGTTGACTAGATGAAAGCGTCTAGTATTATTAGAGCCAATGTTGCTATGACAAGTGTGATCCAAACGGTCTTGCTCCACTTAAATATCTTTTTTCCGTCCCACACTAGGCCTCCTGCCGCTTCTATTGGAATAAGGTTGAAGATGACTATTAATAAGTTGGTCGTGTACCCAACTCTGGCTGATGCCATCAGTAGGCTGCTCGTTGTAAGATTTTGCATTACCCAGAATACGAAGCCTACTACCAGACTGATAAGTGGGCCCAGGGCGAAGACGATTCCGGTCTTGTCCTTTTGTGGATCGTACCACCAGTCTAGCTGTTTAACATATGTTGAGCCATACGCTGGAAAGAAGCCTCCGATTAGAGCCAGCAGCCAGCTGAAGAGTATTCCTGATCCCCAAGCTTTGAATGTTGTCTCAAGACCGAGTTTGTTTGCAATAGCCTTCTGGGAAAGCTCATGAGAAAAGAGGCTGGTCGCTACAACGGCGAACAGAATGGGGACAAGTGTTAAAGGTCCTTGGTTGCGCAGTATTTGTATCCACCATACTATTGACACGCCTATCAAGGCCGCTAGCAAATGCCATACTTCTCCTGTTTCATGAGGTCTTTTCTGTTCTTTGTCGCGTCTGAGAAAGAAGGTACCGAAGCCTATGAAATAGAATTCTCCAAGCCACAATCGTAGAAAGCCGAATCCGTAGTCTTTGAGTTGTTGAGGGATTTCGTAGAGGTAGAATCTTCTGTGGATAAATGTATTCCAGGACGGGGAATTGTACCTGTTGGCTGTGGCATAGATGATTTCGCATCCACGATCCTCTAGCCATGAGATAGCTTCGTCTACCAGGGACTTGCCGATTCCTCTTCCTCGGAGCTCCTTGTCCGTGACCAGTGCGTCAATGTAGCCTGTCTGCTTGCCCTTTAAGTTTTGGATTCGCATAGAGACAGCTCCGACTATCTTGCCGTCGTATTCTGCAACTAAGGTTCTTCCAATTTGCTTTCGCGAGTTCTTCTGCGCTTCCTTAAATGAGAGCTGAAAGACAATCTTGTCAATTAAGATGAGACTTCTTGCGAAGAGCGCTTCAACGTCCTCTTTCTCATTTTGCTGCATTTTACGTATGATGACTTGCATGAGCCAACGTCTTCCGTAAGCTGTGATTATGTTTAAATGTCTTCATATCATGTCGTTTGTTTGTCACGCTCTGCACTAGTGGTGTTACATTTCAGCTATTATTTGTTTGTACTACGTGATGTTTCTATGAGCATTTTTTCCAAGGTGGTGTGCTCTTGGTTTATGCAACTTATGTAGTCCTTTGGGGATCTTTCTGTCTGATTGGAAGCTAAAATCCATGGTAACATCATACTTAGATGACACTCATAAAGAATAAAAGGAGATATATGAGATCGGAAGAGCCGGCGTTCATATTCATCATTATCTTGTTCTTTCTTCTCCTGATGATCTTATACCAGCTCGTGATATAGGCTTCAGCTTTGACTGCATAGCTAACCTACGAATACTTTATTATCTTAAAGTTGACTGGCGTTACTTCTACTAAACTTATTGATATTGTCTCGAAATGCAATATGTATAAATCTGTGGTACAGCTTCAACTAAAGGCAGGTGCAGACTGGATGGTAAAGCGCCTTTCCGTCATCGATTCCAACAGATGTACGGGTTGCCAGAGCTGTATGTTCGCATGCTCTAGAAGGTTTGGTTCAGGAGGACTGGCCAATGCCGCAATACATGTTAGGTCGGTTGGCGGTGTAGAACATGGCTTTGTTGTCATTGTCTGCAGGGCCTGTGCCAGCCCTCCATGCGCCAAAGTCTGTCCTGTAGACGCGTTGTCTGCGAGAGCTGGTGGAGGCGTCAGGTTGGAGGCTTCAAGATGTATAGGCTGTGGCCTTTGCGCCAAATCCTGTCCCTATGGTGCAATATTGTGGAATGAGGAAGAAAACAAGCCTATAATATGTGTCTATTGTGGATACTGTGCCAACTACTGCCCTCATGACGTCATAGCCCTAGAAGAAATGGAGGCGAAGATGTCATGATTGAAAAAGACCCGCTCAAGAATATATTGTATTTGGATCTTACTAGGAAGCGGTTCTGGATAGATGAGCGAAGGGATCTTTTTGAAGAATACCTGGGCGGCTTAGGGGCTGCTTCAAAGCTTCTTATCGAAGAGTGCCCTCAGGGGGCTGATCCGCTTTCTCCAGAGAATGTCATAGTGTTTGCTGTAGGTCCTCTCAACGGACTGTTTCCTCTAGCATCAAAGACCATCAGCTGTTTCAAATCACCTCTCACAGGGAACTATGGGGAAAGTCATGCTGGAGGGAGGAGTTCCATAGCCATCAGACTTGCAGGCTACGGTGCCATTGTAATAAAAGGTGCAAGTGACTATCCCGTCTACGTCTCTATCCATGGAAAGAATGTGAACTTCAGAGATGCCTCTGCACTTTGGGGTGTCAGAAGCAGTACGACTGTTGGAAGAGTCCTTAGAAATGCAGAGGCAGGTGCAGGTATCCGCACAATCATGAGAATAGGTGGAGCTGGAGAAAACCTTGTATCATATGCTTCCGTCAATACAGAAACCTATCGCCACTTTGGGCGACTTGGTCTAGGAGCCGTCTTTGGCAGCAAGAAGTTAAAGGCTATCGTCATTTCCGGCAAGACTACGGTTCCCGTGTCCGACAAAAGACTCTACAGAGAAGTCTATGACAAGATCTATAATGCTGCAGCGAAGTCTCCAGTCATGAGAAAATATCATGATCTTGGAACTGCTTCGAATATCAATCCATTGAATGCTATAAGCGCTCTGCCGACAAAGAATCTTAAGGAATCCCACTTGGATTCCGCTGAAAGAATTTCCGGGGAGTACTTGGCTGAAAGATATCTTGGGCGACGTACGGCCTGTGCACATTGTCCCATTGCATGCATACACCTTGCTGCCCTAAGAGAGCCCTATGCAAATGAGCCATACTTCTACAAGACAACCATGACATCATACGACTATGAACTTCTCTATTCACTTGGATCCTTGCTAGGCGTTGTCGATACAGATGCTGTGCTAAAGCTCATTAATGAAGCTGAAATGTGGGGGCTTGATGCAATGATGGTGGGCACTGTCCTCTCCTGGATGACCGAAGCCTTCGAAAAGGGAATCATCAACGAAGATCAGACGATTGGACTAAGGCTGAAATGGGGTGGCTACGACGAATACGCCAAGGCGATAAAATATATAGTCACACAGCCAAACGACTTCTACAAGAAAGCGGCAAAAGGTCTAGAGAGCCTCACAGAACAATATGGTGGATCCGATTTTGCTCTGACCTACGGTGGAAATGGGATGCCAGGATACCATACCGGTCCAGCAGCACATCTAACCTACATCACCGGCGCCAGACACAGCCACCTTGACAGTGCAGGCTACAACATCGATCAGGAAGGCCTAAAAAAGGGTCTACCTTCAGTCAAAGAACTGGCCACAAGCCTATATCTTGAAGAGGCCTGGAGACAGATCTTGTCAAGTCTCGTAGTCTGCTTCTTCTCTCGAGGACTTTACACCCCGCAACTGGTTTCGGAGGCCCTAGAGGTCGCAGGATCCAGCTTATCTGAGGAGGACCTCAACAGACTCGGCAAGAAGATTCTCGGGAACAAGAACCACTTCAAGGAAAGGGAAGGCTTCAACATGTTAGCCGCTAAATTTCCGAGAAGGATATTTGATCTACCAACGCCACATGGCATGTTAGATGAGCGGCAACTCGAAGAAGCCGTAGCACTATATCACTCCCTCCTAGAAAGCACGTGAGCCTTCAAACCTATCGAATAGAGCCTGTCAGAAGGCATCTGCTATTTCCATCGCAGCCGACGAGCACAAAACTGTCTCTTATCGTATGAAGAGGGCTTCTTGCGGTTAGAACGGAAAGATTCCTCCTGAGAATTCGCCGATGTCTGAATGTCCTCTGATACTTTCCTTTTTTTCAAAAATTGGCACAGCCTTAAGCTGTCCTAGGGCAGCTCTTCTTCGCCACTTCCACAATCATATTAGCCTTCTACATTGTTAACGACCCTATCATCTTGATACATCGTCTAGCTTCCTGTTCAGCCTACAATCAAAGACGGAAAGCTAGATAACAAGTGTATGGCATGTACAAGTGTTAAATCTTCGAACACCATAGCCTATCCAGATGGATGATGCCGGCTAAGAAGAAAAGGCAATACGTTGTTGGAAAAGGTAAGCACACAAAATATAGACAAGCATATGGATCTGGAAAGATAATGAACCGCCTTGACAAGGCCATGAGACAGTCTGGCCACGGTAGTAGTATAGGCCAGTCCAAAAAGAAAAAGAGGCAGTAGAGAACAAGCTGAAAGACAGACCTGCAAGACCATAGCTTTAACATCAGCGACCTTCTGGAAAACGAATTCAAGATGCCAAGATGGACTTGATACCAGAGAAGACTGACATCATATTGGCGGTTAAATAGAGACCTGCAATAACATGTCTGAGGCCTCACGAGCCATATCAGATCAGTGCTGCCGAATGATACCATTTGGCAGCACCAACATCCAAACCTCGAAAACATTTTTCCGGTTGAGATAAGAACGTGCAGGCGCCAACCATGACTTCTTTAAAGGGTGTGGCTTGAAGCCGTCCCAACTCACATGTTGGGTGCAGACTAAAACGATTACTGGGAACCCTGTAAGAGAGCATGGCACTTTCAGTCTGTCAACCCACATATAGCTTGCAGTATTCAGGCGTCGACATAGTTAGGCATGCTTCTTCAAAGGGGGTCATGACAAAACATATTAAGAAGAAGACCGTTCAGTCCACTCATGCCATATAAGATAACTGTGGACAGAAACCTCTGTATCGCCTGCGGTGCCGCGCCGGCGGCATGCCCAAAGATATACTATCTGGGGTCTGATAATGGAAAGAACAGAGTCGTCGAGCAATATAGTAGGGAAACCAGTGCTGATGTATCTGTCGGAATCGTCCCTGATGAGCTATATCAGTGTGCCAAGGAAGGAGCTGACGTCTGCCCTGTTTCCGCAATAACATTGGAGAAGATATGATAACATAAGAACTCGATCCTTTCAGATAGGCTGCGGGGCAGGCTACTTCTACTGTATTCGCCCTACTCTTGCACTCCTAAGATGCCATCTGTGAAAACCTGCGCGTAAGCGGATATGCTGTTCGTCTACAGCTAGCTCCTTATCGGACAAAAGGAGCTCAACCCTTGCTTTACAGTTTTTCTGACAGAGTACTTGAAGGCTTAATAATCGGATAGGAGACAAAATGTGGCATGAAATATGAC
>CAYUWR010000020.1:0-4475 GCA_964448685.1 uncultured Nitrososphaeria archaeon
ATCTTATACTCTATTATATTGAATTCGCTCATTTTACCTAAAGGCCCGAGCTTTGTATGAGAAAGATGATTTGTCAAGGCACCTGTCCGTCTGTCAAATTCAAAGACCCCGTCATGGTCAACAAGCGTCAAGACCCGATCGAGTTCTTCCGAATAATCTACCTCTTCAGGAGTCGAATACTGAGAGAACTTATGTTCCCATAATATCTTGTAATCGCGAGTAAGACAATATACAGTCTGAAAGTTTCCATCTGCTATTGCAAAAAGATCCTCATCGCAATACGAGATTCCATGTGGATCACCTGCCATGTATGGAGGAACTCTAGTCTTTTCAAGAGATCCTCTCCATTTTCCATGCACTGAACCCAAAAACCAAGTCGTCGCTTCGTAAAACAAGTAGTCCTCGCTTAGATTAGTGGCCATCGAACTAGTATATAAGAATTCTTATTCATTCTCTCTTGCAAGAAGCACTCGTTCTCTGGAATGGCCTGTCACGGTTTAGAGAAGGTCTATAAGCAACAAGGAGCGAGATACCGTAACGACTAGTATGTCGTAGGTTCACTGGTGATCTATCGTCTGTCGATAATTTGAGCATCTATGCTTCTTCTGCGATTATTCTATCCACAACCAGTTGCCTTAGCTCCTCCGACAGACTGGCAAAGTAGGCGCTAAAGCCTGTCACCCTAACTATCAAGTCAGGATACTTTGATGGCTCTTTATGAGCTTCAAGTATTTGCTTCTTGTTGATGACGTTCATATTTATCAAAGTTCCCCCTAAAGCAAAATGTCCTCGTATGAGTGCTTCTATCTTGTTCAATCCTTCTTTTGCGTTAACGATAGCTGGATCTATGTCGAGTTGCAGGGGGACGGTATTGCCGTAACCGCATTGCGTGGATGCTACCGCAGAAGCCAGTGCAGTCGGCGCGCTGGCTCCTTTGATAAATCCCGGTTCAGGGTTTGCTCCCTGTGATATTGGAGCCCCCGCATGTCGTCCGTTGGGTGTAGCACCTATATTTCTGCCCATCGGTATCATAAGGGCCCACGTAAATAATCCTGGTATCATGTTGAATCCACTCGGTGTAGGCTTTTCTTTCACTAACCTCGTAAAAGTCTGCACTATACGTACAGCCCACAAATCAGCGTTTGTTCCACCTCGACCATATCGAGGAACACTCTGAAGCATCAGCCGTACACTTTCAGCATCTCTGAAGTCATTGTTCAAATGCGTCATTAGCTCGTGCCACGTCAGAAGACGTTTGTGTTCGACCACCTCTTCCAGGGCCGCAAAAGAGTCGGCTGTAGTCGCCAAACCTGAGCCATCAACACCTATGTCATAGTATTCAACACCTCCCGCTGACGCATCAAGACCCTTTTCAATTGGGCCATGACAGAGTAAGTCAAGTACGAGTTCTGGGAATACTTCTGACATGTGTTTACATTGAATGTCGATTCCTTCAGCGGTCAGTTCCAAGGCGTGTCTTAGATTGTTTTCAAAACGGTTCCATAATTCGCCGACACTTGGTTTAACCTTGGGGTCGCTCATCATCTCCTTCAAAGAAAGGTCCAACAATGTAACAAAGTTTACTTTTATTAAATCATTCAATGTATATTCTCTACCTGGGATGGCGAACCAGTGGCATCCTGAATATGTTCGTGTCCGAGCGAGTTCAATTGGATAACCATTTCGTGTGAATCCTTTCACAACATTTTCTGTGCCCAGGAACTTTGGGAAGCCAGTCTTATCCTCAAACAAGATTTCGATACCTCTGCGGACAAGTTGGGGGTCAACACCATCGTACACACTGATTCCTATGTTCGCTGGGGTCTTCAAAAGATGCACAGCCTCAAGGATGAGAAAAGACACCCTGCTTGTTTGATCCTTTCCTTCCGAGTTTGGTCCTCCAAGCTGCATGTATTGGGTGTCATTGATTAACAGGCAAGCGAGATGAAATATGGCCTCCTCATCTGTCAAGATGCCGGCTGCAACATCTTTCTCGTAGAATGGACGTAGCAATTCATCCATCTGTCCCATCGATCCACTTCCATTGTACATTCGGGCAACCATCTGATACCATACAGACCATTGGCAGGCTTCACGGAAGGTCTTTGGCGGATCAGTTATCAATCTCTCATTGATTTCGCCCATTTCTTCCAAGTTCTTACGCAGGATTGGATTCTCTTCTCTTCTAGCCATCTCTCGTGCCTTCCTTGCGGTGCGCCTTATCCAATCTTGAACGCCCAATACGACGCTCTCCAAACCATCATAGAAGTCAGAACTTTGGGGGTTGAGAACTCTATAGTTGCGAATCTTTTCTAATAAGCCACCCCACCCCAGCTTGAAGCCGATCGCCATGTCTTGGCAAAAATGCTGGACTCCGGGTATGTGGACGGTCACGCCAAACTTGTCCATCTGTTTCTGCAGGTCAGAATAGTCAAGTTCAGGGTTCCATGAAGGGTTGCGATATGCCATGAAGTACGCCATGTAACCTCCGGCAAGAGAGCTCATTGGATCAATGTACACCGGATGTGCTTCAAGAAACCGTTTAAAGTTTTCACCGCAAGCTTTGGGGCCGAAAAAGCCTCCGCTCGGATGGTTAGGAATCGGTCTGAAGTTGTTAAGCCTTGCATCTTTGACCGGAACCCCGGAAGGCCCCATATATTCGATCACTTCCCTGAGTTCAGGTGGGGGTAAGATCCTACCATGATCGTCTTGGTCATTGAACCCAAGAATCAATTGTTTTTCTCGGGTGTGTCTTCTCTTGGTCTCCTTGAGCGCCTCGAGACGTTGATTGTAATTCAAAACAAGGCTGGCTGTAACCATACAATGTCAACTGGGAGCATTGAATTGACCTATATAGCTTTTGCCCCCATTCATCCTCTTCCCTTCAAACTCTTACCTCGATACCATATTTCATAGCTGCTCCAGCTAATTCATTCATCTTCTCTTTCGATGGACTCTTAAGTTGTCTTGCTCTATAATCGATTCCTAGACTTCGATATTTGCCTTCACCAAGGCGGTGGAAAGGAAGCAATTCATAGTATTGAAGGTTTGGAAAAGAATGTATGAATTCGGCAATTGCTTCGATATCTTCTACATTATCATTTACATCTGGGATTATTGGGGTTCGTATGATCAATGGTTTTCTGATTCCTGACAGTTTTTGAGCATTTCTTAAGATACTGATGTTCGATCTACCGGTAGCCTCTTTATGTTTCCTAACATCCATCATCTTGATATCCATCATGATAAGGTCCAGGACAGGCAGGAAGCTCTTCAAGATCTCCCATCTACAATTTGCGGCCGTCTCAATGGCTGTATGCAGGTCCTCCTTCTTACATTTCGTCAACAAAGATCTCGCAAAATTGTGTTGGACGACTGGGTCTCCTCCTGAGAGTGTCACTCCTCCTCCGGAGATTTCGTAGAACTTCTTATCTTTTAGAACTTCTTCGAGGACCTGTTCGACGGACATCTTTTTCCCTGCAAGCTGAAGAGCCCCAGCATAACACACTTCTGTGCATTTTCCACATGATTTGCATCTTTCACGAACAAACTGATGTAAACCATTCTCAATAAAATTTGCATTTTGCGGGCATGCCAGCACGCATTGGCCGCAATTAATACATTTCTCTCGATAGTACATTATTTCGGGATATTGGTGTATACCCTCCGGATTTTGACACCAAAAACAGTGAAGCGAACACCCCTTTAAGAAGACTGTAGTTCTGATACCTGGTCCGTCGTGGACAGAAAAACGTTGGATGTCAAAAACATAGCCTTCTGTAGTCAATTGACAACGCCAGCATTTAATGACGAACGTCTTTTATGAACTTTACGTACAGTGACTAAAAATTAAAGGCCTCTGCCCAAGCAACACCCTTCGGTTTGAAGGAAAATGATATACGCCTAGTTGGCTGTGAGAGGATGACACTTTCATCATACAAAAGTATGCCCTTCAGCCCAAAGATATGACATATGAATTCAAATATTCCATATGGGGCATGTTGATGCAGGAATAGATAAGTTGGGCTGAAAGTCATCCTAAAAGGCAAAAGGACGCCATGTGATTCTACCAAATGAAGAATTAACACGATGAGCCAAGTTCTCCAAGTTTCATTATGCTGTCAAGGGAGTTTAAACTATTATGGCCACCGGCTGCGCCTTCAAGGAATCCTATGGGCCGTCACTTAGTAGCCGGCACTATTCTGGTGCCGACTTCCTTGCCAGATAGTATCTCTTTTATTATGCCATCTTTTGTTCCGTTTGCGATGACAACTTCGATTCCTGTTTCGGCGACTATTTTGGCTGCTTGAAGTTTGGTCCTCATTCCTCCTCTGCCATATTTTCCCCTGCCATGAGCGGACTTCATTATGCCGCTGTCCATTACCTCTATCCTTTTCACGAGTCTTCTTGATCCATCGTCTGCTACCTCGAAATATCCGTCTACGTCGCTTAACATTATCAGCAGGTCGCTTCTG
>CAYUWR010000021.1:0-15093 GCA_964448685.1 uncultured Nitrososphaeria archaeon
TTCCATCCTAGTTCTATTGCTTCTTTTGCTATTTCTTTTGAGATTGCAATTACACCGTCGTCGTCTGCAACTATGATATCTCTTGGATCAACTTGCACCCCTCCACAGTTTATTGTAGTGTTTATTTCTACTGGTATCACCTTTTCCCCTATATGTGCTGGTGTAGCATATTTTGCGAACACGGGCAATCCGAATTTTCTTATTAGAGGCACATCCCTTACACCCCCATCTATTATTACGGCTGAAGCGCCTCTTACTTTAAGTCCTGAAGCGATACAGTCTCCTATTATTCCTGCTTTAACACTACATGCGCCCATCACTATTACGTTTCCCTTCTTCAGCGCTTGCACAACTTGTAAGAGAATGTTCCTATATTTTTCGTCTTCAAGCCCTTTTTTGAATGGCAGATACTTTACCGTGACAGCAACCCCTACCACATGGACGTCGGTTAAGGTTATTGGATGTATGTCTTCCATCCAACAGTTTCTGTATCCAAGCTCCCACAGCGAGCTGTAAATTGAGGCAGAAGAAACACTCTCCAACCTTTCAATCAACTCTTTTGAGACCTCGTCTTGCCTTTTCATGATCTTTCTCAACCTCGAGAATTTTTCACCGAGCTTCACCTCTACTGCAATAAGCACTGGTTCGGTGAACCCATCGAATCTAAGACATCATATAATGTAGCAGAAGGTATCTTCTTAAACTTCTCAGCCATCTCAACAGGAATCTTTCCTGCTTCCATAGCTAACATACCTATGATATTCAATATATAAGGTTGTGCGCAGCGACAATCTGTAGCCTTGAAGATGATCAAGCCAATATTTGGCTCATTTAGTGTGATGGGCCGATATGGACTGCTAGACTACCGAAATGGCCTCTCCTCTAGACTTTCTCTTAGATCATACGTAGCATGTTAGTATTCTGGGTAGGTTGATAGGAGCATGCTTTCTACCACAATCGGCTTGTTGTAGTTGGATATGGCAACTGCCTCCTGCAATTTTGTGGAACGTTCTGCGTAGATTTCCATGAGCACCTGCCCCTTTTCGACTTTGTATCCTTGTTTTGCGTGTAGGAGTATTCCTGATCCTCTTTCTGCTGGTGCGCCTGCTGCTCTGGCGATGTCCTTGATGACGTCGTTGTCGACTAACGTTACATATCCATCGGTTTCAGACGTGACTTGGTAGGTGTGTTTTCCCAGTGGGATGTCTTCAGGCTTGACGTCTGGGTTGCCTCCCTGTGCTTCGATTATTTCTCTGAACTTCTTAAGCGCCTTGCCGCTTGTCAGTAGCTCCATGGCTAATGCTTCTCCTTCACCTCTTCTGGAATACCCTGTTGTCTCTAGGAGGAGTCCTGCTAGAGAGGCTGACTTGACTACTAAGCTCTTCGATGCTTGCTCAGGATGCATTAGTGCACTTAAGGCTTCGACTGCCTCTAATGCTGGACCTACTGCGCGTCCAATAGGCTGCCCACCGTATGTAATTCCACATCTCACCGTGATTCCCAGACGTCTACCTAACTCTACGAAATCAGAGGCTAAGGAGTGTGCTTGTTCAATAGTTTCAACTTTGGCACCTTTCCCTGTAGGCAGGTCGACGACCAGGTACGAGATTCCTTCTGCAGCCTTCTTGGCCATGATGCTCGCTAGCATCTGTGATCTGGGATCGATCTTTAAAGGCTGCTCTACTCGAATAAATATGTCGTCTGCAGGTGCTAGGTTTAGGGCTCCACCCCAGACTATGGCGCCTCCAACCTTCATCACCATCTTCCTGAACTCTTCGATTGAAAATTGGACGTTGGCGAGAACGCTCATGGTGTCCACTGTCCCCGAGGGGCTGGTTATGGCCCGAGATGAAGTCTTCGGGATAAGCAAGCCTGATGATGCTATAATCGGAACGATCAAGAGTGAAACCTTGTTTCCCGGAACTCCGCCTACGGAGTGTTTGTCAACTACCTTTCCAGGCAGCTCAAGGACCCTGCCAGCTTTCACCATACCCTTTGTTAACGCCTCTATCTCGTCCATGTTCATGCCGTGGAACTCTTGGGCAAGCAAGAATGCTGCTGTCTCCAGTTCACTCAAGTTTAAGGACACGGCATCTTGAATGATGCTCGTGATCTCCTCGGGTAGGAGAACTTGGCCTTTCAGCTTCTTTCTGATGTACATTACGGACATCGGCGTCTTAGCCAAAGAAATATCGACGATCTCACCGTCTGAAGCATTCATTTCTGATGCCACCTCCTTGTACAACCCTATCTTCCCAGAGGGGACAAGTTTTGGATCCGCACTTATCTCAACTATCGCCGTAGTCGTCTTGTTCTCGTGAACTATCTTAACGCGGTCATGCAGCTCTATACCAAGACCGCCTGCATCCGCTCTGTTCAAGACGACAGCCCTCTTTCCAGACAGAATGTCGAGCACCTTCACTGCCAGAGACATACCATTTGATGTGCTTTGATCGCAAGATAAAAAGATTAGGGAAAGAAGATCGAATAAGACATTAGAAATCCTATTATGCTGTTGCCTCAAAAAATAGAAGGGGGTGCTCTTACAGGCCTTCTAAAGCGGTGGTGAAGAAGTCATGGTGTCCTTCTTCCTCTTCAAGTATTTCTCTAAAGATGAAGGCTGTTGTCAAGTCTCCTTCCTTTTCTGCTTTCTCAATGATGCCCTTGTACATCTTTATCGCGTTTTCTTCATCCTTTACATCCTGTGTCAACATTTCCTTGAGTGCCTTGCCGACGAATATTGGAGAAGGCTTCGTGGTTGGGGTTCCACCTAGATAGAAGAGTCTCTCGGCAATCTTTTCTGCGTGTTTCATTTCTTGAACGGCGATTGTTTGGAATTCTTCACTTACCGCGAAAGCTTTGACACCGCTCCATTGCACATGCTGCCACATGTATTGAATGCTCACTTGAATCTCTCGAGCGATCGCATCGTTGAGCATGTTCTTCAGTTCCTCAGATGCCAATTCAATCACTTCACTCTTGTTATGATGGACTGACATATAAATGCTTTATTTTTTCGCAGTCGCTTTTGGTAATGTTTAGTTTAAGTATGTCAACGATGTTACATTCTACAGTGCTCTCACCCCTTTTGTCATGTGCTGACGACATAGTCAAGTTTGATTAAGATATGTGGCGGTCTGGCATAAGTTTATATTTTGCAAGCCCAAAAGTCGCAGACAATGATCAGCGAGGCAGTGAGAGACGATTTCCCAGTTTTAGGTCAGGGTTTGATCTATCTCGACAACGCTGCTACATCCTTGACTCCGAAACCTGTCATCGACAAGCTCATGGAGTACTATATCCATTATAGGGCAAACCCATCAAGGAGTATTCACTCGTTTGCCAGAAGAACTGAAGACAAGCTCAGGGAAGCACGCAGGACTTCAGCAAGTTTCATCAACGCAAGACCTGAAGAAGTCATCTTCACAAGAAACGCGACAGAGGGCTTGAACATCGTCGCGAGAGGAATCAGATTTGACGGGAGAGGGGGAAACATTGTTGTCACAGCTCTCGAGCACCACAGCAACTTCCTGCCGTGGATGGAGAAATGTAAGAGTGAAGCCAGAGAATTTAGAATCGTATACCCCAGAGAAGGGGAGATCACGATTTCTAAAGACGAATTCGCAGCAAAGATAGACGGTGAGACGAAACTGGTAGCCTTGACCCACGTCAACAATGTATTCGGCACAATACTTCCAGTTAGAGAAGTGATCAAGATGGCACACGAGAATGGGGCTTATGTTGTTCTAGATGCAGCACAGTCAACACCCCATATGCGCGTAGACGTGAAGGAGCTTGACGTCGACTTCCTTGCTCTTAGCGGCCACAAGATCTGTGGGCCAACTGGCTCCGGACTACTTTACATCAAGAAAAATCTGATGGAAAGAGTCGATCCACTCAACTTGGGAGGTGGGGCCGTTCTCAATGTGCAGCCTTCATCCTACGAGCTCGCTGATCCTCCTGCAAAATATGAGGCAGGAACCGTCGCCCACTGTGAGGCGATGGCGATGGCCGACGCATTCGAATACGTGAACAGAATAGGCCTCGAAAACATCTTGGACCATGATAGACGATTAATTGGGCTGGCGCATGAGCTCTTGGAAGACGTCGATCAGGTGAAGATCTATAGCCCAACTGCCGGTGAGGGCACGAGCATCCTTGCATTCACCATCGGAAAGCTTGACCCAGCTGAAGTCGCCATGATACTCGACTCATCTTCTAATATTGCAGTGCGAAGTGGACATCTATGCGCCCAAGTCTGTACAAGAGACGTCTTATCTGAGCCAGAAGGCGTTGTACGTGTGTCCACATACTTCTATAACACGGAAAAGGAGATCAAGACGTTCGCGGAGGCGGTAAAAGATATCGTTGACACCATGGTGGAATAGATGCACTTTATCCATGACGTGTACATCAAGATGCCATCAGAGAACTGCGGCCTTTGCGGAAGCCTGACCTGCCGTGTGGCAACTCTTGCGATATATAGGGGTAGGATGGATCCAAGCGACTGCCCATTTCTTGTAAGCGGGAGAAAGGATGCCCTAAATGAAATATATAAGCTGATCGACGAAGGGATAAACCCTGACATTGGCGAATCCAAGACAGGTTTCGAGAGCATTTCTCCATGTCCTTCAGATCCTTCAAAGTTGATGTTCGTCTACTACCCAGAAAGAGTTGAGAACCTCGTGGTTAACCTATATGATGAGAAGCTGGTGCGTACCCTATTAGATTATGAGGGTTCCTTCGTGTCGAGGTCTTCGCCTGAATTGGGGTTTTCTAGAATAGAAAACGACAGAGGCGAGTATGTGATAGTATTTGCTCGAGGAAAGTTCATAACAAGACAGGCGCTCACAGAATATAGTGGCAGGAGGCTTCTGCAGAGCGTGATAAACTTGCTTTGGCTCTCCAAAACATCATGTGAAATCGGCTACACGGTACTCGACGGATTCCAGGGTATATGTGAGTGCAAAGCTACAACTTCTTCGATCGAAAGAGGACCCGACAACATCTCACTGTCAGACGAGGGTCGTACTGTACCCTGGAAAGAGGAGCCATCACGCTTCTTCGATCGGCTCATAGGGTCGATATCTGAAAACTTGACGGCGAACAACGTAAACAGATATTTACAGGTATGCCGCTTAACTATTAGAGAGCATATTCGGCAGCTGGCTCTAGCAGACAGCAAAGCCGACGTAAAGAGGAATGCGAAGCTCGTCTCAAAATGGATCCCGTTGGACGAAATCCTTGGAACCGTGTCGACGCATGCAAGCAAAGACCTGCTGAAGACATTATCGCAAGTCCTTCGATATTTGGCCGGCAAGGACCTCGATTCAGTAGAGCATCTACTTGCCGAATCAAAGGGATATTCCTGGCCGAAGAACTTTGTCTCTTCGAAAATCTGCGTTAACGCAAAAAGATACCTCTGTGTACAGGTATAGAAGGAAAATTTCAAGAATAAGGAATATTTTATTAGACTAATGAACCTTGTTCAGAGGCGAGAATGATGCCAAAGCAGGCCCGAAAGAAGGTGTTAGGAGCTCTGATCAGAGATCCAAGCTGCAGAGACTTCAAGGAGGCGGCCTCTCTTGCCGAGCTTTACGAGAAGATCTGGGGGTTTTCGGCTGCAGACCTGTTCAAGGCAACCCAGATAGTTCGGAGAATGATAGAGGATAGAGATTGCGTGAAATTCTTCTCTTTCACAGGCAACCTTGTGTCGACAGGATTCCGAGGGCTCATAAAGGACCTGATAGACCTAAAGTACGTGGACGTCATATTGACAACATGTGGATCCATCGACCACGACATCGCAAGAACCTGTGGAGAAGGATACTATAGAGGAACCTTCGACGTCGACGACAGATATCTTGAAGAGCTGAGTATACATAGGCTGGGAAACATCTTCATACCGATCGAGAACTATGGGCCTGTCGTGGAACACACAGTACATCAGACATTATCAAAGCTGGACAGCGCGAAAGCCTACGGTGTACGTGAGATCCTCTACGCGATCGCCAAAGACATAGACGACGATGACTCCTTCATCTACAGGGCGTACAAGAAGAACATACCAGTCTTTGTTCCAGGCTTCCTTGACGGAGCCTTCGGGACCGCCATGCTCACCTATTCTGGGTTACATAAGCTCACATTGGATCCTTTCAAAGACCAGAATGAGCTTGCTGACATAGTATTTAAGGCGAAGAAGAGTGGGGCTGTGATAATAGGTGGAGGAATAAGTAAACATCACACGATCTGGTGGAATCAGTTCAAGAACGGTCTAGATTACGCTGTCTACATAACTACGGCACAGGAGCATGACGGAAGCCTAAGCGGTGCAAGACCAAGGGAGGCTATAACGTGGGGGAAGATAAAGCCTCAAGCCGAGTACTGTCTCGTAAACGGGGATGCTTCAATAATATTTCCCCTAATACTTGCAGCTGTATTAAAAGCTTCTGAAAGCCGGTGAAGCCAGGATCCGTCTATGAACTGAATGTAACTTCATTAGTGTAAAGAGAAAAAAGGTTACCGGACAACCCCTTCTTCGCTGAATTCGTTAGCCTGCTCTTCTTTTTCATACACGGAGGCTATTATATTCGATGAGACACTTGAGTTGCCTTTTATGGTTGCAGCAGTGCAATTCTTGACCTGATCGGCCAATCCAAGACCGATACTGGTGCAAAACTCCAACCCTATATTCCACAATCGGCCATACCATGGATAACCCGAACCCCAGAAGTTTCTCCAGAACCAAATATGTTTGAAGACATCAGGGTTCCATCTTACCGCAATCCCCACCTTCAACTTGGGATTATACAGAGAATACCATGGCTCAAGCATATCTGATATGAAATAGACGTCTAGAAGTCTGACGTTCTTGTTCGGTATCAAACTAAGGTTTAACACTTCACCTTTCTCTGATGTCACATTCGGCCATTTTGAAACCTCTTGTGAAGATGGCCGTCTGACCACACCACCCTTTATCACGACTCTGCAGTCCGGCTCCAAGAATGGAGGGCCAAAGTTTGGATGATGCAGCCACGAGAATTCAAGATCTTCGCTGGATAAGTTGACCAGCTTCTCCTTTATCCTCAAGGCTTTCTCGTTTCCCCTTAGCTCGATCCATTTGGTCAACTCCAAGGGATACCTTATCATTTTCAAGCTCAGTCTGGCCCTTACCGTGTCCCTGCGTTCCTCTTCTATGACACAGTCAAATGGGGAAAGAGGTACTTCACCATGGAGGCTATGGGGGACACCCTCATATGTACACGGCGAACCTGCATTAGGTAGACATTCATTCCAGCCGCCACCAAAGAGGTCCTCCATGCCATGATCGAATGGAGCTAAGCCGATGAGCCTCTTCGGATCCCTATGTCCTTCTTCTCTTTCAAGGAGCAGATTAAGGTCTTTAGGTTTATACTTCATTTCCATAATATCAGAACCTTTGTCGAGGATCACAACCGTCCTTAGGAATTCGTTTTCAATGATCAGGGTTCTCATCCCCCTGTAAACCCAGTCCATGCTGATGGCGCAGACCATATGTCATGGTAGTATCGGATGTTATTTATCGCTTTCTAGACGTTTTTCAGGCAGCTATGAAAGTATGTGAAGACTCCTTTATCGAATAAGCATTTCACACTTCAACCAAGTATTTCTCATAGTCGTTGACAACGAATTTTCTCCCCTTTTGAATGATCTTGAACCCTTCTCTTTCTAGTAATTTTTTGTGGGCCTCTGCACCACCAGGATATTTTTCGTTCAAGAATCCACCTGCTTTAAGCGTACGCCAGTAAGGAATGTTCAAACCACTGCCTTCTTTGGCAGCTTCTTCAGTTGCATTGGCCGCTATCATTATGAAAATCCCTGTTGTGAGCGAACAACAAGCTTTAACCCTGTGTTTCTTAGCTATTTTCTTGCAGATCTCGACAATCGTAATCAGTTTGCCTCTTGGAACGGCCTTCATGACTTCGACAACTTCGCTGGGATTGACAAGTACTATATCATCGCCGACTTCAGCATCCATCTTGTGCACGGCATTATAGCAGGGAAATCTCTCTTCCAACTTCAGTATTTTAGGCAGACCTTGTTTGTCTGTCAATTTCTCCTGCCAAGATTTCTTCCTGTAACCCATTCTTATCTTTCCTCTTGTTTTTCCTGCACCAATTTCAACGATTCCACAGTTTCATTCTCACTCATTTCTTTCAAAGAACGAGTCTTAAGATGCTTCATTGTTCTTCTGAACGTCAAGAGGCTCTGAAGCATATTTAAGGATACACCTCTTATATTCTTCAGCCTGCTCAGCCTTACCACCAATCCTCCATTCATTTAATAAGAAACCTAATTCTTTCATAATAGGTTTTTGTTAGAAACTGATATTTGAATTTTCAGTTTCTGGCACATTTAACAGATGAAACCTTACCGTTAAATATGTCGAATCCAGATATATTGGACAATGTCAGGCCGTTTCGATTCAAGCAAGACATTGGCGGGATTAGGTTCCATATTGTTGACCATCAGCTCAGCTGTGCCGATCATCGGTGTACTTGGAATCATTCTTCTACTTGTGGGACTCAGAGGCCTAGCGGGACACTTTCAAGAAGGCGGCATATTGGTGAATGGATTCTATGGCTTTATCTTTGGAATCTTAGCTATCGGCCTCGCTACTATGATGACCTATTCGATGTTCTTTGCGGTCATTGGCGCGATGATCACGAACCCCAATGTGATACCGGCAGAATCTGTCAACATCTTAGACATGATTCTGATAATAGCAGTAATGTTCGTTTTTTTCTTGCTTGAAGCCATATTCTTTAAGAGAGCGTTTGATCTTCTCGCTGCAAAGACGGAAACAAGGATGTTGAAAACAGCCAGTTGGATACTCGTAGTAGGCGCTGCACTGACCATCGTGATAGTTGGGCTGCTCGTCCTCCTGATCGCATGGCTGCTGGCTGCAATAGCCTTCCTTTCAATGAAACCCAAAAAGAGGACGTTTGACAGTCCACCTTTGGCACCGTGAATGAGACAATATGACTAGTGCGTTCTATGCCTAGAAAGGTATGTTGACTCCTTCAGGTTCACTTTAAAGACGAGCTCCTCCCTTGCAGACTCAACACCTTTGAGGTTATTGACGAATCCGAGGAGCATCGCAAGCATCGCCCTTTGTATGAATGGTTTTATGTAGATTCTTCTTCCGTCAACATAAAGTTGGGCTGCATCAGGAGGCAGTGACATGATTGAATCAATAACCTGATTAAGGGGCTCACCGATCATCCACCTCGCAATATATTTGCCCTCGGTCACATCTTTTTCCCCAACCAAGATCTTAGGATATGCCATGGCCTTGCCTCCTTCTATGATCAAGAAGTCAGAGGGTGGAAGTGTCTTCACTATATCATCTAAGTTTAGTCTTCTGTAAAATGTCACCGTCTCCTCTCTTGAGACGCCAACGACCGAGTGTGCACCTGCTTTCAGGTGCCTAATAGTGTCTTTTCCTTCTAGATCAAATCGCTCCAAGTCTGTATGCTTCATCGTACAGACCTTGAATCCCTTTGAGGTAAAATATCGAACCAGTTCCTCCACGAGCAAAGTCTTGCCGCTTTCAGATTCTCCTACAACACAGAAGGTTCTCATCCGTCAGTCGATAACGTAGGCAACTGAGAAGATTTATGCTTTTCTCACTAACGTCAAAAAGCACTTGATAACTGCGAATCTTTCAGAGTGGGCCTAGACACAGCCAACCCGAAGACGCTCTTGAAGAACGAGGACAAGATTTGTAGCATGACTTTCCTCATATATAAGAAAAGACATTTATCAACATTAGAATCGCCTATTTGGCAGGTGAAACTTGGAAATGGGTGCAACCGGCAGCGAGAACGTTAAGCAAGATCTCCATGCAGGTTACAGACTGACCATGGAAGTCATGCCCCTGTTTTCTGAAGTGGCTATGGTGATCACATCCATTTATCTACCCCTCTACTCATATCGACTGGGTGCAGACGAATTCGTCGTTGGATCCATAGGCGCCGCTCAAAGCATAACCTACATCTTTATACCATTCTTTGCAGGCCTCCTGTCAAGCAGACTTGGACAGAGAAAGATGCTTTGCATAGGCTTCATGATCACTTCTTTCACTTATGCATTCTATTTATCTGTTCCCCAGCCCATTCTATTCATCCCCGCCAGGGTCCTTGAGGGGTTTGGATGGTCATTTGTCTGGCCTACACTGGAGGCTAGGGCTGGAGAAAGCCTGAAAAGCCTCAGAATATTCAATGTTATGTGGGGTGCCGGTTCAACTGTCGCACCATATCTTGGAGGAATACTGTCACAGAAGGCCAGTCTAGCCGTCACATTCTCAGTGTCCTTCTCTGCCACAGTGTTCTCGTTTCTTATCAGTTTGCTGATGCCAAGGACCGGCCTAAAACAAGAACCCACAGACCGTAATTCGAGCACAGGAAACGTGAAGGTCATCACATCTTCTCTATTCTTTTACGGCTTCCTATATGGGTTCATGTCCCTGATGATCGTCACCTTCTTTCCAATCTACTGTGATGTCCGAAACATTACGGTAGAAAACGTAGGATATGCTCTGACAATGATGAACTTCGGAAAAGTCGTCGCCTTTCTCGCGCCAGTACATTCTAGAAACATCTTTGGACGAATCGGGTCCACGATCATTTGGGCGCTTGTGGCAAGCCTTCTCCCCTTGCTCGCCATCTTCGACGTTGCAGTTGAATACCTGTTCATTGCATTGTTCTTACTAGGCTTCTCACTGGGATTCATGTATTCATTGATTCTCAGCGACATCATGATGAAGGCCGGAGAACGAAAAGGGTATTATGCTGGCCTATTCGAATCTATCTTGGGGACAGGATTCTTTCTAGGCCCATTCCTAGGAGGGATGGTCGCTAGTCTGGCGATACGATATGTGTTCATGATGCCGGCGATCTTTACAGGATCATTTCTTGCCCTCAAGGCGCTAGATTTTCTTAGATCTCACGCCCATTGATCTATTAGCTGACTAGTTTGATCAAGTAGATGCTCAGAGAATATTCGAACTCATGAGTGTGAATGTGGCTAGGAGACAAGCCATATAGTCTAGTATCGCGAAAGGAACAAGCCAAACGTATACACTCTTCAGCTTCGATTTAAAGTAGCCTACAGTCAATATCATGCACAGGTGTAGAGGTGACACAAAGTAGGCCAAGAAGCTGCTTACATAAAGCAGGCTCACCTGAGCCGGAGACAGGAAACTGAAGGCACTCGCAACCAGCGATGCACTCATTATTGCCGAAGATTGAGGTTCTGCTGTTATGAAACCGAATGTCAGTGGGATGATAGTTAGGAAGGCGATC
Organism: uncultured Nitrososphaeria archaeon; assembly: GCA_964448685.1. Taxonomy (GTDB): domain Archaea; phylum Thermoproteota; class Nitrososphaeria; order JACIWG01; family JACIWG01; genus CAYUWR01. The sequence goes on from CAYUWR010000021.1 coordinate 11,346, forward strand.
ATCGGAAAACCATATAGCTTAGCATTCGAAACAATGAAGCTGTCGACTCCATTGTAGCGGACCGTATAACGAAAGTACATGGCACCCAAGACCGCGACAACAAGTGTCCACTTGAATCCAGTCCTAATCGTCCGTCCAATACCTCGAACCGTAGATCTTCCAATCAAGAAGGCGGAGGCTATCCCGACAGCCAACGAGATACTCAATGGAGCGCCCAAGATGTTAACTACTATCGTTAAAGCAACTGGTGCAGCACCCTTGAAAACATCTGCAACAGACGAGTCTGCCTGCTGCAGTCCACCAGCAGCCTTGATAGGCTTCAAGAGAGCGAGGTATCCTATTGCAAGATGCACGGCGAAAACAGGCATGTTGACCAATATGACACTGTATATGTTGACGTTCGTCAACCTCCCAACTATGATCAGCGTAGTGACGAGGGGAGAGATGAAGAACCATATATGCCTAAACCAAAGATTGATTATAGCCTTTTTTTCAGCATTGACCTGAAGCCTGCTTGCTTCTTCATCTATTAGAGGAGCGGAGATTAGGGCACCCCCCATCATCGGAAACAGGCCGAAGACCGCGGGAATCATCGCTAAGACACCTTTCTGTGGGAGTACAGACTTCAAGCCGGCGATCAGGCCGTCCATAAGCCTTGTGTCAACCAGACTCTGGGCGAGGATAGGTATCAGGCTCACAGCGAGGACAAGCTCTAAGGTCGTCATGTCTGTTACAGTCAGATACGCGGCCTCTAAGAAACCTTCAATCCCTGAGCCAAACGAGAAACCTAAGACCAGAGCGCCTACGGTAAGAGCCAAGCCGTAGTTTACATGCTTTATGACCATGACGATTACAAATCCGAACCCAAGGACAAGCCCCAGAATTCCCAAGATTAGATCCAAACACGGCACTTGCCCATTGGACGATTGGAATGGTTGATAAGTCTTTCGTCCGCCGAGGATGATGTGAGAGTGGCTATCCAGCGAACTTGTTGACGATCGGCATCTTCCAGCCCAAACCAAATGCCTTACGCGTGATCTTGATGCAAGGTGGAGCCTGCCACCTTTTGTACTCTGAGCTTCTAATCCTCTTGTAAGTGTCTTCGACAACATCCTTTGGATAGCCCATTTCCACAAGCTCCCTCTTGCCCCTTCTGTTTCCAACGATTTCATCGACAAGAGGACTGACTATACTGAAGTCGAATGGGTCAAACTGGCCTTCCCTAAGCTCAGGGGAAGGAGTCTTCTTCAAGACAGAATCAGGGATTATATTTCGCCCAGCCTTCCTGTTAATATACCGAGCGAGATTGTAGACTTCAAGCTTGCTCACATCCCCCAACACGTCAAGCCCACCCGTCATGTCGCCATAAAGCGTACAGTACCCGAGAGCCACCTCAGTCTTGTTGCCGGTGTTCAAGACCAAGATCTTCAAGTCTCTGAGACGATTTGAGATATCCATCAAGGAGTTTCCTCTAACCCTCGGCTGAATGTTTTCGTCTGCGACTGGATCATCTCTGCTACTGTCGACGCCAAATCGAGCTCTTATGGCCTCGAGAGGCCGCTCAAGAACCTTCTGATAGCTTGCAACAATATCTTGAATACCAAACTGCACGAAGCAGATTCCCAGATTCGCTGCCAGAGCTTCAGCATCAGACTTGCTGTGGGTGGTCGAGTACTTAGAAGGCATCGACACCCCAATCACATTCTCCTTTCCAAGGGCTTCAGCTGCTATGCACGTGGTCACCGACGAATCTATTCCACCACTCATGCCGATTACAGCCCTCTCAAATCCGGTCTTCCTAAAGTAGTCCCTCACACCAAGCACAAGAGCACCAAACATTTCTTCTTCTCGATCATAAGGAGGCAAAGCCATCTCACGTGCTCCTGTGACTTCGTCCACGTCAACCACCACCAGGTCTTCATCAAACTGCTTGGCAAAAGCGATCAGGCGACCTCGTTCATCCACGGCCAGACTCTGTCCATCAAATACGAGCTCATCCTGACCCCCAACCAAGTTCACGTAGAACATTGGAACCTTATTCTTCACAGCCTTCTCGCGAAGCAACCGCTCTCTCTCAAACCTTTTTCCCACATAAAATGGTGAGGCGGAAATGTTGATGACCAGTTGTGCACCCCTCTGTACAAGGATGTCGGTGACCTTGATATCATACCTTTCATCCCACAGGTCCTCGCAGATTTCAACCCCAAGCCTGATATGTGAACCCTTGATGGTTACCTCCACAGGCATAATGTTTCTCCTCTTCTGTGGCACAAAATATCGAGCTTCATCAAACACGTCATATGTTGGCAGTAGAGTCTTGTTGACTACCTTGACAATCTTGCCTTCAGAGAAGACTGCGGCAGAATTGAATATCCTGCTTCCGTCGCAGTCGACGAAACCGACTATACCGACGACTCCAGAGATGTCTTTAACCAAGTTCAACAAAGCCTCCTTGTTCTGGGTAACAAATGCCTTCTCATACAATAGGTCCTGAGGTGGATAACCTGTCAAACAGAGTTCGGGGAAAGCGACTATATCCACGTCCGCTTCTTTAGCCCTCTCTATGTACGCCCTTATCTTGTCTATATTTCCCACTAGGTCTCCCACAGTCGAATTTACCTGTGCCATACCGACCTTCATCCGGCCCACACTCATTTCTTCACTTGCCATCTTCGGTCTATAAATGTTTTAACGTGACGATGTCTGAAAAAGCACGTTCTGACACTCTCACGGCTGAAGCCTGTCGAATTCTCGGTTTGTTAGGCTTTTGGTAGCCTTCATCTTATCGAGTTCTAGGCTGTACCAAGGTAGCCCCTGCCAAGAAGACATGCCTCATGGGCCGCTTATGTTCATTACTCCATTGTAGTCTGCGTTGCACTGTAGCCACATTTTGAGCACGAAGCCCTATATACCCACATCTATGGCATGCTTTCGATGTGTTTCTTTCACTTATTTTGAGGACTTTAGTTCCAAGCCATTTCGCTTTGTATTCTATGAATTGGCTCAGTTTATAGTTGGGAATCTGTTCGGTTTTCTATTAAACTTTTTTTCTTTATATTATTATGTGACCTCTAAGGAGGAGTGCAATACCATATCTTTCTTCAATATTTTACTATTCTATTTTTTTGCTGCAGATAAAATTTAACATTCAAATATCATCAGCCTTATCCCTTTCTTAGAAACAAAATGGAGCATTCTTGGGTTGAAATAGAGATATCAAACTTAGAGAAGAAAAAGTCTGCTAAATTGAAAGCGCTGGTTGATACTGGGGCAAGTTTAACAGCATTACCGGAGAAAATTGCAAAAGAAATTGAAATCGAGCCAGTCAGAGAGGAGAAAGTCATGACAGGAGCTGGAATTGTAAAGGTGAAAAGGGGAAGAGCGTGGATAAATATAAAGGGCAAAGAAGGCCCCTTCGACGTATGGATATCCGATTTTATAGATAAAGTTCTACTCGGTGTCGTTGTCCTTGAGACCTTCGGTTTCGAGGTCGACCCAGCAACTGGAACTTTGAAGGAAAGACCTCTATTATTATATTGATGATGAACTTGTGAGCTACTTATGAATGACGTGGGCATTTGAAAGAGAGATCCCCGAAGAAATGAAAAAAGAAATCAAGCTTCTTAAAAGATTCGAACAGAAGACGGTGAGGTCATCAAGCTCCGAGACCATTACCATCCGAGCCTATACATTCTTCCTAAGACATGTGAAGATGGCGAGCGGCTTCTATTCACCCTACAGAATCAGA
>CAYUWR010000022.1:0-50633 GCA_964448685.1 uncultured Nitrososphaeria archaeon
GGGCAGTGAAGGGAAAACTTTCCAGGGAAGAGGTTTATGAAGATATTACTTGACACAAATATTCTTGTGCACCCATATAACAAGTCATCTCCTTATCAAGACAAGGCCAGCAATCTCATAAGAGAGGCGTTGAGAGGCGAAATCAATTCATTAAGACCCTGAACCCACTGACTAAACGCTCACACTGAATTTCTTTTTTGCCCAGGAACTGGTTCAGCTTTTCCTCAGCGCAAACGACAAAATTCTATTCGTTGTCACTGGTAGGAGAATGTGACAAAAAAAGGAGGAGAGATTTAGCTACCATATATTGCTTGTAGCCCGAGGATGTCTCCCAACCCAAGATCACGTTTGTACGTTTCTCCATAGTCAGCGTATCCGTACATGGTCAGCCAGTAGTCGACATCACTGTATAAGTCGTCTAGGCCACACCAGTGGCCGAACTCGTGTGTCATGATGTTTTGGACATCCATCTTTCCTGCTTCGCCGCTTAGGCTCCACTTGTAGCGTGTGTTCAATCTTGTGTCAGTCTCTACGATGGAGGATGTGTATCTGTTGTACCAGATGTAGGTTACTGCGATGGCGCCGGCCTGATACACGCCAAAAGAGATGACGTTGTATCCGTCACGTCTTCCAGCGCTCCTGCTGGTTGTCCCTTTGTAGACAAAGACTGAGTAAGATGTTTTCTCGTCCCACGTGTTCGCTGAAGATGTCAAGACAAATATTAGGGCTGAGGCGGAGAACCCATATTTGTTGCTGGGGTTTATCCAGTATTGTGCTGTAGTCTGCCAGTGGTATGGCAAAAGCTTATAGTCTGGGTTTGTTGTTGAATCATCTTGTTGTGGTACAGCTAAGACGGTGATCTGCTTTGATCCGCCTTTGAGCTCCAAGACTATGAGGCTGACTTCGTCTGCTCGAGCTGAGGCGTAGGAGAATGGAGTTGACGATAAAACGACTATTATTGCCAACAATAGGGCTGCGATTGACCAACGTTTGGTCATGTCTTCTCGTCAACTTTATGGCACACTCTAATCTTAAACCTTTCGATTTAGAAGATGTTCTTGACAGCTATTGGTTAACCCTTCCAGGTGGCTATTGCGAGGCTGCAGAATAGGGGGTGGTTGGGTCTTAACCTTTTCTAAGAGAAGAGAACTGGGTAACCTACTGTTTCTCGTCTTCGTTGTACTCGTACCTGTTTGGGCCATCGTAGAGGTAGAAGGTGTGTGTTCTACCGTCTCTGGTGTGGAGGATGGGCTTCGCCAGGTTGTCGGATACCTTGGCAAGGTCGTCTAGGCTACTCATCGTGATCACGATCTCTCCTCTCCTATGTATCGGCTCCATGGCTTCAGCGACCACTTCCCTGTATGGCTTCATGAGGTCAGTAATGGACTTCTCCCTCTTTGGGCTCGTCTTCACATAGGACAAGGCCAGAAAAGCAGAGATCACAGATGCCACCAGGAACCCTCCGAGCGTCAGATATCTATATTGATACCTGTATATGCCGAAGACCGAAACTATCTGGACGGTCTCCTTCTTTGCTATCGAGCCAGGGTAGGTGTAATCTTGGCTTCCTATCACTATGATGTCTCCATCCTTGGACCTTGGTCTAACGGATATGTCGATGCTGGGTGAGATTCTATCATCTACCCTGTCAGATCGGCTTTCAGCTCTTATAGTCATGTAGTACTGGTAGGTTATGTTGAAGTCGTTTGTGTTCGTTCCTGTCTCTCCATCAAAGGTTCTTATGATCTCCTTGAAATCGTCGATTTCTATCGTATGTTCTGCTTGGAAGCCATTTGATGTGCCATTCAATGGGAGAGTAGCGGTTGGCGTTGTCTCTAAAATCTTCTCCCATGCGGGTGTCTTGATGGCTTTGACGACGTAGTAGTCGACTGAGCCTGACACAGGCCTGTTTGATTCGAAGTCGTACCTGAAGACTATGTGCAGTCTGTCGATTATCCTCGAATAGAATGTTCCCTCTTCAGGCCTTAAGGTGGTTCTATTGTAGAAGTTGTTTGACTTGAGATAGGCGACAACATCGTAGCTTGCTCTTGACCTGTAGTTCCATAGGTCGGTTACTTTCTCAGTCTCTGTGGGGGAAGAAAGATAGTATACTGCGCCGGCAAGCAGTATGGCTGAGAAGACTCCAAAGACTACTGCCAAGATCAACGTACTGTCTCTATTGAGGGTAAACTTTAGCTTCAACCATATGTAATTGCGGTTTGTGCTAATTAAACCTTACTCCATGAGAGCATGTTAGAAAAGAAAAAATTGGGGGTGACCTAGGGTTCGTACTTGTCACATGCCCAGGGGGTTGAATATGGCAGAGGATTTGAAATCGTCGCTATGGAGCTTTCGGGCCTGATGTATCCGTCTACAATAAGGGATATACCCTTCGTCGTTGCAGATAGAGTCACATGATTGTAGATTGTGGAGGCGGCTACGGAGGCGCCATCGTTGACATTATATGTTTTGTCGGCTGATGTCGGCTCCCATTTATCTGTGGGGTTCATCAGCGTCCTTAACCATATGACGATCATCGCACTTTCGCCTTTGTTTAATGTTGGAATAGTCCAGTTGAATTCGCTCCAACCGAAGTGTATGAAGTCCCATGGGTTGTGGCCTGGAGCGTAGCTTAGCCAGCTGACGGTGCCTGCTGTCACAGAATAGTTGTAGGATCCAGGAGGTGCTGCGATAGGGCCTATGTTTGTGCCTAATCTATCTCTTACGAGGATGTTCGTAAGCTCCGTTGTGCCATTGTTCTCTATGACGATCGTGAGCTTGAGGATTGAAGCCCAGTTGTAAACGTTCTCTCCCGTCTTGTTGTAGACGTGTATCAAGTTTATTCCGGTATTCTGTTCGAGGCCATTGTATGGGTTTGTGAAGACGCCTTCAAGCGTCTTTCTTATTCTTATGCTGGCAACGTCCTTGATGAAGTCTCCTGTCTTTATTGTACCCTCAATGTACAGGTTTTGGCTCCATAAAGCGTATCCGTACCCGATCAGGCTAAGTGACAGCGCCGAGACAAGCAGTACCGTCAAAGATAGAATGTAGCGATCAGATCTTCTTCTCCTTCTCATCTTATCCGCCTCCTATGTTGTTGAATGTGTCACAGAGGTTCTTCCAGTACTCATATTTCCAGCTCTGATGGTTCAAGAGCGCGTTTTCTGAACCTGCGATTATCTGCTGCGCGGTCATCCCGTAGACTTTGTAGCCTCCTGTCCAGCCTGCGACATAGTTCAACCATAGCGCGAGCAGCTGCGACTTCAGTTTCAGCTCCATGCTGGAGCTGATGGAAGGTGTCAGTATCATTTGAGCCTGTTGAAACTTCTGTGTTCTCGTTCCAGTGAATTTGAAGACATTGGACTGCGCAGATATAGTGTTCAGGTAACCCTCCAGTGTGGCTGGTGGCACCTCAGCTGCTCCACGTATGACGCCTAAGGCTACATTGAATTGTTTCTTCCAGAAGCCGATTGTGTGTGGGCACACCATCTGACAAGAGAATCCTATCTTGACCTTGAAGTTGTACTTCCAGTTCTCCTTGGCTGCCTGAAGTATGTGGATTGTGGTCAGTCCCTGTATCTTCTCGCATGGTTGTAGCCATGTGCAAGCCAGATCCTTGTTTGTGACTTCTATCGCTGTTGGATTGCTGTTCGTCAACGTGATCACATCTATGTGTATCGGCTTGCATCCGATGTTCTGAATCGTGTAACTGACGTATGCCTCATAGTTTGGGTACGCGTTGGTCACATACACTTCTATCGAATCTCTGTCACATGATATCTTAGCGCACACATGTCCAACATTTTTTACGTCTTCGTTGTCTGAGGTTGTAACCTTCACGAACGCCGCATTGCAGGTGCTTCCCCAGTTTACCACTATTCCGCCACTTGAGCATGCAAGACTGTACCCTATTAGGTTTAGAGAGATAAGCAACATCACTAAGGCGAAGACTATCTTTTTCCTCATGGAAAACATCTCTTTGAAAGTTGATCTGGTGTATCAGCTCCCCTCTTCTGGTGAAGGCTAAAGTTATCGGATATCGACATCATCCTCTGGGCCTCCTTGAAGACTTAAGCCAGGTTCTGCTTCTGCGAAGATGGGCTGCAAAAGCCAAAGTTAGGAGTGATGGTATAGCGACTGCTATCAGTATATATGTCTGCCCGATTCCGGTCTGTAGGATCTCCCAGGTCTTCAAGAGGCCGTCTTTGACGACTATCGAAGCCCATCCGAGCTTTGGGATTATGAAGATCACCTTTCCCTTGATCTGCTGGGGGTATACAGGCTGTGCGTCTGGGAGGCTATTGGCGTCTCCCTTCGTTATGAATGTCCCATATTGAGCCTGTATCTCGTAGATTCGATGGATGATCATGCCTTCTCCACTCCAATACTGTATGACGTCTCCTACAGCAAGCCTTTCAGGAGGCACTTCTGCTACTATAGCCAAGTCGCCTGCCTTCATCGTCGGCTCCATGCTGCCGCTGATTGGAACGGTTGGAAAGTATCCTAGTAGGCCTGTTGTGAACCAGATCATGAGCACTCCTGTGACCAGGATGATAGCCCATCTCGTCAACGACTGTCGTTCCATCTTGTCCCGCTTGGCTATTCTCGCCGGCTCCTTGATTCGAATCTTAACCCCTATCCTTCTAAGGTCTCTGAAGGTTGTCGCATGGTTCAGGTAGAGGAATCCGAAGACGGGTATCGCCACACCTAACAGCACCTTGAATCCCCATGATAGGTCTGGAAGTATCGGCGAAAACCATTCGAAGGCCTGACAGGGTGCTCGATAGGCGAGCGAGGCTATGGGCCCACCCAAGAGGGCCAAGTAGGATGAGAGAAGGCTCATGGAGATAGCTGGAAGCAGTGATGCGCCAAGGTAGTCGACTATTGGCAGCGGCTGGCTGACATCGAAGGCCCCGATCATACTCTGAAGTGGATAGTATAGGTTCGCGTAGAATACTGTCACCAAGGCGAGGTTCACGATCGGCCTCTTGAGGCCATAGGATTTCATGATGTAGGCGCGGCTCAATTCCACACCCAACAGGTTCGATGAGACATATGCTATGTTCGTCAATATGCCTGCTGGCGAGAACGATAGTGGGCTCTTGCCGAAGCCTCTCAATATTCCTACATCTATGGCGATCAAGATCTGCGCTGTCGCGACCGCGAAGGCTACCAATGTTATCTTCCTTCGATACCAGCTTCTCAGACTATCCTTTCCTGACGCCCACAGTGAGAAGGCTGCTATCAGAGTCCAGCAGAAGGCTGGAAAGTAATATGCCATCATCCCAGGTGGCTGATATGAAGTTAGCACTATGTGGGCGACAACCACCGACGCTACCACGATGATGGGCTTCGGTCTCATGTTGTAGTCTACCTGGTGCAAAAAGGGGGGAGGCTGTCTTGCCAATGTCTCCTAGGGCGGCATTGTTATCGGCCAGATTGACTCGTTGTATTGGACCGCGAGCAGCTTCATTGTAAAGGTAAGTGTTGCTCCTTCTGGTGCATCCTGTAGGACGAGTATCCAGAAGCTTATCTCCAAGATACCGCCTGGGTGAAGTTGTGTTCCGATGCTGTCTCCATACATTATCTTCACGTCAGGTTTTCCATCTTCTGTGAGGTCGAGGAAGATCGTCTGTCCACTGCTGACCAGTTGGCCGTCTATCGTGACGTTCTCGAAGTGTAGTGGTATTGTACCATCATTGCGTACGTGGAACCCAATTTGTTCAAAGTACCATGGGTATGTGTTGTTTAATGTGACTGTGAGTGTGTCCCAGTCTCCATCTTCGTCGCTGTCGCTTGGCACGACTGTCGTTGGTCCTCCTACATCCTTGTCTGTCTGCCACATTTCCCAACTGCAGTCTCCGTTCCAGTCTCTAGTGCCTGGAGTGTCAAGGCACGTAAACATTGGTCTTAATTCCCAGTCAAGTTCTCCTGTCTGAACCGATCCGTTGAGGTAGAGTGTCTCCGACCAGCAAGCGTAGGCGATTCCCAGCAGAGATAGGCACATGATGAAAAGTACGGGTATTGCCAACATCTTTCCTTTCGTCATTTCTGATCACATTATAGTGCCAAGAAGCTATACCGGTGTTGTCGTTGTCGGTGGAGTGTACTCGTTCCACTGTACGACGACCACGGTCACTGTGAACGTGTACTCTTTATTTTCTTGGGCATCATTTGAAAGGTGTACGTGCACTAGGCCATATGCCTCATGGTTGGGATGAACCTGTACACCGATAGCGATGTCTGGGTCACGGTCTGGATCTGGTAAGAACTCTATCACCGAATTAGGTGGCACGGTTCCCGAGACAAAGTTGAATGATTGAATTATCCACGGTATTGTTCCCGTGTTGTTGATGTCGACGGGGAGATAGTAGTCTATGCATGGGTATGCGTTCTTGACTGTGACCGTTAGGGTCTTCTTGTCTGGGCTTAGTGTTCCCGTTATGTTGCTGAAGTCTTTTCCTGGTTGTTCATTGTCGTATCCTGTGCCGACGGTCCACTCTGCGTCGAGTGTGCCTGTCTTCACGGTGACGTTTACGAAGAGTGCCTCAGACCACATGCCATATGTTACGCCGATGAGTGATGTTGCCAAAAGTATTAGTACGAAGAGTGACATTGTCTTCTTTATCATTGATGACATCACCTTGCTTCTTTTGGGGAGCTATCATCGCTTTCGGCTTTAACGGGGGCTGATCCCCTTTTAGTCCCCCGGGCTATAACTTTATTGCTTGATTTGGACATAGCCTTTCCGTTGAAAGTATGCTATGGTATGGTTATTAGTATTGGGTGGTTGATTATGGGCAATCTGCCGTTACTTGATGGTAATGGTTGCTTACCTTTTCTAAGCCGTTCCCTAGATAGCGGGTGTGTTGTCGTCCTTTGGGCGTCTGCCTGATCTGATGGCTGCATCTTCAGGGTGTTTCTTTGATCGTCTGGAAGCAGACGCAGGTCTGGGTCTTCTCTATTCCCCTCATCATTCTCAGCCTCTCTATCACGAGGTTTCCTATCTCGTTTACTGATGAGGCTCTGACCTTGAGTATTATATCCCATTCTCCTGAGATGAGTGAGACCTCGTACACGTCAGGTATTTCAGCTATCTCTTGGGCTACCGCCTTCTGGGACAGGTTGCTTTCTCTGCTGAATGAGACGAGGATGTATGCTGTCACCTCTTTTCCGATCTTCTCATAGTTTGGGATCGCCGTAAACTTTCTTATCACCCCCTCGTCGACGAGCTTCTTTATCCTCTCTTGCACTGTGGCCCTAGGTATGCCAAGCTCGTCTGAGATGTCGACTACAGGCTTTCTTCCATTATTGATTAGCTGATAGAGGATCTTCCAGTCTCTGTCATCCATGCTGGCATTATGCTTGATCTTTCGCTATTTATAGTTTTTTTTCTGGTAAACTGCCAAGGTCTGTGGTAAAATGTTTATTAGCTGCAGGCGAATTTGATGTGGGACATGCGTGTGCAGACAAGGCCTGTCACTGGTGGCGGTTTGGCTGATCTCCCAAAACCTCTGGAGCTGCTCTCACGTGGGGAGCTTGAGCGGAGGCGGCATATTGGCAGGGTCACAACCGCCGTGTTGAGATGTCTCACTGAAGGGTTTGTGGGGGAGGGTTTTGACTGGCTTCTTCCGGTCGTATTCTCGAAGTCAACTGACCCCCTTTGGCCTGATCCTGGGGCTTCGATAGAGAAGCGTGTGGAGGTGGAGATCTATGGGGAGACTGTGAGGACCACCTTGAGCATGATCGTCCACAAGATTGTCGCATGCTCCCTGGCTTATCCAATGCTCTTCTCTCTTTCTCCCAACGTTAGGGTGGAGAAGAGGGAGAGGCTGTCTACAGGCTGGCATGTGTACGAGTTCACTCAGCTTGACTTTGAGGTTAGGTACGCTACCTCAGGTGATATTCGGAGGCTGACAGAAAGGCTGCTTAGAGGCCTAATAGGTGGCCTGAGGGATAGGGTTGGAGACGATCTCAAGTTCCTGGAGAGGTATAGTGATCTTCGTGTTCCAGAAGCGCCCTTTAGGGTCTACGATAGGGTTGAGCTGGAGGATAGGCTTGGAGTAGACTGGGAGCTGAAGCTGCCTGCTGAGATCAGGGAGCCTGTGTGGGTCACGAACCTTCCAAGGGAATTCTACGACTACGAGGACTTTGAGAGTGGAAGATGGGACAACTATGATCTTATACTTCCAGGATATGGTGAAGTGATGTCTGGCTCGAGGAGAGAATTTGAATATGGCAAGATGGTTGCGAAGATGAAGAGGGATGGTGTGAGAAAGGACAACTTTAGGCTTCTCCTCAGGCTCGCGAAGGAGGGGAGGATTAGGCCTTCTGCGGGAGCAGGGATGGGCGTGGAAAGGCTTGTATGCTGGATAGTGGGAGGTAGGCATGTGGGTGAAGTCCAGCCGTTCCCTAAGCTGCCTGGGCTGGTCTACGACCTCTAACATAGACATCCTGCTATGTTGTTCTCTGGCTTGGAAATGTTTAACAGTGTTGCCTGCTTCCACGTAGGCTCGGATGTCCGTCGAAGAGGCTGGTAGGAGGCCTAAGGCCGTCCTGCTCTATTCTGGGGGATTGGATAGTACGATAGCCCTTTATTCTCTGTTTTCGATGGGTGTCGATGTCGTTGCCTTACACTTTGACATCCTATCCTCTGGTTTTGGCTCAGATAGCAGGGTCGGTTTGAGTGTAACGGAAAACGCAGGCAGGCTTGGTGTCAAGGTGGTGAAGGCTGGTGTTGACGAAGAATACCTCGAGATCCTCAAGCACCCTAAACATGGATATGGTAGGTCTGTGAACCCATGTGTCGACTGCCGAATCTACATGCTCAAGTGTGCGAAGAAGATTATGGATGTGGAGGGGGCGGACTTTATAGCGACTGGTGAGGTGGTTGGGCAGCGTCCATTCTCTCAGAAGGTGAAGATGTTGATGGCGATCGATAGGGAGGCGGGTGTCGAAGGCCTTGTAGTTAGGCCACTGTCGGGCAGGCTTCTTCCTGAAACGATTCCAGAGGTGAGGGGGCTTGTGAAGAGGGAGGCGATGTTTGACATTCAGGGGAGAGGGAGGTCGGCTCAGATGAAACTCGCTAGGCAGCTTGGGATAGTAGTCTATCCGACGCCTGCTGGTGGCTGTATGCTCACGGAGTCGGCTTTTGGGAGGAGGTTCAGGGACTTGAAGAAGCACAATCGAGACTTTGGGCTCAAGGATCTGCTTCTTCTACGCTTCGGTAGGCACTTTAGGCTCGATGATGGAAGCAAGATAGTCGTCTGCAGAAATGAGGCGGAGAACAACGCTGTGCTGAAGCTGGCTTCAGATGAAGATATACTGTTTGAGGCTGTAGGCTTTAAGGGCCCACTTGGCATATACTTTGGCGGCTTGTCCACAGGCTCGATTGGGACGGCCGCCTCCTACATAGCATCGTACTCGAAGGCGCCGGAGGATATGTTGGTGAAGGTGAGGTTCTGGAACAAGAGTGGCTCATTCGAGAAGGTGGTTGAAGTGTATGCGCTGCCCCGTGACCTACTGCATAAGAACCTTATCTGAAGATGGTGTAGCAAACCATCAAGTAAATCTCTTGCCAATCGCTTGATTTGGACGCGGCATGTTCAGGCATCTCTTTGGCCATAATTGGGTGGGGGGTTCAACGTAGTATTCCTGCTGGGGCAAAAAATTCTTATATATAGTTTCTCGTGGTATCATGATTGGGAGTAGCGAAATTGACCCTGTTCGTCGCCTACATGTTTCTTGTCGCCCTGGTCTTGGCCGCGATCATATTCTGGATCGGCGCCGAAATCTCTCCGAAGGTTGCTAAGTCCGATGATAAGGTTCTCCCATACACCGGGGGAGAAAGGGTTGAGCATGAGCTTGTTCCCGTAAGCATAAAGCTATTCGATTACGCTTTACTCTTCATGGTATTTGATGTTATCGCGCTTCTTTTTGCTTTCTCTCTGGGCCCATTTGGAAATACCTTCGACTTCGTGAGCAAGGTGGGGTTCTTGGTCTACGTGGGAATTGTGTCATTTGCTCTTGTCGTCTTCGGCCGGAGGGTTTAGAGATGGGAATAGTGGGCTGGGCGAGAAGCAAAAGTCCTTGGATCGCCCACTTCTGCACCGGCTCATGTAACGCATGCGATATCGAGATCTTGGCCTGTCTCACGCCACGCTACGACATCGAGCGGTTTGGGGCTGTATTGAAGGGCTCGATTAGGCATGCTGATGTCCTCTTGGTCACCGGCCCTGTTACGAGGCAGGTGAGAGATAGGCTTCTGAGGGTGTACGAGCAGATGCCTGAGCCAAAGTATGTTGTAGCAGTCGGTACATGTGCGACCAGCGGCGGCGTCTATCGTGGAGCCTACAACGTCTATCCTGGCGTGGACTCGGTTATTCCAGTCACAGCATACATTTCAGGTTGTCCAGTGAAGCCTGAAAATATCATCAACGGTCTATCGTTTCTCTTGAAGAAGATCGGTGAAAGCAAGTGAGCGTGGAAGAGGAGACTTTCAGAGAGTTGAAGGATGTCTTCGGGGACAAAATACTGGACTTTAAGATTCAGAAGATGAGAGTCTACGTGAAGGTTCCAAGCGACACCTATAGGGAGGTGATCAAATATCTGGTCCTCCTCAAGGGCATATATCACCTTGAGACGATCACGGGCACGGAGGTCAAGGATGGAATAGAAATCATGGCTCACCTTGGAACAGGCATGCCGATTTCCATCCGAACGACCGTAAGCAGTGAGGATCCAAGGATAGCCTCGATATGTGACCTCATACCTGGCGCAGAATTCTATGAGCGTGAGGTACATGACCTGCTGGGTGTAGTCTTCGAGGGAAACCCGAACCTTAAACGCTTTATCTTGTCAGGTGATTGGCCGGAGGACGTTCACCCCCTGAAGAAGTCGTTTGAATCAAAGCATAATCTTCCACTTAGGGAGGGGTTTGACTGATGTCCACATTCGATATCCCAATAGGTCCTATGCATCCTGCCCTACCTGAGCCTCTTCTGCTCAAGCTCGAAGTTGAGGGTGAAACCGTTGTAGGTGTGGATTTTGATGTCAGCTACATGCATAGGGGAATAGAGAAGCTTCTTGAGGCAAAGACCTACTTTCAAGGTTTACCGTTGGTTGAGAGAATCTGTGGAATATGTAATGCCGCACACGGGCTATGCTACACATTGAATGTGGAGAAGCTGTATGATAAGGAGATACCTGCGAGGGCGCAGTATCTGAGGCTTGTGGTCGAGGAGCTGAGCAGAATACACAGCCACCTTCTATGGCTTGGTGTAGCAGCCTTCGAGATCGGCTTCAACACGATGTTCATGTACACGTGGAGAGACCGGGAGGCGGTCATGGACATGCTTGAGTCCATAACAGGAAACAGGATCACCACAGAATACAGCCAGATAGGGGGTGTGAGGAGAGATATGCCATCTAACCTTGTAGACAGGCTTCTGAAGACGATGGATGTCATCGAGGAGAGGACAAAGTACTATACGAAGGTGGCTTTGACCGAGAGGACGATAGCGAAGAGGACGCAGGGTGTAGGATATCTTTCGCCGGAAGAGGCTAAGGCAACATGCGCGGTTGGGCCGGTCCTGAGAGCTTCTGGGGTGAAAAATGACATCAGAGCCGATGACCCATACGCCGCTCACGCTGACGTGCCATTTAATGTGATAACATATGACTCATGTGATGTCTTCGCGAGGATAATAGTTAGAGCCCAGGAGCTCCTAGAATGTGTAAGCATGATACGCACAGCCCTGAGGCACCTTCCAGAAGGCCCGTTCAGGGTCAAGCTGCCCATGAAGCCTAACGCAGGAGAAGCTCTGACCAGAGTGGAGGCGCCTCGAGGTGAGCTGTTCCACTACACCCTGTCAGATGGGGGGCCGAAGCCGTACAGGTATAAGGTTAGAACTCCAACTTTGGCAAACTTGGGTGCGTTAAGGGCTATGTTGACCTCTAAGGGGAGATATGTTGTCAACATCGGCGATGTTCCAATATCTTATGGCTCGATCGACCCATGCATATGCTGCACGGCCAGAGTGTACTTTGTTGACTCGAGGAAGGGAAGGTCGTGGGTTTGGACGCTGGATGAAATCAGGGAAAGATCGAGGAGAGGTGAACTGCTGCCGTGAGCTTCGAACAGTATGTTGTAGAAACGTTGGAGGCGATAGTCTTTCCAGGGTTCATCTTCATATTCTTTCTTGCACTCTTCTACGAATGGTTTGATAGAAAGCTTTACGCCCGCCTTCAGAACAGGGTGGGCCCATATTATACAGGATTTCATGGCCTACTGCAGCCTCTCGCAGACTTTATCAAGCTGCTTTCGAAAGAGGATATAGTTCCAGATGGAGTTGACCAACTCCTTTTCACCATGACTCCACTCTTTACTCTCGCATTATCTGTCTTCGCCGCCTTCCTGCTTCCGATATCTTCAACCCAGGGCTTGGTTTCATTTGATGGCGACGCCATAGTCTCGGTCATAATCCTAACCTTCCTCTGCATAACCGTCTTCTACGCCGGCATCTCGACATATAACAGGTACGCGATCATCGGAGCAGAACGATCATTCCTCCAACTTATAGGATACGAGATACCTCTGATGCTTTCGGTGGTAGGCGTCGTCTTGGGCGCCGGCAGCCTGTCCCTGTCAGGTATCGTAGCATCTCAGGCAGGCTGGTGGCATATAGCAAGCCCTCAGATCTTGGGGTTCATAGTCTTCGTCTTCGCAGCTCAGGCTGAACTTGAACGTATACCCTTCGACCTGCCCGAAGCCGAACAGGAGATCATCGCGGGATGGAATATAGACTACACTGGAAGGAGGCTTGCCATGTTCAGGCTTGCGAGAAACATCGAGTTGGTTTTCTTATGTGGGCTTGCTGCAACACTCTTTTTAGGCGGCCCTCTTGGGCCGACGGTTGAAGGGTACACTCAAATATTCTATGTGGTATACTTTGTCGTCAAGTCGCTGTTTGTCCTGGCGATATTGACGGTTGTGAGAGCCCTTTTCGCCCGTCTTAGGATCGATCAGGTCGTGGGCTTCTCGTGGAGGTATCTTTTGCCTCTTGCCATCTTCCAGTTTATTGTTGTGAGGTTGATGCTGTAATGTCCATGATCGGTGAGCTCTTTAGAAGCCTGTTTAAGAAGAGGGCAACAGTCCTCTATCCAGAGGAAAGAGATAGGGTTCATCTGCCAGAGGGATTCAGAGGTAAACTGGAATACTATGAAGAGAAGTGTATCGGCTGCTCTCTCTGCTTTCAGGTCTGCCCATCTTTGGCGATAGAGATGGTTCCAGAGGATAAGGCCCGTTTTCCAAAAAACCAGGCTGGTAGGAGGCCGATCTTCAATATTGCCAGATGCACCTACTGTGGGCAATGTGAAGATATCTGTCCAACGAAGGCGATACACCTCACAGACCAGTATGAGGTGATTGCCTTGGATAAGAGGGATCTGATGGTGAAGTAGGATGGAGGCTACATTGCAGGTTCTGCTGGGTGTTTTGGCTCTTTTCACGGCCATCATGTCTGTCGAGTCAAAGGATATCGTCCGATCCATCCTCTACTTTCTATTGTTCAATGTCGTCGTCTCTGCAATATTATATCTCCTCGGCGCCCCATATGTGGCGGTGTTCCAACTTCTCGTCTACGCGGGCGGTGTGTCAGTCCTATTCTTGGCGACGCTTCATACCATCGGAGGCAAGATCAAGAGATGATTCAAGAGGACAAGACCGCATACAAGCTTTACAGCATACTGGTTATACTGTTTGTGTTCGCCGCATTGTATCTGGGGCTTGCCGGCCTCAGGACGGTGGGAGCTCCCCTCGAGTGGGACTTTGTCAAAGCCCCCTATTTTGTCTGGAGCTATAGGCTGATAGATGTAGTGGTTCAAGCTTTTGTCATCTTTGCCACGGTCGCTGCTGTGTCGGCTATGCTTAGAGAGGAGAAGGTCGGCTTCATGGAAGAGCAGGAGGTTGAAGAATGATGTACAACATACTGATAGTCTTCACATTCCTCTTGATCAGCCTCTCAATATACTGTGTGACGACGAAGAAGAACATAATAAAGACGGTCATTGGAGTCGAAGTCCTCACTTCCTCGATAAACTTGAATTTTGTGATAATGGGGGCGCATGATGAATACGTGGATGCCCTAGCCCAATCCTTTGCCATAATATCTATAGCGGTGGGGGCTTCGGTTGCGGCCTTGGCTCTGGCGATGGTCATTAACGTCTACCGCCACTATGGGAAAGTCGATTGGGATGCCTTGAGGCGACTGAAATGGTAAATGAGGCCCTTTATCCGCTGATGCTCTTGTCCATTTCCGCCCTAGCAGTTCCCGTTGTCAGTAGAGTGGGCGAATCCTTCAAGTTCCCCAAGCTGAGGGATTTCTTCTCGGCGGCTGTACTTTTTCTAGCTCTTTTCACAACCTTCTCGCTGACTTCTCTGACTCCTATCTCTTACCGTGTGGAGGTGTTCGGTGGACCTTATGGGGTTGAACTCTATGTGAGCACGATGAGCGTCTACATATCGGTCATTTCTCTGACGATGCTCTCGCTTGTAGCCTTCTACTCTATAAAGTATATGGAGGCAGACAATGGCCTCGACAGATACTATACGCTTCTCCTGACCTTGGCCACAGGCATAGTAGGCGTAACCTTCTCAGGAGACTTCTTCACCTTATACGTGTTCTGGGAGCTCATCTGCATCTCCTCCTACACCCTTGTCTCATTTCAAAAGTATAGGTGGCAGGCTGTCGAAGGTGGGATAAAGTATCTTCTGATGAGCACAGTTGGATCTTTGATCGCGTTATATGGTCTATCTCTGCTCTATGGTGTCGCTGGAACATTAAACTTCTCCGCCCTCGCAACAGTCATCTCACAGTCTCAATATGCTGTGCCGAACATGACCTTGTATGCGATCGTCGTAATGATAGTTGTAGGGTTTGGTGTAAGCGCCGCAGTCGTCCCATTCCACTCCTGGATTCCGGACGCATACGTTGGTGCACCGAACTGTGTCGCCTCATTGTCGACGGTGGTCTTGAAGGTTGCAGCATTCAACATCGTAAGGGGCTTGATCACGGTCTTCAGTCCTCTAAGCTTCGACTACGGCCTCATACTCATATGTTTGGGTATCCTCTCCATGACTTTAGGAAACTTCTTCGCGATCATGCAGAGGGACATAAGACGCCTTCTGGCCTTCTCGAGTGTCTCAAATATGGGGTACATCTTTGCCGGACTTGGGGTTGGAGCCTACGTCATCAACCACTATGGCTCTCAGGCGACCTACGCCTTCGAAGTGGCTATGGTTGGAGTCTTCCTGCACATGCTGAACCACGTCTTCGGAAAAGGTCTGCTCTTCATGGCCGTCGGCAACCTTAGCCAGCCAACAAAGAGCTACAGCATCAGCAAGCTTGAAGGTATAGGGAGGAAGATGCCCATGACAGGTCTCTCCGCCTCCGTTGGCCTCCTGGGCTTAGGTGGGGTTCCACCACTCAGCGGCTTCTGGAGCAAGCTCTTTATAATATCCGGGGCTGCAAGTGTCATCGTCGACCCTGTTCTCGCTGTCACCTTGGCCTTTCTGGTCTTTAACTCGGTCTTTGACGCAGCCTACTACATTTGGGTCTTTCAGAGGATCATGTTCAAGCCGGTGGCTGACGAAAGCCGACCTGTCACAGAAGTTTCCGCCTTCATGTGGACGCCGATCTTGCTCTTGGCCTGCCTGCTGATCGTCGTCACGATAAGGTTGGACTTCTTTGTCACGTTCGTTCAGGTGGCTTTAAGGTCTCTGTTTGGAGGATGATAGAGTTGGCTGAAAATCTCATATTCGCGTGGTTGGCTTGGATCTTTCCACTTTTGGGTGCGGTGCTCACGCCAGTCTTCGCGGCCATCGACAAGAAAGTAAGGGATCTGATGGCTGTAGCCTTCTCATTTCTCGCGGTTGTTTCAACTTTGTCTCTTGTTCCCTTGCTCTTTGGAGAAAGCGTCTCTTGGCCTCTGCAGAGCCAAGTGTCTTGGCTGAATGTTGAAGGCTCGCCGATATTGAGCCATATAGAGGCAGGTGTCCTCGTCGACCCATTAAGTATCATATTGTCGAATGTTGTCTCGATCATCGCGTTCTTGATCATGGTCTACTCCATCGAATACATGAAGGGAGAGGAGGGGTTGACGAGGTACTGGTTCTTCATGAACCTGTTCATAGGAAATATGCTCCTGCTCGTCTTCTCAGACAACCTCGTCCAGATGCTCTTCGGATGGGAGGGGGTTGGGCTCTGCAGCTATGCGCTGATCGGATTCTACTATAAGGACCAGATATCGGGTTGGTCAAAGTACTGGGTTGGGGAAGGGGACGAAGCCTATCCCCCTTCTCATGCCGGAATGAAGGCTTTCATAACCACAAGGATAGGGGATGTCCTCCTGTTCGTCGGCGCACTGATCATCCTCGCCTTCGCTGGAACTCTAAACTTTGTCGAACTCCAGAATGGTGCGATAGCACGTGTCCCACTTTGGGCCCTTGTTCCTGCTGTAATCTTCCTATTTGGTGGCCCGATCGGCAAAAGCGCCCAGCTGCCTCTTATGGAATGGTTGCCTGATGCTATGGCAGGCCCCACGACGGTGAGCGCCCTGATTCATGCTGCAACGATGGTCAAGGCAGGCGTCTACCTTGTCGCCAGAATGTTTCCGATACTGTATGCTGTCACCTTGGTTTCGAGTTCACGAGATCCTCTGCTCATGTTTTACTTTATAGCCTGGATAGGGGCGGCTACAGCGTTTGTGGCCGGAGCTCAGGCTACGGTTTCAAGTGAAATAAAGAAGGTTCTGGCCTATTCGACTGTGAGCCAGATCGGCTACATGATGCTGTCTCTTGGCGTCGCTGGGCTATCCGTCGAATTCGTAACCGGATATGTTGCGTCAATCTTTCATCTCGTAAGCCACGCCATGTTCAAGGCTGCACTATTCCTTGCGGCTGGCTCGGTGATTCATGCCACAGGCTCAAGGTTTATGAGGGATATGGGTGGCCTAAAGAAGTACATGCCTGTCACCTTCTGGTGTATGGCTCTCGCCTCCTGTTCTCTTGCTGGTGTCCCGTTGGCCTTCAGTGGCTTCTGGAGTAAGGATATGATATTGGAGGCTTCACTTGTTTCAGGAGAATATCTCCTGTTTGTCTTTGGCCTGCTGACGGTCGCGGTCACAGCCTTCTACACCTTCAGGATGGTTGGCCTTGTCTTCTTTGGAGAAGGCAAGACTCAGTCTGGCGAAGTCGAAGGGCGTATGCATCATCTTGGTGAAGCGTCTCCTGTCATGTGGGTGCCATATGCGATCTTGGTGGCTGGGACGCTGGCCCTAGGCATCCTAGGATATCTTGCGAGACATTGGCTGGTTTCCCTGTTCGAGTACCTCGTCAAGGTGCCGGCAGAAGTGCCGTCTGGTGTGCTGGCTGAATACGCCGTCGCCTTCCTCTCTTCACTCGCTCTTGTGGTCGGGTTTGTTCCCGCATACTGGTTCTATATCAAGAGGTCGAAGCCTGCTGACATGTACACTCGTAGGTCGACGGTTCTTTCGAAGACCTGGAGCTTCCTTTTCAAGAGATGCTACATCAACAGAATATACTATCACGTGATAGTCTATCCGACGCTCTCTCTATCGAGGTGGCTCTTTTCAAACCTAGAAGTGAAGGTGATAGATGGGTTCAACTACTACTTGGGCCGCTTCACCCTCTTCTTTTCGAACTGGATGTTCGTCAACCTCGAATCGAAGGTTGTTGATGGAGTAAACTATCGTATCGCCGACCTCGTTAAGCGTACCTCCCTCTACCTTCGCAGGTGGCAGACTGGAAGCCTTAACGACAACCTCATCATGGTGCTTACGGGGCTGTTCATCGTAGTCCTAATTCTTAAATACGTGATTTTCGCAGGTTGAAGAGTATGATAGCGTTCTCTCTGTCTCAGGTAATCTTTGTTCCAATAATCGTATCTGTCCTTGTGCTGCTTGTTGGAAGAAAGGTTGGACGATATGCTGGCTGGCTATCATTTGCGACATTATGTTACACTCTCACACTACTTTTGGCTGAAACAGCCAATCTTCCAAACGTCGGCTTCAGGCTTACGGAATCATACAGGTGGGCTCCGCTCGTAGGAGACTTCACTCTCCTCCTCGACGGACTCAGCTCTGTGACAGCTCTTACAATCACTTTACTGTCCGCGGCCATCTCAGTTTACCAGATAAAATATATGGAGAAAGAAGAGAACCTTGAGCTCTACAACGCACTATACCTTCTATACTTTTCCGGGATGGTTGGGACCGTCCTGTCAACAAACTTAGCCATATTCTTTCTCTTCTTCGAACTGATGCTTATCCCCTCATGGATTCTTATAGGCATCTGGGGTACAGGTGATAAGGCGAAGGTTGCCTTCAAGTATTTCATGTTCACTGAAGTTGGTGCTGTAATCCTCTTGGCCGGCATAGGTGCCACATACATGTTGACTGGAACCTTCGACATCTTCCAGGTTGGTAGAGTAAGCAGCCAACTGCCCCCCACGATCCTTTCTGTGATAGCGGCGATGATCCTGATTGGGCTCTTTGTGAAGATGGCTATCTTTCCCCTGCACACCTGGCTACCTGACGCCCACGCTGAAGCTCCGACGCCGATAAGTGCGCTGCTTTCGCCTGCGATGATAGGGATTGGCGGATATGCGGCGATAAGGATACTTTACACCTCGTTCCCGATGATAGCCTTCGACAAGAACTTCATGTACTCTCTTCTTCTCCTCTCTGTTATAACGATGGCTTACGGTGGTATGATGGCGTTTGCTCAAGAGGATATAAAGAGGCTTCTCGCATATTCGAGTATAAGCCAGATGGGGTATATGCTCTTCGGTATCGCATCTTCGTCGATAATCGGTGTCTCAGGCGCTTTCCTGATATATGTGAGCCATGGCTTGAGCAAGGCTGCCCTCTTCATGGTATCTGGAGTGTTCATGCACGACCTGAAGACCAGAAAGATAAGTGAAATAAGAGGGTTGGCGTCGAAGATGCCTCTGATAACGATATCGACTCTCGTTGGCTTCTTGGGGCTCGCTGGAGTCCCCCCTCTTGTAGGATTCTGGGGTGAAATCTTTGTCTTCGCGGGCGCCTTCTTCACGAGCTTTAACCCCCTGGACACGGTCAAGCTGGCTACGGTGGTGGCTGGAGTCGTATTGTCGGTCTTGACCGCAGGCTATGGCCTGTGGACGATAAGGAGAATGTTCTATGGTGAGTTGCCTGACAGGTACTCTGGTGTACGTGATCCTGACTGGAGGATGCTGTATCCGATACTGCTTATGGTTCTCTTGGCGATCGTCATCGGAATATATCCTGCGCCGATAACCGAAATGGTCTCAACTATCGTAAAGGGCTTCTTCGGCTGAATCTGATCCCTTTCTCTTGAATTTGATCCTGCTGATCACATACTCTCTGCCTTGAACTATCTTCGTTGTACCCCCGCATCTTGGGCATGTCAGTGAGGGAACCTTTATCCCCTTCCGTATATTTAGAGCCTTCTTTCCTCTACCTATGTAGCCGCAGTTGAGGCAGGCCATTGCACCCCTCCTTTTCCTCACATACACTTTCGCCCCCTCTGCGACTGTATTCTTTGATAGAAGCTTGAAATTTGATCTAATGTTCTTCGTAGTGGTCAATAGGTATTCTCCCACCTCCAAGTGGACTTCAAGTATTCTTTCTACATCATCTTTTCTAGCCCACTCCGATAGGATCTCGATCATCTTTGACATCGCATTGTACTCATATGCCACAGTCGCTCACTTTAAACGCAGTCGATGAATCTTTGAGGTTGCCTCGTGCAGCCGAATTCTTTGAGCGGCTTCTTCTAGATGCAGCTCTTAGCCAGAAGCGAGTAGGCTGCGTATATTGCTCCTTTGGCGCTGTTCACGATCTCTTCTGATGTCTGTCCTTCTTGAGGTCGAACCTCTGCTGTGACAGGTCCCCTATACCCTATATCCAGTAGGACCTTGAATAGGTCTGCGAGGTCTCTCTCATCATTCAAAGCTCCTTTTGTGTGGTAAACTGGATGCCAGTCCTTTAAGCCCTCCTGTGTCTGCAGTCCACAGCCAATATGTACAACGCCGAGGATGTCAGAGTATCCTCTTATGGCTTCATGTGTTTCACCCAAGAGTGGTGCGTGGCTTTGGTCCCACATCAAGTAGATGTTACCGTCGCTTTCTCTGACTTCCCTTATTATCTGTGCGGCATCACCTATTCGGCCAACAAGCTGTCTCTTGTCCTTGTCCACGTCGAACGTTTCCAGCGAAACTACAGCGTTATATTTCGAAGCATGTTCAGCAATTTCCTTCAGCGATTTGACGATCTGTCTTCTCCCAATCTTCAGGTCCGATGGCATCTGACCGGAACATAACGCGAACTCTCTAACTCCCCTCTTAGCCTCTGTCTCTATTTCGCTTTTCACGTAGTTGACTGTCTCTATTCTTACAGATTCGTCGGGTGATGAAAGGTTTCTTGAGCCAGCAAGTATATCCGGCTGAAAGCCCCTCGCTATATTGAGTCCGGCTGCATATGTCCTGATCTTTTTCCATCCTTCTTCGCTGAACTTGTTTATTTCGAGCCTGTCAAAGAAGCTGTCTGCGGTCAGGAACTTGAGTCCTCTCTCAAGTTCGTCCTCGCTCTTTTGGAGGGAGGGGTAGGCCATGAAGAGGACGATACCAAGCTGCCATGGAAACCTCGAATAGAAGCTTAGGCCACCTTTTTTGACTTCCACCGTGAAACCCATTCTAGATCATCTTCACCTGGCTGAGGGGTCTTATGTTCTTCACTTCTTGGTTTACGAGTGCTGGAGGCTCTTCTCCCTTGAGCACCTTGATAAGGTTTACAGCTGCAAGCTCTGACATCTTTGATCTTGACTGATGGGTTGCGCTCGCTATATGTGGTGCTACGACGATGTTGGGAAGTTTCAACAGGGGGTTGTCGATGGTTGTGGGCTCCTTCTCGTGGACGTCCAGGCCTGCCGCGAAGATCCAGTGCTCGCTCAGCGCCTTATAGAGGGCTTTCTCGTCCACGATCCCCCCTCTTGAAGTGTTTACGAGTATCGCTGAAGGCTTCATGAGCCTGAGGTTTCTCTCGTTTATTAGCCCTATCGTCTCCTTCATCCTCGGGACGTGGATGGTGACAATATCCGCTCTCCTCATCAAATCGTCCATCTCGCAGTATTCGATGCCCAGTTGCTCTTCCAGATCTCGTCTTCTCACGACATCATAGTATAATACCTTCATGTTGAAGCCTCTTGAGCGTTCGATGACAGCCTGGCCTATCCTTCCGACTCCGACTACACCCAATGTGGCACCGTAGACGTCGTAGCCGAGTAGCATATCCGGCGCCCAAGTGATAACCCACTTTCCTTCTCTAACATATTTGTCGCCTTCGACAAGCCTTCTTGAGGCTGCCATTATCAGTGTCCAGGCGAAGTCCGCTGTCGCGTTGGTGAGCACACCCGGAGTATAGCACACATATATTCCCCTCTTCGTCGCCTCGGGGACGTCGACGTGGTCGTAGCCGACGCTCATCGTGCTCACGACACGAAGCTTCTTTGCGGCGTCATAGACTTCCTTGTCTATCTTCTCTGTCAGGAGACACAGTAGCCCATCCGCGTCCTTGACCATCTCTAGCAGCTCTTGTCTGGTAGGCGGCTCCGGTTTATCTCTCAAATATAGATCGCATTCTTTCTCTATTATCGAGATGCCAGGTTCAAGTATGCGTCTTGTCATAACAACCTTTGGTTTCGCCAAATCAATCACTCTCCTATCCTATCCCATGAGTCAGATAAATATATCTTTTCGCGTTCGTCGAGTCTACTCATGTCATGCTAGTCTGACTGTTATTGCAACGCCATCCTTGACTTTTTCCAGCAGCTCGATCTTCCCCGTTATCTTTCCGATCAAGTTGACCGGGCTAGCTGCCACAGGTCTGCTGCCGCTGCTAGCTGGCGTTGGGCCGAAGAACAGGCACATGGACCTGCCAGGCGGCCAGTAGCCTATATCTCCGACTTCAACCTCCTTCCTCCCATTCTCTGAAGAAATCGAAATCGGTGTGCTAAAGTATACTTCTTTTCCCCAT
This sequence comes from uncultured Nitrososphaeria archaeon, assembly GCA_964448685.1. Taxonomy (GTDB): domain Archaea; phylum Thermoproteota; class Nitrososphaeria; order JACIWG01; family JACIWG01; genus CAYUWR01. The sequence goes on from CAYUWR010000022.1 coordinate 22,114, forward strand.
GTGTTCGCCTCTGACTTGAAAGGTATCTTCTTAAGAAAAGCCTCATAGGTCTTCGGGCTCATCTTATCATGTAGCTCACCTTCGACCGCTCCAACTCCCACAAATTCTATTATAATCTTGCTTGAAGCCATTTTAGTTCGAGATAGTTGGATGGGCGGCTATTATATATTTTTTGTAAGCCACCCGACAAATCTATCTTACATTCTCGAGTGAAAAAGCTCAGAGATATCAGCCTAATATTTATATGCGACGCGAACGCCTATTCGACGATTGACTTGCCCAAATACAGCTACATGGTTTCTGAACATTTTGGATATCACGTGAGAAACATCGACAAGGACTTAAATGAACGGAAGGACTTCGAGGCTGCCATATCATTCTTGAAGGAGTCAGGCTATCACGGTATCATGATCCCCTTGATGTTCAACATGGACGTCTTGGTCAAGGAAGTGAAGAATATTGTGGAAAGCTATGGGATCAACATCAGCGGGCTAGCGACAGACCACTACTACACTCATCTAAACTATTACCTGACGAACACAAATTCGGCGGTGAAGGCTAGGGCCTTGGACATCATGATGTCAGGCATTTCAGTCTCCGACGTCCTCTCCGCTCCACTGATAATCGGCTTGATAAGAGGCGGTAACATGAGAGATGAGAAGTCAAACATATGGCTTCACGCGGCATTGAAGATCCTGGACAAGAAGGCGAGAGACCTGAACGTCCAGATCCTGATCGAGCCCCTCAACCACTACGAGACTGGATACTTGAACACCGTCGCTGAAGCCTATGACCTGATAGAAAGGTTGGAGCTAGAGAAGACCGGAATACTGATCAACACCTACCACATGAATATTGAAGAAGGAGACTACGAGCGACCTATATTGCACGCTAGGGAAAAGATCTGGCATGTCAAGTTTTCAGACAACAACCGTCTTCCACCTGGATTTGGGCACATAGACTTCGAAAGCATAGTAGGCTCTCTCAAGAAGGTTGGATATGATGGCTGGTATTCTGTGGAATGCCTGCCTCGACCCAATTCGAGAGATGCTGCCGTTGTATCGATCAGCTTTCTAAGAGATATGATAGGGTGAAGGTGGTCCATTACATGCCAGTTGTGAGATGTTACCACCAATCCCATTGAATTCCAATCTCGCATTTTCAACGCTCTTTGGTTACTGATAGAGAATGGTCCTACCTCATCTTGCTCAAGAGGCTAGAGAGCTCTTCAGGCGCCGTCATCATGACATCGTGGTCGGATTCGACTTCATACATCCGCCAACCTAACTCTCTAGCCTTTCTTGCTTCTCTGAAGAAGCCCCAATTTTCGGCTCTTACTCCCTGCCGAACAAAGCACCAGATATAGGACTTGGTTAGCCTGAAGGCTTCAGGATTGGAGATATGGACCTTCTGCTCGAAGCAGGCGAGAGGATGAGGTTTCAGCCTTTCCTTCAGCCATCTTAGAACATTTGCATCTGAGATACCATAGAGTGGTCCTCCTCTTGGGTTCACGACTTCTTCTGGAAATGGCACAAGCCACCCTTCTCCTCTCTCGTTTGCGATCTGCCTGAGCTTTGCAACAAAGCCGGGATGGAGGTCGGATATCGATTGACCGTCGTCGGGTAGGAATGCGTCCAGGTAAACGAGATGCTTGAGCCTTGAAGGCGCCCTGTCCGCTACTCCTGTTATGACCATTCCCGCGTAGCTGTGGCCGACGAGTATCGCATCCTCTAAGTCTTCGTAGTCCAAGAGGTTCACAACATCGAGTATGTGGGTGTCCAAGTTGACTCCTCGATTCAGTAGGTGATGTCTGTCGCCGAGACCCGTAAGAGTGGGTGTGTAGACTTCGTCTCCACTTGAACGAAGAAGATTTGCGACTTTGCGCCAGCACCAGCCACCATGCCAGGCACCGTGAACGAGGACGTAGACTGCCATCTGCCATCAGCCCATGTTGGAGGCTAAGGCAGTTTTGGCCTATTAATCTTTTTCTTCTCTCTCACGCAAGCTTTCCCAAGAGTGATTTGGCATGTTTAGGGTTCTATACGATGTCGGATACCCTTTTTGAAGGTCATAGAGGGAAAATGTCATGGAAGGGGCGGAGATCTTTTTGGGAGACATAATATTTTTAAAAGCTAGGTTTGAAGTCAAATGTATGGCTTCTAGGAAGATCACGAACTGGAATGTGGTCGCAGACACTGAGCCCAAGAAGATGGCTCTTGAGATCGTTGAAGAAGGTCTTAGAGCCTCCAACCCATATTCTTCTGTGATCGAAGCTCTGTCGAGAATGTCGGATCAGATCCAAGCCCGAAGGAGAAAGGTGGTTGTCGGCTTTGGAAAGGCAAGCTATCAGATGGCCCTGGCTTGTGAAGAGTCTCTTGGAGACAGGATTGACTCTGGAGCTATCATAGTCCCAAAGGATTCAGTGAAAGATTCTGGCTTGAAGAGGATAAGGCTGCTTGAAGGCACACATCCGGTGCCAACTCAACTTAACGTGGACTCGGCCAGAGAAATACTTCAGCTCACAGGAGGTCTGGCCTCTGACGACCTCGTAATATGCCTGATATCCGGCGGAGGTTCAGCGCTGTTCACCTATCCAGCCCAAGACATCACTCTCGAAGACAAACAGGAGATGACGAAGCTGATGCTCGCGGCAGGTCTCACAATTCAAGAAATCAACTGCATAAGAAAGCACATTTCAGGCGTGAAGGGTGGGCAGCTTGCGCGACATATATATCCTGCATGGGTTGTCAGCTTGATCTTATCAGATGTTGTTGGAGACGATCTCAGCTCCATAGCGTCAGGGCCTACATCTCCTGACCCATACACGTTTGAGGACGTCATGGCGCTCTTCCATAAATATCATATAACAGAAAAGGTGCCAGAGAACATAGCCGCCAGAATAGCTAGGGGGCTTGAAGGCAGGATCCCTGACACACCTAAGCCTGACGACAGAATATTCGCGAAGGTTGCTAACGTCATCGTCGCCAACAACACTAGGACACTCTATTCGATGGCCGAAAGGGCTGAATCGTTTGGCGTTAAGACGATGATACTTACATCCTACCTAGAGGGTGAAGCACGTGAAGTTGGAAAAGTCATTGGCTCGATAGCGAAGCAGGTCATAACCCAAAATCTTCCCCTTAAACCAGCCTGTGCAATATTCCTTGGAGGCGAAACCACGGTGACCCTAAGAGGAAATGGCAGAGGTGGCAGAAACCAGGAGATGGCGTTGTCAGTCGCCCTCTCAATTAGGGGCCTGCCCAAAGTTATCTTCGTCTCTGTTGGCAGCGATGGCATAGACGGCAACAGTGACGCGGCTGGTGCGATAGTTGACGGCAGGACCATCGACAGGGCGCTGGAAAAAGGCCTTTCTCCATTAAAGTACCTAGAAAACAACGATTCAAACACCTTCCTCAAGGCAGTGGATTCCCTGATCTACACAGGGCCAACTGGCACGAACGTGAACGACTTATCCTTCCTACTGTTTCCCTGAATAAACTCAACCCCTTTTTCGAAGGCCTTCCTAGAGCTTTCTCTTCACCTTCAAGACCCTACCATGCCTATCAACTACCACCACAACATTGTCCCCATCTATCTCCTCGTCGCTTGTGGCCTGCCAGTATTCGCCATTTATGAGAATGAAGCCGACCTTATTCGGTCCTATCGGATCCAATGTCCTCCCTTCGCCTGTCGGAAGCCAGTCGACCGGCTTCTTACGTAAAACTACCGCGATAGCGCGGACTATGACGAAGGTGAGTATCAGTCCGCCGGTCAAGGTGGCGGCGACGACGGTGATGAGTGTTCGAAGGATCCACTCTGGCTGCACGAGAGTTGGCGAGAAAGGATTCGAGATCGTCAAAGCAAAGCCCAATGCCAGCGTGAATGTCCCAAATATGGCTGCCACACCATGTGTTCCCTTCTTGAGTTCGACGATGAACAGGAGCATGCCGAAGACTATCAGTATTCCAGAAACCAGGTTTACATTTATTCCGAATCCTATGAGCCCCAAGAGGATCATTATTGCACCAGCAACTTCAGCTCCTATTCCAGGAGTGGAGAGGCCTACGAGGACCGCCATGAAGCCCATCGACAACAGAAGGCTTGAAAGCAGTGGGTCAGAAACGTAATCCAATATCTGCACGTTGACTGGCTTATCGAAATAGACCAACCTGAAAGGGTATGTCTCAAGCGTGAAGGTCAGATCTCCTCTCTTTACTGTCTTGCCGTTCGCGTTCATCAATAGGCTGTCCATATTCTGCTCGACCGCATCGATGACTTGAAGCTCCTTCGCCTCTTGAGCGTGCAGGTTCAGGTTTTCTGTGACAAACCTTTCAGCCACAGACGAGTTCCTGCCGTGAAGTGACGCGTAGGACACCATCTCAGCTTTGAAGGCGTTGACGTACTTTGGCTCATTTGTGGGCTCTGAGCCGACGACAGGCTGGGCGGAGCCGATGGTCGAATATGGAGCCATCACCGCATAATCTGCTCCCATAAGGATGTAGGTGCCAGCCGACAGAGCACGTGACGCCTGAGGGTAGACGTATCCAATAACGGGTATATCAGAGGATAGGATGGCCTTGACGATCTGCAGCATCGAATCCGCAGAGCCCCCTAATGTGTCTATTCTGAACACGACGGCTTTGGCGCCGACACTCTCAGAATATACTATTGCACTTTTCACATGCTCGACCGTTGACACAGAAATGTATCCCGTAATATCCGTGTAAACGACTACGTTTTCGCTGGTCTGCAGGTAGGCACCTTGCGACAGTAATGCCAAAGCTAGAATTACTAGAACTGGTATGGCTACTGCGGTTGTCTTAGACATGGCTGAACATCATATTATGATCTTGATCCATTTATTTAAGAGTTGGCTCAGACAGTTGAGATATATTGGGCAAACAGTCACCTTACACGCTTAAACAATTATGCCTAGAGTGGATCGTTAGATGATGTTCACCGACATTAGCGGGCCAGACTACAATCCTTCAAAAGCCTTCTTTCTCATGGTATATGGTAGAACCCAAATCATGCCGATCATCAATGTCGATGTGTGGAAGGGCTTCTTAAGCGAGGCTAAAAATAGGGTGATAGTCAACATAACCAGTCTTCATCGTGATGAACAACATTCTTCTCAAAGTGTGAATCGCTCTTTCAATATCTTCGAAGGTCGTTACTGTATACCATAAACTTCTCTATAGAATTCCTTAAAGCATTTCGGACAGTCTTCTGGGTCTATTATGAAGTCTAGTACTGCTGGAACACCGTCAAGATTCGACTTTAAAGCCCTTTCTAGCGCACTCTTGATATTCTCAGGCCTGTCTATTTTTTCTCCGTAACATTTGTTTGCTTCAGCAAACTTTACAAAGTCCGGTTGCACAATGAAATCTGTGGCTGTAGACTTTCCAAAAAGCTTCTTCTGAATCCACTTTGGCCAACCGTAGCTGAAGTTGTCTAATATAGCCCATGTGACTGGAGCATTATATTGAACTGCTGTTGGAACATCTTGGCTGTACATTTGGAAAGCGCCATCACCCGACGTACATACGACTTTCATATGCGGCATTGCAATTTTTGCACCTATCGCCCCAACAACGCCGAAGCCCATACAAGTCTGTTCAGCTGGCGGAACGCATCCAAGGACATCAATCACTTTATAGTAGGGGAAATAGTATGACCATAGATCTTGCATACCATTTTCGTTTACGAGTATTGTTTCTTTGCCGAAAATCCTATTCATTTCCTTTACAACCCTTTTTGTCTTGATCGGCACAGAATCGTCCAAACATTCAGCTTCCACAGCAGCTTCAAACTCTCTCTTGGCTCTAACGATATCATCTACCCTTGAAGATCTCGCCATATTATGTGCCTCCAATTTTAGAGTGGCATATTCAATGATCTCCTCCAGTGTCAGCCTTGCATCGCCCAATATGAATAGGTCTGGTGTCCAGTTCCTGTCCATTTCAAAATAGTCTATGTCAATCTGAATATATTTGGCGTTTTGCGGAAAATATTTCCATGCACCAGACTGGAATTCCTCGAACCTTGAGCCCACATTGATTAGCAAGTCCGCATCTTCAAAAACCTTCTTTCCAACATCTGTCCTATACAAGCCAACAAGCCCTAGAGCGAGAGGATGCTCTTCCGACAATACACCCCTGCCAGCTGGCGTGGTCAGAAAAGGTATTCCAAAGAATTCAACAAACCGCCTAAACTCTTCAAAAGCTCTAGAAAGCACAGCGCCGCCGCCGGCAACTACAATAGGCCTTTCAGAAGAGATTATCAGGTTAGCAGCCTCTTTGATAAGCTCAATATCTGGCCTAGCCAGAACCTTTCTAGACCTTTTATAAGAAAAATCTTCTACGTTAGACTTCACTACGTCCGATGGAAAATCTATGAAAACAGGCCCTGGCTTACCATTTATGGCCAAAGTGAATGCGCGATGCATAAACCATGGAATCCTTTCTGGGCAAAGTACACGTGAACTCCACTTAGTCACCGGCTCAAATAATGAAACCTGATCAAGCTCTTGGAAGGCCCCCATTCCTTCAATCTTTGTGCTGGTGCTTGGGCATGTCGCTATAATAGGCAAACATGAAGAATATGCTTCAAGCATTCCTGGAACCATGTTTGCAACACCTGGGCCTGGCGAAGCATAAACCACGCTTGGCGAACCTCTAAGCCTTGAATAAGCCATTGCCATGAAAACCGCTGAAGCTTCATGTCTAACCTGTATCGGCTTAATCTTCGCGTCTTCAAGATATGGTGTCATCAAGTGTGTTGTCGGAAGGCCAAACACATGCTCTACACATTCTTCTTTTAATATTTTGACAACAGCCTGCCAACCATCCATAAACATTGAGTAAATGAAAATTCTTAATAAGCTTTACCAAAATATTTGGGTCTACATAAGAACCTCTAGTACTTAGTCAAATATAACTCGTGCTTTCTCTATTGGAGGAAATCTTGTCGCAAGGCGAAAACCTTTCTTAATATCACCCAACATATGTTGAAGTGATTCCAGTTATCATATCCAAAGTCATTTTAATGATCTGATCAAATGGGCGAACACGTTTTTTGCGAGTCTGTTTGGTTAAAAAGGGTATTAAGCCGTCGAGGGGCTACCGTAGGTCAAGCTTCGAGAACACTTATGTTCCCCCTTTTAGGCCACCCTCATCAGATGGGCTTTCTGTCTATCCTAGCTCTTCTCCTTGGCGTACTTTGATAGAGCTATGCCTGGCAGTGCCTGAGCGATGCTTCCCTCCGTGATCACCATCAAGTTCTTCTCTCTAGCGATTTCGGTCCAAGTCTGGAGTTCACGCAGCCTCATTGCCGCCGGATTCTTGGCGTAGAATTCCGCTGCCTCCGACATCTTCTGAGCTGCCAAGAGTTCACCTTCGGCGGTGATGATCCTGCTCCTCTTTTCACGTTCAGCTTCAGCCTGCTTTGCTATCGCACGCTGCATGCTTTCAGGGATCGCTGCATCACGTATGGCGACCGCTGTCACCTTTATTCCCCATGCCTCTGTGGTTTCGTCCAGGATAGTTTGAAGCTTCTTGTTCAACTCATCCCTTTTTATGAGCAACTCATCGAATTCCACCTGCCCGATGACGTCACGTAAGGTTGTCTGAGCCAGCAGGCTTGTGGCAAGGGTGTATTCCTTAACCTTCACGACCGCGTTTATAGAGTCTGCAACCCTAAAGTATACTACGGCGTCGACGTCGACTGTGACATTGTCTTTTGTGATGATTCTCTGTTTGGGCACGTCGAACGTTATTAATCTCAAGTCCACGATTCTGGGCTTGTCGACGAAGGGAACTAAGAAAACGACTCCTGGCCCTTTGGCGCCAAGCAATCTGCCGAGGCGGAAGACGACTACTCGCTCGTATTCTCTTATTATCCTTATCATGGAAGCGACCAGCCATATAAGGAAGAATAGCAGGAACAGAAGGAAGATGACTGTTTCGACAGATTCTATCTGAAAGATTGCATCATTAAGCATGTTACGTTATTGGCTAGGGGACCTATTTATTCTTTGTACCGATCATCTAACTCACCAAAGGAAACTCCCGACTTTAAATTAGGCATTCCTCCTAGGTATGTTCACCTTGACGCTTGTTTTCTATATTCGTCGAAAGCTTTATAAAGAAACCTCTTTAAGAATGGAAACATGAAAAAAGAGAGAGTTTATAGAGAAATATTATATGGTGTGCTAGAGAGAAAGACTAGACTCTTCAAGCAACTTGAGCTGAGCAGGGTATGCGGATTGTCCTTAAGTACTGTGAATTATGTCTTGAAACCACTAGAACAGATGAATGCAATAGAGAAGAAAAGGTTTGGTTTCATTGTCCTAGATCCCAAGAAAATCTTACTATATTGGGCTTCGATCAGACGACTAGAAAAAGACATTGTTTATCAAACATATTTGAATAAGCCAGTAGAAAAGATTGAAAGCGAAGTTCCGGCTAACTCTGTTTTCACCGCGTATTCTGCATTCAAGTTCAAGTTTGAAAAGATTCCGTCAGAATATGGCGAGGTTATTGTTTATGGTAAGAAAGAAGATTTTGAAAGGAGGTTTGGGAAAGAGGAAGCCTTGCTCAAACCGAATCTAATAGTCTTGAATCTTGACGATCATATAATGAAATTCAAGATATCTCCAATCGCTCAAATTTTCGTAGACCTGTGGAATTTAAGATCTTGGTATGCCAAGGATTTCCTAAGAAAGATGGAGGAAATAGTAGATGGAGTTCTGGAATAAGATCGCCATAGACAGGAGCTTTGAAATACTACAGAAATTGAGGATGAGAATCGATTTCGTTCTAATAGGAGGGTGGGCTGTATATTTTTTGACAAATGCGATAAAATCTAAGGACATAGACATCATAGTTGACTTTGATAATCTATCCAAGCTTAAGCTGGAAATGGGAATTCAGAAAAACGATTTTCTCAAAAAATATGAAAGTGAAATAGAGGGCGTTTCAATAGACATTTATGTGCCATTCTATTCTAAATTCGCTGTCCCTGTAGAGGAGGTTCTTCAGAATACGATAAGAATTGAAAATTTTAAACTGCCTAAACCAGAAATTTTGCTGATATTGAAACAGCAAGCCGAACTGCAGAGGAAAGATAGCGTAAAAGGGCAAAAGGACAGAGTTGATATAATCTGCTTAGCGAAAAGCGGACAGATAGGGTGGAGATATTATAAGCAATTAATAAGGAAATTTGCGCTTCAAGAGTACAAAAGAAGACTGGAAACGATAGTTAAGTCCTCAAGGATCGAATTTGAATATCTTGGTGTAACAAACTATGGGGAAGTTAAGAAGATTAGGGAAAAGATCCTAAAAGAACTATCTGCTGCATAATCTAAGAAACTCGATTGATGGTATGATTACGAAAGGGTAGATGCTAAAATTTATTCTGTTATAGAAAGACACTGGCTAATGTTTCTCTAACTGTTTATGGAAGTTGAAACAGCCAGTCGTTTGACAGGACTTCGGTCAAGTTTTGAAGAAGAGCAAAGCCGATCAGGATACCAGTAGGGCGATGAGGGAATCAACCTTTTCTTCGATTATGCCCAAGACTCTTCTGATCTCTTCAATAGGCAGATCCTTGACGTCTTCGATATGCCAGTCTTCAACCTTCTTAAGAAAGACTGCAGGACAGGAGTCATCACTGCACCCCATCAGAACAGCCCTTTCCGCCTTCTCATACATCCAGCGCTCTATAGCCTTCGGCTTAGCCTTCGAGATGTCGATTCCCCTCTCCTTCATCACCTGTATCACGAGAGGGTTAACTTCTCTGGCGGGATTTGTGCCTGCGCTTATTGCACGATAGCCTTTTGGTGCCCTCGAGTTGAACAGTGCTTCAGCGATCTGGCTTCGACCCGAGTTCCCCACACACACGAAAAGAATCAGCTTATCTTCTCGCATTAGAGATCGAATCAATCGCATATTATTTAACTTTTGCACAAAAACGGTTGGCACTAGGGCCATAGAATCCTTGCCGCGGCTTCAACGCCGCCACCCACTCTGTCTATGAGCTTGAGCTCTTTGAGGACGAGCTCGAGTGCTGGAACCATCTGTATTAGATACTGAGGGCTTGCCGTGATGCCCATGTGCCCGATGCGAATCAGCTTCTCCTCCAGTCCTGCAAGGCCTTCTCCTACCATCAGTCCAAACCTCTCCAGCAGCAGTGAGCTGATCTTGTGAGACATTCCCTCAGGCACCTTGACTGCTGTAAGTACAGGTGATGCGTCTTCTTCTCTCGGTAGAGTTTCTAGGTTGAGGGCTCTTATTGCCTCACGATAGGCTCTTCCCACCAAGCTGTGTCTCCCATATCTCTCCTCAAGTCCCTCCTCGAGAGCCTTCTTTTGAGCCATATGCAGTGCCCTTATGATGGTGGTTGGCACAGAAGTTGGATGAGGGTGGCCGATCGGCGCCCAATCTTCGGACTCCCTCAAATAGAATGGTATGTTGTAGAAGTATGACCTTATCGAATTCTTTCTTCTCGACGCGAACTCGATGAATCTTTCGCTCATGGCTATTGGGCAGACACCGTTTACACTTGACAGACATTTACTCGCATATCCGGCTGCATAATCTATCCCCCATCCGTCAAAGTCGAGTTCTATGCCTCCAAACGATGATATTGCATCGACGACAAACAGCTTATCATGCTTCCTCGCGATCCTTCCAATCTCTTTCACGTCGTTAAGTATGCCAGTGGATGTATCGTTGTGTACCACGTATATTGCTTTGGTGTCACGGTTCAAGTCAAGATATCTCTTAACCTCCTCGAGGTCAATTCTTTCGCCATCTCCACACTTCACATCCAGAACCTCGGCGCCACAATACCTTAACATGTTTCCTTGGGCGTCTCCAAAGAATCCGTTGCTGATATTGATGACTTTGTCCCCATCCTTTTCGAGAATGTTCGGTACAGACATCTCCATCGCAGCAGTCCCAGGTAAGGGGACGATCGTCACCACAGACTTCGTCTTGAAGATCTTCTTAGCATCCTCACATGCTTGGAGGTATATTTCTCCCCAGTCTGAGCCGTAGTGCGCCATAACCGGTTTAGAAAGCTCTGAAAGGATGTCTGGGTCTACTTCTGTCGGACCTGGTATGAAGAGAACCTTTCTCAAGTGGATCGGCTTGAGTTCAAATACCCTCTATTTAACGTTTTTTCAACCGGTACCGTTGCTTCTCACAGCCAACCTTTCATGTCCCACCGTAGCCTGGGAATGTGGCTGCAGGATCAGGTTTAATCTCTAAATTGCAGGCTTTAGTCAGCTCGTAGACTGCCTAGCAGGGAAAATATTGGTTCTTTTGGCAAAACTTTTTTAACCGGCTTGCGGAAATTACCATCGCTAAGCGGTCGGAAGATTGCAGAAGGACAACTTGGGGTCTCAGAGGATGCTGTCGTATGATGAAGAGATGAAGCTCATAGTCGAAAACATAAAGAAATATGGCCCCAAGAACGTCTCGGAGATAGCGAGGGCCGCAAACCTTCCGATTGAAACGGTCAGGTATAGAATAAAGAATCAGCTGAAGGAGATGGGGATAAGGTACCACGTCAGCATAAACTACCTCAAACTTGGCCTGATCCGCTCTTGGATGCTTCTCGACTTTTCTGTCCAGAACTTGAAGAATGCTCCTGACATCTTGGATCTGCTGTCGAAGAGAGGCTATCTCACATACTATGCGAAGGTGATCCCTTATGGCTTCTACATATCGATATCTACGTTGCCGTATGCTGCGATCACGAAGTACAGAGAATTGCTCGATGAACTGGTCCGCCTTGACATACTAAAAGAGTACAGGATGATAGATCTACAATATCTCAAACATGTCTCACTGAGGCCGGAATTCTACGACTTTTCGACAAGAACATGGAACATACCATGGAACACGATCGATGCCGACTTGAGGAAGGAGACAAAACCCATTCAGATGGACTACTCTCGTGCGCCGATCGACAAGACAGATCTACTGATACTGAAGGAACTGCAGATAAATGCCTCACAATCCCTATCTGCCATCTCAAAGAAGATTGATGTGCCAGAGAAGCAGGTAAGATACCATTTCAAGTCTCATCTTATGGGAACGAACATCATAGACGGGTATATAGTGAGATGGCAAGGGGACAAGTTTCACCTCTCAAACAAGTACATACTCTCATGCTTTCTAGAATTCTCTGACCTCAACACCTCAGACGTCCCATACGTCCACAGAGTTCTAGAACGTCTCCCGTTCACGTGGATGATCGCCTTGTCAGTGGACAGAATGAAGCTGGTCTCCCAGATCTCTGTACCCATAGCCTTCTACCACGACACCCTAGTCTACCTCTCGAACAAGCTGAACATTTACAAGGAAAAGTACAACCTATACAACATAGACTTCTACAATGCGGAATCCTACACGCTCCCGTTTGAGTCATACAGCGACAATGTCGGATGGGTCGCTGACATAGACGGCCTAATGGAAATGTTCAGGGAAAGAATAAGGGCGACATCAAAATGGCATATCATAGATTATGTCGAAAAATGACACAAAAAAGGGGAGGAGGGGAAACAAAAAAAGAGAGTGGGCTTAAATTACTTCAGGCCCGCCGATTCTTTGTCCCAGTGGTGTTACGACGCCTGCAAAGTTCGCAGATAGCGCGATCTGTGCAGATATCGCGATCAACACTAGGGCTATCCTTATTTTCTCTTCACGAGTCATATCGATCGGCTTACATAAAGAAAGTGCGAGGATAAATTTTTTTTGTTTGATAAACGTTTTGATAAAAAATATAAAGAAACTATTTATTGTTATTTACGTTTAAACCTATTCATCAAACAATATGAAGTAAAACCTCTGATTTGCTCTATTGCTGCGAGTTTATTTCACACGACTTTTGAGCCCATAATTTGCGAAAAGTTTCAAGAAGGTTTATATACGGCGCATATAAAGGATTCGTCAATTGGAGTGATGCGATGTCCCTAGAGCATACTCGAGTGGTACATACGGAGTTGACAGAGGTACTTAAGAGCATATTCTCGCAAGAAGATCACATAGTAAGATTAATTCTACAGAAGAACACTGGAGAGAAATTTCTGTATCCTCCTCTGGACAAGATGCTCTACATGAACATAGACAAGGTCCTAGATATTCTCGACTTTATTGCATCAAAGGAATATTTGGTCAAGAAGCAGGTTGAGACATTAAAGTTTTGTCCAATATGCTTCTCTTACGAGATAATTCCAACTGAACACTGCCCAAACTGTGGATCGACAAACATTTCAAGAGGCAGAATAATAGAGCACTTCAGCTGTGGATACAAGAATCTTGAAAGCCTATTCTTGTCGAACGGTGGTCTAGAGTGCCCAAGATGCCACAAGGCCTTGATCGTCGAAAGCAAGGACTACTCAAGAGGCAAGCTGATGTATAAATGCCATGCCTGCGGAAACCTATACGACAGCCCACTGGTGGACTATCACTGCCAGAAATGTGGCGAATACTTCCCAGTAGATGAGCTTGGAGAAACGATAGTGTACCAATATGAGATAGTGAATCACAGGACCGACTCGATAAAAGGCGCAGTCAAGACCCTTGAATCAATGGAAGCAGGACTCAGGGAGAAAGGCTTCTCTGTGAAGAGGAATACCCAGGTTACAGGAACTTCAGGAATCACATACGACGTCGACCTCTACGCTACCAAACCAGAAACGAAGGAAACAGTGCTTGTGGAAACATACCTCCTTGAGGACAAGATCACAGTAGACGAAATCCTAAGGCTTCAGGCGCTAGGATACGATCTAGGCGCCAAGAAGATCGCGATGGTCACATCTGCGACACTCGATCAGAGGGCAGAATTCCTCTCAAACTACTATAACATAAAGAGGGTTGTTCCTGAAAAGGCAAAAGAGATCACCGCGGAAGAGGCAGTAAAGCTCCTTTAGGCGGACGCTCGAGACAAAGAGAGCCGATACGCCGCCATATGGCGTCTGTGAGATGAAGGCATGCTTGAGCGTTGAGCCTGCCTCTAAAGGATTATGGCCCAGAACGTCCGCTTTAGAGTGGGAGAGCCTTCCTCTCGCTAAACGAATGGACGGAATCGTGTTGTGCTATAGGTTCAGCGTCATTCCAAAGGCTAGTGGAACATTGATTTATGAAGGTGGAAATGTTTCTATCAATTATGTGGATTGTTACCTCTCCCTCAGTTTTCGTACTCAGAGAGTCGTCGTAGAGTGAGGATAGGAAAGCCTCAACGCCATCTATGATCATCAACCGGATGGTGCTATCAATTCGAAGATGTCGAACTTCACCAAACTCACAATACTTAATTTTGCTTGGATCTTGGTTGATCATGCCGGTGACAATCCACCTGACCTTCACACCTCTTCTTACACATTCTTCCAAGAGTTCGTCAAATCCCAGAGTCACACCCCTCGTGACAGATGGTAGTGTGTTGACGTTGTTGATTTCAAACCTTGAACGTCTGCAGCTTTCTTTTGCCACCCTTATGAACTGTCTCCTCCCCTGAATTATCGAGAACTTTGGCAAAACGGAGGTCATAGGCGTCGTCTTGTCTAATGATGCCAGATCTCTAAGCAAGAATGCCTGTTTTTCCCTTGCCCTCTCTAAGCGTGTTGAAATATCTTCAAGAAGCAGATTAAGGGCCTTCTTGGGTGGTACCGCTGTGTAAACTGTAGGCCGTCTCAACGTTGCTTCCACAAGTCCTAACTGAACCAACTGTTTCAAGGTGGTGTAGACCAGCCTTCTCAAGGAGGTCTTTCCAGTAATGAAATGGTATATTGTCCATCGCGTAAGGCACACCAGCCAATGTCGGCTTCTTCTTGACGCCATCAGCCCACTTCCAAGCATTGATGACCCAATCAGGGACTTCAAGCTTCTTCAGTTCATCAGTGAACTCGCTTAAGTCTTCAAGCCACCCTTTCCAGCCGTAGTCTTGCATCCAGCTTAAGGTCGTGCAGAAAACGATGTCAGGTGGGTTTCCAGCCATCGCGCCAGCAGCAGTCTTTTTCAAGACATCTTCTTGGGAAAGAGATGTCAGGTCTATACTTATTCCAGTTTCTCTCTTGAACATTGTAGCCAACCATTTTTTCGCCTCTTCCTCCTCTGGATACCATCCCTTCTCAACATACATGGTAATATTGCCAGAAGGTGTGACAGTTGGCGTTGTAGTTATCACCGTTGTCGCAGTTGTGGTTGCCGTCGTTGTAGTTGGCATAGTCGTTGTAGCCGTAGTGGTGGCTGTGGTTGTTGCCGTAGTCGTCGCAGGCGCTTGTGTTGCAAGATATACCACTGCGCCGCCTAAGACAACGACTGCAGCGCCAAGGCCAGCATAGAGGAAATTCCTTCTCCCCATCTTCTTTGGTTCTTAGCCCATAGTTTGGTTTGTGTTAAGCTTCCATATTTAAGAGTATGCTTGTAATGCTCTTACAATCAATTTGACGCTCTGCAGTTAGGCTTTTTCTTCGAAAGCTTAGACTTAGGATTTCGTAGGCGCTGCTTCCCCTCTTGGACAGCGCGAAGAATGTTGGAATCAGTAAACATCGTCACAGAATGCAACTCTGTCTATTGGATTGCATTTATATTATTTTTATCTTGAGGTTTGAGGTTTCTGCGATGTTTTTAAAATTGTCATCGTCTGTGATGAGTTCTTCTTGTCGGTTTATGCATATGGCTGATATCATATGTCATGTTGTCATTTATCTGTTCATTGTTCTTTAATTTTTCGACGATAATGTTTGTATCGAGGACTACCATGATGCCCTCTTCAGCTCTTTTTCTCTCATTTCCTTTAGCATATCTAATTCTTCTTTCATTGGTAAGATTTCTTCTAAATTTACGTCGTTTAGTTGTAGAAGTAGTATGTACGAGTCTTTGTCGAGATAATCCTTTTTTGAAAGGTATTCTGTGATGATGTTCTTGATTTCTTTGTTTATGCTTTCAGGTACATTTATTTGAGCCATCTAGTAGTCTTTTAAACTTTTCTAAGACAGACTCTTACAGCAGGACCTGTTCTTCTTTCTATGAAGTGGCTAACGTTTCAGCCTGCTCCATAACTGGACTGCGTCTCACACTATACGTAGTTAGCCTATCATATTCCTCGGTGAACGTAGTCAATAGCCACAATACCATGTAGAAACAATGAGCCAATATTGAATATAAAGTGGGAGCTGAATCCTTTCAGCCTCTCCAAGTGAACTTAACATTCATGGCAAAATATCTGTACTTGAGCAAGTTCATCATAGAAGCTCGTTCACATGCATCCTAATCCTTATTCCTTGATCTCTCCATATCTTCATGAAATAGGCAAAGTAGCTATAGAGCTCTTCGAAATCTCTACACCATAGTACTCTATGTTTTCTTATGACTTCGGCCTTCATGTATAATGGAAGCTCTTCGAATATCCAGACATCACACCTTTGGCTGCCTATTTTCGAGAGGACATTCAAAAGCAACGCGGCTTTATTGTCGGCTTCTGGTGCAACAACACATACGTCAACATCTCCTGTTATAGGTTTGTCTTCTACCTGGGATCCGAACAAGAGCACAGCCAAGATTCCGTCAACATCAGACAATCTGTCCAGGTCTATTTGTTCGCCCATGATGATATCTCCTTCTTTACATAAATCAACTTTGGTAGTATAATCTTTATCGATTCGATGGCTAGTTCACCTGACAAATTGTTGTAATTGTGAACAAGCCTGTTCCTTAGTCCATTTGCACTCCTTAGAAGGTTTGAGTTTCCTTTATCAAGTATTCCTCGCTCTTCGAGGAGCGCAATATTGGTGTAATCGTCCTTAGGAGGTATTCTAAGATCGACAAGCTTCATAGATAAAATGTCCAATAATGCTTCAACAACTTCCTGGAATGCCTTGTATATCGCAAGTCTAGTCCTTTCCTCATGTGAGATTGACAGCCATGATTCTATATTGGCTATCCTTCTGTCCACATGCGCAAACTTATCAAGATATCTTATTCTCCCTTCCACGATAAAATTGCGACTGAGATGATAAATAAAAACGTTTTCACCTAAGAAGTATCCCTGCCTATTTCCTTGACAGCCTAGACTTCAGGGTTTCGTAGGCGCTGCTTCCCCTCTCGGACAACGTGAAGAATGTAGAGAACCTGTCTCCCTCTTTCTTCTCGACGACTTGGATATGCCCAAACCCTTTCAGGATATTCAAGTACCTCCAGAGGGTGACGTCGTCCATTCCAGAGTCCTTCGCAAGCGTCTCAAGTGAAGCCGAACCCTTGCGGGATACCAGAATATCGTAGATCCTTATCAGCGATTCCTCAATGAACCTCACGGGAGTCTCAGGCTCTGACGGTGTAGCTGATGGCTCAACTGCGGCTGGGGCTGCAAAGATCGGCTGAATCACCTCTGTCTTGATCGTCGCCTCCTCTTCAATCTTCGACAGCAACGTGTCCGGGTTAGAGTAGTACTGGTACACGATACGCGCGACATCCTTCACGTTCCTTATCCCCTTGTCGGCCATCCAATGTATCACAATCTTCCTCCGCTCAAGCTCGTTGATCACCCATCTGCGGCTCTTGCCAAGCCTTTCAGCCAACCTCATGAGGATGGTGCTATCCTTCGCCCTAGACAGAAAGATGTCATCCTGAGGAACCCAGCTGAAGACGTTAGAGTACTTCTCGAAATCCTCCACCTCCCAGGTCATGCGAGCCCTTCTCCCAATGCTCATGCCAGCCCTTGGGCTCGGCAGAGAAACCCTCTCGACAAGTATGACTGCATTGATCAGCGGAATATAGGTTTCAGAAACGTTCATCGGAGGGCTGACCAGCCTCCTTATAGCATACTCTATGTTTTCGGCGTGGAGGGTTGATAAACCGCCATGTCCAGTATTATGCAGTAGGACTGGATTCGCACCGCCAAAGAAGGCTTCGCTATCGGGTACTGAAAGGTCGTACACATATCCCACGTTTTCTTTCTTCTCAACGCTTTTTACCGGCAAAAGGGTAGCGTCACCGCTTATGTAATCTAGAATGTTGGCCATGAGTTTGGTGGCTTCTCCATCGGGTTCAACCCTTCTCTTTCTCCACATCCAGTCAAGAACCTCTTTTGCTATAGTTCTGCTACAGAATCTTTGAGAGCGTTTTCTGTCACCGAATAGATAAGTGTACTCATAAGGCAATGATGCAGGGTTCAACTTTTGATATAGTCTTCTAAGCGCCTTTATCGGGACGCCTACACCTAATGCGCCCTTCCGCCCCCTCCGTGAAATAAGTGTTAAGCCGTGGCATCCTTGCCCCTCTTTTCTTATTCTTGTGTCTAATCCAGCTAACCTTGCCAACCAAGCTAACTCCGTTATTAAGGTAAAGTTCTTCTGAACTATACTCACCTGGTTTGGGCGTTTAGTTCTTCTTCTAGCATCTGCTTTCAAGCCATCAAAAAATGCGTGAACAATGTTGTTTGGTGCGTTCCAAAGCTGGGGCGGTATATGCTTTTCTTCGCGACGTCTACCGCAGAGCGCTTCAAAAAGGTTCGCTAAAACCGTATTATTATATTCGGCTAGAACATATGTTCCCCTGTCTTCAATGTATGGTTCATCGCCAAACATTTCTCTCATAGTCTTGGTTACTCTGGTTAGGAACTCTTCTTTCTCGTTTTTCCCAAAACAGAAGACAAGACTCTTTCCACGATGCTCCTTCACGCATCCATCAGCCAAATACGCTCCAAGAGCAAAGGCCAGATCTTCATTCAAGGGTATACGTGCAGGTATCGATTTCCTACTGTTTAGAGTCGTCAGGCTCAAGAGCCCTCTGTGGCTTTTGTCAGAAGCCCTATTCTCGAATCCAATGTATTCTGATAACAACAGAGGATTATGGGTGATTCCAAAACTATTCTTTATGTCAATAGGTATTTCTGTCACAAAGACAGAGTCGTAGTTAGCTAACAGCTCCACGACGTCGATAGTCTGGTCTCCTCTAAAGCGATCTCCCAACGACGTAAAAGAAACCAGCAAATCGTGCTCCTTAAGTGTCGCTACGGTCTTCTCCTTTACTTCCATGCTTTCTTCATCCATAACAAACACTGAATGGGAAGCTGTGGCTTTGACCCCGCCTCCCACATACTTTATGTCGTATATAGTTGGTGTCGAATGCCTAAGAACATATTTGATCGGTTTAAACTTAACGTTACCTTCCTCGAGAGTCAAAGCGTATACCCCGTTCACAGGTTTGGCAACTCTCTCTTCGCCATCGGAATAATAATTGTCAACGAACTTTCCAACCTCAACAAGTTTGACACCCTCGCTAGACTTAAGCAAGACCGGCGTGTCACCAGACACGCTGGCCATAGCCTGGAACATGACATAAGCCTCTTCTCCTCTTACCTCTCCGACGATTAGGTAGTCAGGCCTATACCTAAGAGATGTCTTGACGAGGTCAAATAGGCTTATCTGCCCAACCTTAGTGCCTGTCAACCCGTAACTTTCTCTGCTCACGAACTGGACCCAGTTCTCGTGGGGTAGGTTGAGTTCCGCGGTCTCCTCTACCGTGACAAGCTTCATTCCAGGCTTTATGAGCGAAGCGAGCGCGTTTAAGATTGTGGTCTTTCCGCTTCCTGTTCCACCTATTACCATTATAGTGGCCCTGTTCTCGATGAGCATCCAGAAGTAGGCGGCCATGTCGTCGCTTACTGTGCCCATCTGCACGAGGTCGACTATACTGAACGGCTCCTCCCTGAACTTTCTGATGGTGAAGGTTGAACCCTTAGGCGAAACTTCATCTCGGAAGCTGGCGGCAAGCCTATGTTTGCCGAAGAGCATCGCGTCAACGATCGGGAAGGCTGAGCTCACATGTTTACCTGACTTGTGTGCCAACTTGACAATGTAGTCGTCTAAAGCTTCCCTGTTCAAGAACCTGATGTTTGTCGGAATACTCTCGTATTTTCTATGCCATACGAAGATTGGCACATTTACGCCATCACAGCTCAAGTCTTCAATCCTATAGTCTGCCATGATGGTGTTGAGGGGTCCAAAACCCAGCAGGTCCCTCTCAAGATAATAGTTTATCCTGTCCCATCCTTCACGGGTGACCATCTTGAACGCCTTCCTATACTTGAAGCCCAGCCTTCTAGCCTCACCCAGGAGCTGCTTGCGGACATCCTCCTCCTTGCCTATCTCTGCAGGATTCAACTCCCTTGCGATGATATCAAATATCTTGCTGTATGCAGCCTTCTCTTCAGGCCTAAGCTGGACTTCGTCCACAAAGTACATGATGTTCGAGCCATCCATAGATCTTCCAATGACAACACGAGAATATCTTTCCCTAACCCAGTACTCGTCCAAGATGCTAAGGTCCCCGGGGACGGGGTCAACCTGGACTTCCTCAGGGATCAACGTAACCAGTTCAGCCTTCTTCTTAGAACCCAAGACGGCGGGTAGACCAATGCTTACCATATTCTACGCTAATGTGCAAGAAGCCATATAAAAACTTATCAAGTAAAAGAGGCTCATTCATGTGAGCTAGGGGATCAGGAAGGTTCCAACATAGTAGACTCCAGTAGCGGTCTGAACCTTGACCACAATGGTCTGGCCTGGAGTAAAAGCCCTATGCACGCCATCGTCTGGAAAGACTATCAGAATCTGGCCGGAGGCTCCAGATGGAACAGATATTGGAGAAAGCGTTGAGCCATTCACCTGAGCCAGGCTCCAAAAGGATTCAAGAGGCTTCTCTCCCACAAATATGTCGACCAAAGTTATATCGTCAGGGCCTGTATTCTTATAGCTGACGGTAATTGTGTAATCGCCAGCATTACGTGTCACATAAGAATTGCTTATCTCAAGCTTCTCGAATCTCGTAAACGCCCCAGTCAATCCTGCCGCCCAGAAGGCGACCGCGATCGAGACCGCAACAGCTATCGCGATCAGGATTACGGTTGCAATAACAGGGCTGATGCCCCTTCTGTATATAGGTTTCAAACAATAAAGTATTATGTGACAGTATTAATAACTTTTCTATTCCGTCACCAACCAAAGAACAAATTTATTTGAACAACCCCTTTACAACGCTTTCATTTTCGACGTTCACAGCTTTCAATCCAACCTTTGACGCTACGCCGATCAGTCTTCTATCTCCACTTAGAAGTACATCACTGCCAGAGTATATGCTCGTCTGTATTTGGAGACCATCCGCTTCATAAATATGTTTACTTAAGATCATGGGCCACGTCTCAACCAACATTGAAGTTAGAACTGGAAATACCTCTAGAATCCTTAACCGTACAAGTCTTAAAATCTCATTTGAAAAATACTCTAAAGCCCTCTTAAATTCATCTTCATCGAGCCATCCCCTCCTAAGTCTTGTATCCAACACTCCTAGAACCTCTCCGATATTCCAAATTGATGTAGCAAGGAAGCTTTCACCTGATAGTCCTTTATCGATCAAATAATCTACTGAAGAACTACCTGGTTCAGAAATGTATCGCTTAACTACCGCACTACTGTCGGCAAACACTTTCAGCAAAACGTGCCCGCCTCATCCCTCGAACAAGCACTTCAGATGGAGGTCCTCGAAGTTTCGGCCTAACCTTTCTCAGCTCCTCAGAGGAGATAGATACGTTCAAGTTAGCGCCAGCCATTTTGAAGGCCTGCTTAAGATATTCTTCATCAACTATTGAAGATCGAATTACGCCCTCTACTTCGTTACTTAACTTCCTTAATGTGCCATGCCTTCCTAAAACTACCTCCTTGAACCTCGCCCAAAGTCTCTCGTCCAAGTACAGACTGACCTTTTTCAAACATACCACTAAAGAGGTATACTGGTATTTAACGCTTTGCCGTACTCATCAACTATAACCAGTTTCATATATGTACCAAGTGTATTTAGTTCTTCAACTACAACCCTTTACGAGAAAAATGGCTGATGTGCACAAAGAAACCAGGAACTGAAGTCAATCTAACTTGATACGTTCAGGTAACAATTTTGGATTGCGATGAATTTCCTGCATAGACAAAGTGCCATTTAATAGTTATCATTTTTGATAACTTTATATATACAAAAACAAAATTGCCAAGCTTGGAGGGAGAATGAAAAGCGCGGAACTCATTAAGACAATAGAGGGCTCAAAAAATAGCGTCTTTTCTATAGAAGACATAGTAAAGATTTCCGGCAAAGATGAATACTACGTTAAGGTCTTACTAAATAGGCTAGTAAAGCGGAAACTCTTGGCTCGGATTGAGAAGAACAAGTATTCATTACCGGATCAAAACCCTCTTACCGTAGCATCCTCCATCGTCATCCCGTCATATGTTTCTTTCATCTCAGCCTATTCTTACTATAATCTAACCACTCAAATCCCTTCAACGATCTTCATTGTAAGTCTCAAACAAAGGAAAGAAATTCTATGCGATGGATATAGAATAAGATTTGTCAAATTTTCAAAAGAAAGGTTCTTCGGTTACTTGAGAGAATACATAGGAGGGAAAACAGTGTTTGTAGCCGAAGTCGAAAAAGCAATACTAGATAGCTTATCCCTCCCAAAATACTGCCCAATACCCGAAACTTTTTCAGTATTGAAGGAAACCCCCTTAGATGAAGTGAAACTGTTAGATTATTCCAAAAGATTCAACTCTGCAATAGTTGCAAAAAGACTAGGATACCTCTTAGAACTTGCAGGAAGAGATGCTTATGACACCTTAAAGGCGTTGATCAACAAGAATTATGAACTGCTCAACCCCCTTAAGCCACCAACAAGCAAAAAAAGCGAAAAATGGAAGATCATAATTAACGAGGCGCTCTAATAGTGCTCGACAGAAGACAGCTACGCGAACTAACCAAAGCCTCCGGGTTCAACCTGTGGCAGACAGAAAAAGACTATCTACAACATATTTTCCTTTTGTTTCTTTCAGTGGAATCCAAGAAAGAACTAGTATTCAAAGGTGGGACCGCCTTACAAAAAGTCTATGGCTTAAACAGGTTCAGCTTAGACCTGGACTTTACCTCCACAAAAGACAAGGAAGAAGAAATTGTAAAAAAGGTTGCGAGGGATATTGAACACTTTGGCTTTTCCACAGAAATCTCAAGAAAGGAAAAATTCAAGGACGTAGGCAAGACCTTGGTCTTAAAGATCAAAGGCCCCCTATTCGATGGAACAGACAGAAGCACAACTTCGCTAAGAGTGGAAGTCAGCCTTCGGAAAGATCTACTCTTGAACCCAGACACAAAAGAAATTGTGCCAATATACCCCGACATAAGGCCATACCTGATACTAGTGATGAAGCCGGAAGAAATAATAGCTGAAAAAGTCAGAGCAATCTTATGCCGCGGAAGAGCCAGCGACCTATATGACCTCTGGTTCCTGACCAAGAAAAACGTGAAAACCAATACAGAACTGATTGACATGAAATTAAACTACTATGAGATGGCCTTCAATAAAGAAGAGTTCAAGAAAAGAATCATAGAGATAGAAAAAAGATGGGAAGAAGAACTAAAACCAATAACAACCTTCGTACCGCCATTCAAAACGATTCTCAACGATCTAAGCCCATCACTTTACGTTTAGACAATAATTGAAAAGGGTAAGTTCCTTGTTTGATAAGTTTTCAAGAATCACCTTACCTACTGAATAAAGTAGGAACATTAGTTGAAGCTGCAAAACAATTATAGAGTGCATTTATGTAAATGTGTACGGTGATGTTTATGGCTAGAAAGACGACAATTGTCCTCAGAGAGAGACGTCTACCAACTGCTAAAAGAGAAGGCTGGAGCTAGAAACATTTCCAATTATGTGAACAAGATCCTGGTTGAATACTTCGCGAAAAAGGAGAGCATGTTCGGCGTCATGAGAGAAGTGGATACCGGAGACCTACGAGATCATAGGGAGCGATTATAAAGTACGTGATAGGCCCACAGTTTACGATGATTGCTAACAGACACCAAGTTCGCAAGATTCAACAAGCATTCCAAGCGCGCCAATTTAAAGAATAACGGATGCACATGGGTATTTTTCAAAGTAACAACCGTTACGTACTGCGAGAATCATCTAAAGTCACATACGGTATCATTCTCCTGTGACAGTTACCTCGATAAGTCCTGTCTCCAAAACCATCCTTGAGCCAGAGACAGCATCTGTGACTGAGGCAGAAACCTGCAAGACATATTTGCCAGGCGACGGAGGCGCATCACCATTCAACATATTCTCGGACGTATCCCACCTAAGTACACAACTTTTCTTCTCTCCGATTTCCAGAACATCGTCCTGTCCGTGAACGTACATGTCGGCATGGTATACGAGACTAGTAGATTTCCATACCTTCACAGACATATAATCCTTCAAAGTCTTGAAAATGACTACACCTGTGTTGTTTACATTTTGAACGGTCACATTGACCGTTAATTTTTCCCCAGCTCTGATACTAAGGCTGTTCAGAGTCACGTAAAGCTTCATCCCCTGCAGAAAGTGTTCACTTGCAAAAGGCAAGCTTGACTGAGACAATAGGAACTGTTGAACAAGATCAAATATTGTCGGATCGAAGTCGACCTCGTAAATGTTGAAGTCGTCCTCATACCAGACAGTGTTTCCAACAAGATCGAGCTTGACAGAAGAACCATTGCCTAACTCAAAAAATAAGAGCAAGTTGTGCCCATAGGCAGCAATCGCAGTCTGAGTAGTACCATCGACAACCGCAACCTTCGATGTAATCTTTCTAACAGATGAAGCGCGAAGACCGTCAACAATCTGACGAGACAAAGAACAGTTTCTATCCATCAGAGCACTCTGGCCAGTTGAGAAAGACTCCACTCTAATACTTTGACAGCCAGAAATCAATTCAACTGCTTCTGGCCACCTATTTGGGTAGCTTAGCACAGTAGTGCTCTTTGCAGAAGGAATGTGAACTGAAAAAGGCGACAAACCAAAGTATACAATCAAAACCAGAATCAAAACAATAACACAAACTCTAACCCATTGAATGCTATGTCTTCGAGCAGCCTTTCCGCTAGTTTCCAAAGAAAATCAACGAACAAGATCTGAAAGCATTATATAACTTTTCCTGATAAGTTAGAGATCAAAAAAAAGGAAGGAGAGTTCTACGGCACTACAACAGCCTTAGGATAGTCAGTTCCAGAGGCCGTGTGAACCTTGATGTCGTATGTGACACCATGGGATAATTCAGAGTCGAATTTAAGCGTCAGAGTCACTTCACTGCCAGTTGCTACCGATCTCGGCAGTGTGCTAGGACTGGGGCTCGCTGAGACACCACCGTTGGGGGAAAAATCAGCTATCGGTATTCCGTTCACGAATACGTTTGTTATTGTTGCATCAGATGATCCCGTATTCTTGACATTTAGAACGATTGTGTCTGCAGCCGTTGAATATGCGCTTGTTATCTCCAGTTTTTCGAATCTTGTGAATGCTCCTGTTAATCCTGCTGCCCAGAAGGCTACTGCTATCGCGATGGCTACGGCGATTGCAATCAGTATGACTGTTGCTATGACTGGACTTATACCTCTTCTCTTTTTGTTGTGCATCTTATCGTATGAGACATTCTCAGGGTGTGAATATAAACCTTTTGTTTCTAGAAACTGTCAAATCGCATTAGAAAGAATGGAGGTCTTGGGTGGATGTGTTTGAGTTTGTTTTGGGCTGCTGTGCTCTGGTATGTGCTGGGGGGCAGGGTGGTCTTAGCTGTGTTGTCTACTCAAGGTCTCCTCTCCTATACATGGATACGTGTATTGTGTTGAATCGCTGTCTACCTACGATAAACTATAAATAATGGATATGTGTTGCGAAGTACGTAAATGTGTGGAAAGGGGCTTGAAGATTGGAAAACTGCTGCTGGCATTTGCAGATTTAGAACATAAGCCAGCAGGCTTTAGAAAGAAGTCTAGGCGGGGTGTCTCGGAGGTAACGAGTACAGTAATCTTAACGGCAGGCATAATCGCCATCGTCCTCTCAACCTTCGGATACGCCACCTACGTCCTCGGCATAGAGAGCGCGTCGAGGGAGTTTAGTCAAGCTCAGGGGATCATGGTATCATTCGAGAACCTTGTTGAAGACCTGATCTTTAGGCCTGACTCCAGCGCCTACATAAGGTTCAACTTTAGGACTTCTGGGCCGAGCTTTGAGCAGACTGGAGGAAGCGTCACACTTTGGATCTCCCAACATGGTGGGTCAAGCTATACGCCTCTGGCAGCGGGCAACGCGTCCATTGCCGTCTTTCGAATTAGGGGAGGTTCTTCTGTTGGCACGGCGGATAGTAATCTGGTCGGCGACAGCTCGATCCTTTTGACGGATGTCTCTAGGCCGCTTGGCAGGGTGACGGTAAACCAGTCTCAGGGCGCTTGGATAAACCTAGACTATGGTAGGGTGAGGGTTAACTATCTTGGCACCTTCAAGTTCTATAATGGCAGCAGCCTAGAGGAGTTCAACGTGGTTGAAGTAACCTACCTCAACCTTACCAGAGGCGTCTGGTATGGCGGCAACTACTTGACGATCTCGGCTAGGAACAGTGGCGTGCTCTCCTATCAGCTTCCAGCATTCGACAAGGGTAACCAGAGCAAGGAGATCACCTTCACAGCGGTAGGTGGATGGCCTACCCCCAAGACTGAGAGGGTGACCCTGACCGAGCTGGGTGGAGACCTTGGGAAGAGGACGATCGTCCGCATAGTGTTCGCGAAGGTTGTGGTTACGGTTGGTGGTGGCTGATGGCTTCTGCGAGCATGGTGCATGCGATAGGCGTCTTGTCGACTTTGGCGGTGCTCATGATTCTCTCATATGTCTCCATGAACTATGTTGCGTCCATGACTCAGGCTATAGTCGTCTCTCAGCTTGAAGAGACAGCGGCTAGAGTTTCCTCGACCGTCGTCGACCTCACCGTGTTGGCTGTGAACTCTAAAAGCGAATCCTTTGCTATGGAGAAGAAGATCGATATGCCGATAACCGTCAGCGACAAGACCTACTCGATACTGCTTATAAGATCTGATGGCATGTGGAAGGTTAGGGCTAGATTGAATGATCAGCCGACTGTCTGGGCGGAGGCTGCACTTTGGTCTGAAGATTCGCCGACAATACAGATGGTTGAAGGTGTGATCCCAGCCGGCAAACCTTTAATTGTAAGATGTGAAAAGCAGACTGTTGGAGGAAACATGTCGGTGACGGTTCAGCTGAGGCTTGGAGGGTGATATAAGTGAACCCCATCTATGAATACATTATCGCAGCAATTATCGTGATACTTTTGGCTGGATGGACGTATGTGAGCATGACCTCCTCAACTCTTGTGGCCGTAAACCTTCTCGACGAAGAGCGGCTTAACACGGTTGCAAGAGAGGTGTTCAACAAGCTTCTCTTTACACCAGGAGATCCAGTGGACTGGAACAGGACTACCGTCAGATCACTTGGGCTTGCGAAGATGGACGCTAGAGCCTTCACCTTGGACAGAGGGAAGGTTCTCTGCCTGAAGAATGGGTCGATCACCGTCAATGATGCGAGACGGCTCCTTGGGCTTGAAGATCTCTACGGCTTCTCTCTACGCATAACTCCAGCGCTGAACATAAGTGTCTCCGATGTGAGCTATTCTGCTGGCCAACATAGGTTCAATGTCGTCGTGAAGGATCTGAAGAACCTTCCTGTTGCAACGGTCATCGTCAAAGGATACTATGTTGACGACGCCGGCAATTGGCATGTTGGCGACGCCATCGGACGAGACAGTTCCACGACCGATGTCGATGGCAGAGCAGCCTTGACCTTCTCATCTGTAAGCCCCCAGAATGTCATGCTTCTGATAACAACGAAGTCGTCAAGTACGGTTGCTCTGGCTGGATGCTACATTCAAAGCTCCTCAGACACCTCATGCAGCCAATCTGATCCTCCGAAGCCTCTGACCGTAGAAGGTGAATATGTGGTCGAAGGCCAGCCCATGATCGAACCCTTCACCTTTCCCTCACCTGAGCCGCAGGGGGGACTGAAGACGGTTTCCCTAAGCCAGTACGTGAACATCGACGGCTACGTTTATGAGGCGAGGTTCCGCTTTTGGAGGCTTTCACAATGAACCCAACCAGCTTGATTAGGCGTAGAAGGGCGCAGGCTAGATCTATAGAGGCGCTGCTCGCGGTCATCATCATGACCGCCGCCATCTTTACCGCCACATTCTACAGCACGACAACATCTCAAGTTCGCGGTGAAGATCTTCAGCAGACAGCGAACAACCTCCTATATATCCTCGACGACACAAATGCTCTAAAGGATATCTTAGGTGCCGGGGGAGACTGGGAGGCGCAACTTCAGCAGCTTCTCCAAAGCCTCCTTCCGCCGGGAACATACTTTAACGTCACCGTCTTGCTGGCCAATGGAACCGTTCTTAACACTTACCCGATAGGTAATATGCAGGGCCAAGATCTGTCACAGTATGGTCAAACCGTCACGGTCAGCTACGTGATCTCGATTTCTCTGCCTAGCCCCTACACTCAGTCTGTAGTAGGCCCAAGAAAGTTTGATGTTGTCCTGGTCAACGACATCTCCGGCAGCATGAAGTGGGTGGAGCC